>NZ_SGXD01000003.1:314062-628124 GCF_004216915.1 Motilibacter rhizosphaerae
CGCGGCCTCGGGCCGCAGAGGAGTCGTCGCCGCGTGGTCGAGGTAGGCCATCGCCCCCATGCTAGGCGCGCCGCCGCGTCAGCCGGCCACCCAGACCAGGCCGAGGGCGTGCACGGTGAGCGGCCCGGCGATCCCGTCGGCGCCCTTGCCCCGCCACCCCCGCCGGTGCTGGAAGGCCGCGCAGGCCTCGCGGGTGGCGCGGTCGTAGTCGCCGCTGGGGCCGTGGTGCAGCCGGTAGCCCTTGGCCGCGAGGGCGACCTGGAGGTTCCAGACGCTGTCGGAGTCCCGCTGGCCCTGGCGCATCCGGCTCGCGTAGACGCGCCGACCGCGGCGGTAGGCGGGCGGGCGCGGCGCGTGGAGGGCGAGCGTCTCACCCTGCTGGACCGGGAGCGCGCCCCAGCGGCAGGCGTCGATCCAGCCGAGGTACGGGTGCTTCCAGAAGTCCGTGTCCCACGGCACCTTGTCGACCTTGCCACGCCGCTCGATGTCGGTCGACCAGACGTAGCCGCCGTCGACGGCGAAGACCGCATGCCCGGCGCCCGACTCGATCGAGCCGTAGTACGCGAGGGAGCCCGCGGGCGGCGGGAAGCTCGTGTGCCGGTGCTGCTCCGGGACCCCCAGCCAGGCGAGCCGGGCGCTGTCCCCGAACGGCGCCGCGCCCACGCACTGGCGCGCGAAGACCTGGCAGTGCCGCCACCACGACGGGCGCGAGGGGCTGACCGACTCGTGCAGGGCGACGGCCCGCGCCTGTTCGTAGGTACGCATCAGCGCGTGTCCGCGCCCACGACGTCCGGCAGGACGGGCGAGCCGTCCTCCAGCGGACCGTCGTCGCTGGTGGTGGGGTCGGCGTCGTCGCGGAGGTCGACGACCTGGTCGTCGGGCTGGTCCCCCGGCTGCTGGCCGCCCGGCTGCTGGTCCGGGCCGTCGGCCGCGCCGGCGGTCACGTCGCGCTGGGTGGGCAGCGACGGCGCCTCGATGACGTCCCCGGTGGCGTCGGCCGCCCCGACGGTGCCCGCTGCGGTGGCGACCGTCGTGGGTCGCGCCGACGTCGCCGGCGGCTCCGATCGCGGGTCCTTGGCCGGCAGCTGGGTGAGCAGCGTCTGGGCCTGCGAGTCCAGCAGGCGGGTGAAGGCCTGCTGCGCGAAGCCGAGCACCAGCGCGTACCCGAGGATCTGGTCCTGGGTGTCCAGGGCGGTGAGCCCCGGGATGAAGCCGCCGCGGATGACGAGGATGCCGACGATCGCGGTGAAGGCGCCGAGCGGCACCTTGAGGACGGCGAGCGCGGCGGGGACGTCGTACGCCGAGGAGCTCCCCCGCAGGTTGCGCACCGCCACGGTCGCGGAGAGGGCGCCCCCCAGCAGCCCGATGAGGGCGACGACGAGCACGTCGGCGCTCTGCGGACCGGTCGCGGTCCCGCTGGGACACACCAGCCTGCCGGTCTGGGGCGCGAAGCAGAGCGGCAGCATCGAGGGCCGGGCGGAGACGACGGCGACCGTGGCGACGACGAGGATGGTGACGAGCGCGGCGCAGAGCACGACGATGTTGCGGAAGCTGCGCAGGCGGGTGTGCTGCAGGTCCAGCGCCTCGTAGCTGTCGCGCACGAGCCGGCGGACCAGCGCCCGCCGAGCCGCGAGGGGCGCGGCGGCGAGCTCGTCCGCGGTGACCCGCCGCTGGTCGCTGGGGTGCATGGCGGTCTGCGCGCGAGCGATGGCCGGCGCGATCTCCGCCGCCAGCGCGGGCTCGTCGAGCACCTCGACGGCGAGCGCGCGGGCCGCGTGGAGGTTGAGGTACGCCGCCTCGACGAGCGTGCCGTTCCAGTGCTGGGAGAACCAGCCGGGGACCGGACCCTTGCGGTACGCCGCGGCGCGGGCCATGTCGAGCAGCCGCAGGACGCCCACGGCGGCGGCCTCCTGCTGGGGGTCGAGCCCGGCGGCGCGCGCCATCTCGACCTCGGTCCGCAGCATCTCGGCCGAGACGGCGACCTCCTGCACCCAGATGCGCCGGGGGAGCTGCGGCGTCGGGTCCGACATGGGGCACCGTCCAGGGTCGTGGTCCCTCGACGGTAGGCCTGGCGGGCACGCCTGCGCGCCGCCCGTGCCCCAAGGGGCAGCGGCCTCAGCGGCGCCAGAAGTCGTACGCGTCGCGCCCCGGCCGGAAGCCCGCCTGCTCCACGACGTCGACGGCCTCCGCGAAGCGCTGCCCGACGAGCCAGGGCACGTGCGCGTCCCCGCCGAAGGAGACGGCAACGCCGCCCTCCTCCCGCCACCAGCGCACCAGGTCGACGGAGGCGAGCGGGCTCTTCGTGTTGACCTCGAGCGCGCGGCCGGAGGCGGCCAGGGCGCGGAACACCGCGCGGTACTCCTCCTCGTAGTCCTTCTCGAGGTACTCGTCCGCGCCCTCCGGGATGTAGCGGCGGGCGAAGTCGCAGTGCGCCAGCACCTCGAACGCACTGCTGCCCTCGACGAGGCGCAGCACCTCGGCGAAGTAGCGCTGCATCACCTCGGCCACCGGCAGCACGTCGAACAGCGTGTCCACCTCGACGAGCGCGCCCTCGTGGACCACCGCGTGGCAGGAGCCGAGCACCCGCTCGAACCGCCCGCGGCGCAGGACCGCGTCGAGGCTGCTGGCGAACAGGTGGCACTCCCCGGACTCGACTCCGCTGAGGATCCGCAGGTCCGGGTAGCGGCCGCGGCACTCCTCGAGCTCGGCGAGGTAGGCGTCGACGTCGAGCAGGGTCGTCCGCGGCGGGTACTCGATCTCGACCCCGAGCTCGCCCACGTGGTCGCCCTGCTGCCACACCGTGAAGTCCAGGTGGTCGGTGAACGCGAGAGCGGGGATGCCGAGCTCCAGGGCCCGCTCGCACGCGCCGCGCATCGAGGACTGCTCGCGGCGGTCGTAGGAGAACTGGGTGTGGACGTGGTTGTCCATCGGCAGGCGGCGGGGCTGGGCGGGCACGGGGCAAGGGTGTCAGCCGCTGACGGGCGCGTGCGCGGCGGGCCCCTGCGCGGTTCTTCCGTGACCCCTTGCCGTGATCATGCACATCCTGGGGGTGTCTCCCGGGCGCGGGGACCCGGCGTGGCTCACGGCGGCGGGCGCGCACGGGCGGCGGTGCACGGAGTCCGACGGGCGGGGTC
Organism: Motilibacter rhizosphaerae; assembly: GCF_004216915.1. NCBI lineage: Bacteria > Bacillati > Actinomycetota > Actinomycetes > Motilibacterales > Motilibacteraceae > Motilibacter > Motilibacter rhizosphaerae. The sequence goes on from NZ_SGXD01000003.1 coordinate 317,197, forward strand.
CGCTCCGCGCCGGCGACGCCGTTGATCAGGTAGCCGCACGAGCTGAGCGCCGACCACACGAGGTTCCACCCCCGCGGCGACCACCTCGTGCGGCCGGGCCTGAACTCGATCGGGCTACGTGATCAACTTCGCGGCAGGGGTGGGGGCGGCAGGGGCGGGGGCGAGCGGACGGAGGGGCGAGTGGCGCACGGGAGGGCGGACAAAGGGGCCGCGCCCCAGCCTCAGTCCGCCCGCAGCACCAGCACCGACCGGCCCACCGCGCGGACGCGCTCCCCCACGGCGTACTCCCGTGCGGGCGCGGCATCGTCGGCGGTGTCGATGACGAGCGTCCAGTGCCCCGACGAGCTGCCGGTCGCAGGCAGCGTCACCTGCCGGTCCTCTGCCCCGCCGTGGAGCACCAGCAGGAAGGTGCTGCCGTGCAACCGTTCTCCGCGGGGGCCGCGGCGGCGTACGGTCCGGCCGGACACGCGAGCGGCGACGGTCGACGTCGAGGGGTCGAACCACGTGCCCTCGTCGTTCTCCCGGCCCTCGGCGGTGAACCAGGCGATGTCCTTGGGACCGCCCGGCTCGAGCGGCCGGCCCTCGAAGAAGTGCTTCTGCCGCAGGGCGACGTTGCCCTGCCGCAGGGCCAGCGTGCGGCGGGTGAAGTCGAGCAGCGACTTCTGCGACGCGTCGAGGTCCCAGTCCACCCAGGAGAGCTCGTTGTCCTGGCAGTAGGCGTTGTTGTTGCCCTGCTGCGTGCGGCCCATCTCGTCGCCCGCCGTCATCATCGGGACGCCGGTGGCCAGCAGCAGGGTCACCAGCAGGTTGCGCTCCTGGCGGGCGCGGAGCTCCAGCACCGCCGGGTCGTCCGTCGGGCCCTCGGCGCCGCTGTTCCAGGACCGGTTGTCGCTGGTGCCGTCGCGGCCGTCCTCGTTGTTGGCGAGGTTGTGCTTGTCGTTGTAGGACACCAGGTCGCGCAGGGTGAAGCCGTCGTGGGCGGTGACGAAGTTGACCGAGGCGTGCGGGCGGCGCGTGCCGTAGATGTCGCTGGACCCGGAGAGCCGGTAGGCGATCTCGCGGACACCCGAGCTGGCACCGCGCCAGAAGTCCCTAACACCGTTGCGAAACTTGTCGTTCCACTCCGCCCACGGGCTGGGGAACTCCCCCACGCGGTAGCCGCCCCAGCCCACGTCCCACGGCTCGGCGATGAGCTTGACGTCGCGCAGCACCGGGTCCTGGCGGATGGCGGTGAGGAACGGGCCGTGCAGGTCGACCTCCCCACCGGGCCCACGGGTGAGCGCCGGCGCGAGGTCGAAGCGGAACCCGTCGACGTGCATCTCCTGCACCCAGTAGCGCAGGGAGTCCAGCACCAGCTGGAGCACCTGCGGGTGCGAGGCGTTCAGCGTGTTGCCGCAGCCGGTGTAGTCCGCGTTGGCCGCCCCGTGCCGGTGGTAGTAGATGGCGTTGTCCAGCCCGCGGAAGCACAGCGTGGGCTGGTCCGGCCCGCCCTCGCCGGTGTGGTTGTAGACCACGTCGAGGATGACCTCGAGGCCCGCGGAGTGCAGGCTGCGCACCATGTCCTTGAACTCGCGCACCTGCTGCCCGCGAGTGCCGTGGGCGGAGTACGCGTCGTGCGGGGCGAAGAAGCCGATGGAGTTGTAGCCCCAGTAGTTCGTCAGCCCGCGCTCGCCGAGGAACGGCTCGGACACGAACTGGTGCACCGGCAGCAGCTCCACCGCGGTGACGCCGAGCGAGGTGAGGTGCTCGAGCACTGCGGGGTGGGCGAGCCCGGCGTACGTCCCGCGGAGGTCGTCCGGCACCGCCGGGTGCAGCTTCGTCAGGCCGCGCACGTGCGCCTCGTAGACCACGGTGTCGGTCCACGAGGTGTGCGGCGAGCGGTCGTCGCCCCAGTCGTACGCCGGGTCGACGACCACCGACACGAGCCGTCCGTCGGGGAGCCGCTCCACCGCCAGCGCGTACGGGTCGAGCAGCAGCACGCCCACGTCGAAGCGGTGCCCCTGCTCGGGCTCCCACGGCCCGTCGACGCGGAAGCCGTAGCGCGCGCCGGGGGCGAGCAGGCCGTCCGGCACGTAGCCGTGGAACACGCCGTAGGAGCGCTCCCGCAAGGGGATCCGCTCCTCGGCGTCGTCGTCGTGCAGCACGCACAGGTCGACGTGCTCGCCGTGCTCGGACCACACCGCGACGTTGCTGCCCGAGCCGTCCCAGCGCACGCCGAGCGGGCGCGGGGAGCCGGGCCACGGGAGCTCCTCGTCGGAGTCCCAGCTGTCCTCGATGAGCGTCATCCGCCCGCCTCCCCGCGTCCTCGTCCGTGCCGTGCGCCCGACCCCGCAGGTCCTCAGCGCAGCGGGGGCGCCCCCACGGCCGCGGGCTCGGAGGCGACGGCGTTGGCCACGAGCCCGAGCTCGGCGGGCGACGCGAGGCGCGCGACCGCCGGGAGCACGCGGACGGTGTAGCCGAACGCACCGGTCCGCGCGAGGGGCAGCGTGCCCTCGTAGCGGGCGCGCCCGCCCTCGTAGGACTCGGCCAGCACCAGCGGCGCCACCGCGACGTCGGTGAGCTGGTCGTCGGCGTCCACCCGGCCGTGCACCAGCTGCACCTCGACGTCGGCCGGCGTCAGCGCGCCGAGCGAGACGAACGCCTTGACCTGCAGCACCGAGCCGACCTCCGGCGCGTCGCCGATGCCCTCGGTCTCCACGTGGTCGACGCGCACGCCGTGCCAGCCGCCGCGCACCTCGCCCTTCCACGCCGCCAGGGCCTTCGCCCCGGAGAGGTCGGAGCCGAGCGCGCGGGTCGAGGCCGCCGCGGGTGCGTAGAGCTGGAGGACGTAGTCACGGACCATGCGCGACGCCAGCACCTTCGGGCCGAGCGACTGCAGCGTGTGCCGCACCATCTCGACCCAGCGCGTCGCGACCCCGGCGCCGTCGCGGTCGTAGAACCGCGGCGTCACCTGGTTCTCCAGCAGGTCGTAGAGCGCCGACGCCTCGAGCGCGTCGCGGTGCTCGGGGTCGGTGACGCCGTCGGCGGTCGGGATGGACCAGCCGTTCTCGCCGTCGTACCACTCGTCCCACCAGCCGTCGAGGATCGAGAGGTTCAACCCGCCGTTGAGGGCGGCCTTCATGCCCGAGGTGCCGGAGGCCTCCAGCGGGCGCAGCGGGTTGTTGAGCCAGACGTCCGAGCCCGGCAGCAGCGTCTGGGCCATCGCGATGTCGTAGTTCGGCAGGAACACGATGCGGTGCCGGACCTCGGGGTCGTCGGTGAAGCGCACGAGGTCCTGGATGAAGCGCTTTCCGCCCTCGTCGGCGGGGTGCGCCTTGCCGGCGACCACGATCTGGATCGGGCGCTCCGGGTGCAGCAGCAGGGCCTTGAGCCGCGCGGGGTCGCGCAGCATCAGCGTGAGGCGCTTGTACGACGGCACGCGCCGCGCGAAGCCGATGGTCAGCACGTCGGGGTCGAGGATGGAGTCGACCCAGCCGAGCTCGGCCTCGGAGGCGCCGCGCTCCAGCCAGGAGGCGCGCACCCGGGCGCGGGCGTCCTCGACGAGCTTGCCGCGGAGCACCCGACGGACGTTCCAGAGCGCGCTGTCGGAGAGGCGGGACAGGCCCTCCCAGTCGCGCGCACCGCCCTCGCGCTCCGCTGCCTGGAGCGCCTCGCGGGCGACCCAGGTCGGAGCGTGGACGCCGTTGGTGATCGAGGTGATGGGCACCTCGTCCTGGTCGAAGCCCGGCCACAGCCCCTGGAACATCCCGCGCGACACGTCGCCGTGGAGGAGCGAGACGCCGTTGGCGCGCTGGCCGAGGCGCAGGCCCATGACCGCCATGTTGAAGACGCCGGGGTCGCCGCCCTCGTAGGACTCCGCTCCGAGGCTGAGGACCTTCTCGACGCCGACGCCGGGGGGCGCCAGCTCGCCGGAGAAGTGCTGCTCCACCAGGTGGCGCGGGAAGCGGTCGATGCCGGCGGGCACGGGCGTGTGCGTCGTGAAGACCGTGCCGGCGCGGGTGGCCTCGAGGGCCTCGTCCCACGACAGGCCGGCCGCGACGTACTCGCGGATGCGCTCGAGGCCGAGGAAGCCGGCGTGGCCCTCGTTGGTGTGGAAGACCTCCGGCTCCGGCGCGCCCGTGACGCGGGAGTACGCGCGCAGCGCCCGCACGCCGCCGACGCCGAGGAGCAGCTCCTGCAGCAGGCGGGTCTCGGTCCCGCCGCCGTACAGCCGGCCGGTGACCTCGCGCTCGGCGGGCTCGTTGGCCTCGACGTCGGAGTCGAGCATGAGCAGCGGCACCCGGCCGACCTGCGCGCGCCAGACGCGGGCGTGCAGCGCGCGCCCGTCCGGCAGCGGGAGGGAGACCTCGACGGGGGTGCCGTCGGCCTCGCGCAGCAGCGAGATCGGGAGGTCGTTCGGGTCGAGCACGGGGTAGTGCTCCTGCTGCCAGCCCTCGCGCGACAGCGACTGGCGGAAGTACCCGGCGCGGTAGAGCAGGCCCACGCCGACGATCGGGACGCCGAGGTCCGAGGCCGACTTCAGGTGGTCGCCGGCGAGGATGCCGAGACCGCCGGAGTACTGCGGCAGCACCCCGGTGATGCCGAACTCCGGGGAGAAGTACGCGATGGAGCGCGGCACGGCGCCCGGCGAGCCGGGGTCGCCCTCGCGCAGCGACTGGTACCACCGCGCGCCCGTGACGTAGTCGCGCAGCTCCTCGGCGGCGTCCGCCACCCGGCGCACGAAGCGGCGGTCCTCCGCGAGCTCCTCGAGCCGCGCCGGCGGCAGCGCACCGAGCAGGGCGAGCGGGTCGTGGCCGACCGCCTCCCACTGGTCCGGGTCGATGGCCCGGAACAGGTCCTGCGTGTCGGGGTGCCAGCACCAGCGCAGGTTGAGCGCGAGCTCACCGAGCGGCGACAGCGCCTCCGGGAGCACCGTGCGCACGGTGAAGCGGCGGATGGCTCTCACTGGTCATCTCCTCGCACTAGACCGACCCTTCGGACGACGGCACTCCGACGGGCCAGCACCCCGGTCTGCTCCCGGGGAGTCGTCACAGTGTCACTCGCCGTTCGGATCGCGATCAAACACCCTTGAGCCCGGAGATCATCGGGGCGGCCCGCCGGCCACGCGCCGCACGCCCCCGGGGGTGACGACGGACCGTCGTCGTGCCAGTCTGGCGATGATCCACTCGCCCCTGCGACGCCCCGCCGCCGCGCGACCCGCTGCACAAGATCCGTCCGTCTCCCGCCGGTGATCCCGGCGGTCTCCTGGGTAGGTGCCCGACCGTGACGACGACTCCCGCGACCTCCGCGACCGCGAAGCCGACGGTCTCCCCCGCGCAGCCCGCGCCCGCCGCCCCCTCGGTGCGGTGGACGCCCGACGTCGTGACCGGGCGCATCCCCATCGACGGGGTGAGCCCGGTCGTCTCCGACGGCCGCTACCCCGCCAAGTCCGTGGTGGGCGAGCGGTTCCCCGTCACCGCGACCGTGACCCGCGAGGGCCACGACGCGGTGGCCGCCAATGTCGTGCTCCGCGACCCCGACGGCCGCCCCGGCCCCTGGACCCCGCTGGTCAAGCGCGGTCCCGGGCTCGACCTGTGGGACGCCGAGGTCGTCGCCGACCGCGAGGGCCGCTGGACCATCACGGTCGAGGCCTGGAGCGACCCGTACGCCACCTGGCTGCACGACGCCGGCATCAAGATCCCCGTGCAGCAGGACGTCGAGCTCATGCTCGAGGAGGGCGCCCGGCTGCTCGAGCGCGCGGCCGCCGGGTCCGGTCGCAGCGCCGAGGACGCCGCCGTGCTGCACGACGGCGCCGCCGGGCTCCGCGACGGCTCGCGCCCGGCCGAGGCGCGCTTCGCCGCGGGGACGAGCGAGGCCGTGCAGCTCGTGTTGGCCGCGGCCCCGCTGCGCGACCTCGTGACCGAGTCCCCCGCGTACCCGCTGGAGGTGTCGCGCGAGCGCGCGCTCTACGGCAGCTGGTACGAGTTCTTCCCCCGCTCCGAGGGCGCCTCGCTCGACCCCCCGCGCTCGGGCACGCTGCGCACCGCCGCCGAGCGGCTGCCGGCGGTCGCGGCGATGGGCTTCGAGGTCGTCTACATCCCGCCGATCCACCCGATCGGGACCACCGCCCGGAAGGGCCGCAACAACACCCTCGACCCGGGCCCGGACGACCCCGGCGTGCCGTGGGCGATCGGCGCCCCGACGGGCGGCCACGACGCCGTGCACCCCGACCTCGGCACGATCGAGGACTGGGACGCCTTCGCCGCCGCCGCGCGCGACAACGGGCTGGAGATCGCCCTCGACCTCGCGCTGCAGGCCTCCCCCGACCACCCGTGGGTCCAGGAGCACCCCGAGTGGTTCACGACGCGGGCCGACGGCACCATCGCGTACGCCGAGAACCCGCCGAAGAAGTACCAGGACATCTACCCGATCAACTTCGACAACGACCCGCAGGGGATCTACACCGAGGTCCTGCGCATCGTGCGCCACTGGATCGAGCACGGCGTCACGATCTTCCGCGTCGACAACCCCCACACCAAGCCCGTGCAGTTCTGGGAGTGGCTGCTGCGCGAGGTCCACGCGACCAACCCCGAGGTGCTGTTCCTGTCCGAGGCCTTCACCCGCCCGGCGATGATGCACCTGCTGGCCAAGGTCGGGTTCCACCAGTCCTACACGTACTTCACCTGGCGGACCACGAAGCAGGAGCTCACGGACTACTTCACCGAGCTCTCGCAGGAGACGTCGCACTTCCTGCGCCCCAACGCCTTCACGAACACGCAGGACATCCTCCACGCCTACCTCCAGTACGGCGGCCCGGCGGCGTTCAAGATCCGCGCCACCCTCGCGGCCACGCTGAGCCCGACCTACGGCATCTACAGCGGGTTCGAGCTCTACGAGCACGTCGCCCTGCGCCCGGGCTCGGAGGAGTACCTCGACTCGGAGAAGTACCAGTACCGCCCGCGCGACTACGCCGCCGCCGAGCGCGAGGGACGCAGCCTGGCGCCGTACCTCCGGCTGCTCAACCAGCTGCGCCGCGACCACCCGGCGCTGCAGCGGCTGCGCAACCTGCACTTCCACCCGACCGACAGCGAGCACGTCCTCGCCTACTCCAAGCGCGAGGTGCTGGAGGACGGGACCGACGACGTCGTCATCGTCGTCGTCAACCTCGACCCGCACGCCGCCCGCTCGGACGTGGTCCACCTGGACCTCTCCGCGCTCGGGCTCACCCCCGGCCAGCAGTTCGCCGTCCACGACGAGGTCACCGGCCAGACCTTCTGGTGGGGCGAGCACGACTACGTGCTGCTGGACCCCTACACCGAGCCCGCCCACGTGCTCACCGTCCGGAAGGTCTGACGCCTCCCTTGTCCATGACGACGCCCTCCCCCGTCCCGGCAGCCCCGGCGCAGCCCGCGTCGGCGACGCCGTCCACCGGCCACACCGAGCTCGCCATCGACTCGTTCGCCGACCTGCCCGACGAGCACCGCGACCCGCTGTGGTTCAAGCGCGCGGTGTTCTACGAGGTGCTCGTCCGCGCCTTCAACGACGGCAACGGGGACGGCAGCGGCGACCTGCCTGGGCTCATCGAGAAGCTGGACTACCTCCAGTGGCTCGGGGTCGACTGCCTCTGGCTGCCGCCGTTCTTCAAGTCCCCGCTGCGCGACGGCGGCTACGACGTGGCCGACTACACCGACGTGCACGAGGAGTTCGGCACGATCGGCGACTTCGTGCAGTTCGTCGACGAGGCCCACAAGCGCGGCATGCGCGTGATCATCGACTTCGTCATGAACCACACCTCGGACCAGCACCCGTGGTTCCAGGCCTCGCGCAACGACCCCGACGGCCCGTACGGCGACTTCTACGTGTGGTCGGACACCGACCAGAAGTACCAGGACGCGCGCATCATCTTCGTCGACACCGAGGCCTCGAACTGGACGTTCGACCCGGTGCGCAAGCAGTACTTCTGGCACCGGTTCTTCTCGCACCAGCCGGACCTCAACTTCGACAACCCGCAGGTGCAGGAGGCGGTGCTCGAGGCGCTGCGCTTCTGGCTCGACCTGGGCGTCGACGGCTTCCGGCTCGACGCCGTGCCCTACCTCTACGAGCGCGAGGGCACCAACGGCGAGAACCTCCCCGAGACGCACGAGTTCCTGCGCAAGATCCGCGCGGAGGTCGACCGGCTCTACCCCGACCGGGTGCTGCTCTGCGAGGCCAACCAGTGGCCGGACGACGTCGTCGAGTACTTCGGCGAGGACGGCGACGAGTGCCACATGGCGTTCCACTTCCCGGTGATGCCGCGGCTGTTCATGGCCGTGCGCCGGGAGTCGCGCTTCCCGATCTCGGAGATCATGGCCTCCACGCCGAAGATCCCGGACAACTGCCAGTGGGGCATCTTCCTGCGCAACCACGACGAGCTCACGCTCGAGATGGTGACCGACGAAGAGCGCGACTACATGTGGGCGGAGTACGCCAAGGACCCCCGCATGAAGGCCAACATCGGCATCCGGCGCCGGCTCGCCCCGCTGCTCGACAACGACCGCAACCAGCTGGAGCTGTTCACCGCCCTGCTGCTCGCGCTGCCCGGGTCGCCCGTCCTCTACTACGGCGACGAGATCGGCATGGGCGACAACATCTGGCTCGGTGACCGCGACGGCGTCCGCACGCCGATGCAGTGGACGCCGGACCGCAACGCGGGCTTCTCGAAGGCCAACCCCGGCCAGCTCTACCTGCCGCTGATCATGGACCCGATCTACGGCTACCAGGTCACCAACGTCGAGGCGCAGATGGCCTCGAGCACGTCGTTCCTGCACTGGACGCGGCGGATGATCCAGATCCGCAAGCAGAACCCCGCGTTCGGCATGGGGAGCTTCGACGACCTCGGCGGGTCCAACCCGACCGTGCTGTCGTTCATGCGCGTCTTCGGTGACGACGTGGTGCTCTGCGTCAACAACCTGTCACGGTTCCCCCAGCCGGTCGAGCTCGACCTGTCCCGGTGGCAGGGGTGGCACCCGATCGAGGCGCTCGGCGGGGTGAACTTCCCGACGATCGGGGAACTCCCCTACTTGCTCACCCTGCCCGGTCACGGGTTCTTCTGGTTCCGGCTCAGCAAGCCCACGACGGAGGTCGGCTGACGTGGATGCGCAGCTCCTGCACGACTGGATCGACACCCAGCGCTGGTTCGGCGGCAAGGGCCGCCCCTGGCACGTCGCAGGAGTGGAGCAGCTGGCCGAGCTGCGTGGTGACCCGTCACCCGTGCGCCTCGTCGTCGTGAGCCTCGAGTACGACGAGGTGGACCTCGACGCGGCCGGCGGGCAGCGCCGCCAGCAGGAGGCGTACCAGGTCCTCGCGTCGCTGCGCCCCGAGCCCGCCGAGCACCTCGGCCACGTGCTCATCGGCGAGAGCGACGTCGACGGCCGGCACTACTGGGTCTACGACGGGCTGCACGACAAGGAGGCGACGCCGCTCCTCCTCGACCTGCTCAAGCAGGGCGGGACGAGCGGCACGGTGTCCGCCACCGCGCTCGCCGGCGTCGCCCGGGTGCCCGACGCGGCCTCCACGACCGTCCTCGGCGGCGAGCAGTCCAACACCTCGCTGGTCTTCGGCGGCGTCGGCATCCTCAAGGCGTTCCGCAAGCTGGCGCCCGGCGTCAACCCCGACATCGAGGTGCACGAGGCCCTGGCCCGCGTGGGCTGCGCGGAGATCGCCACGCCGTACGCCCACCTGGCCGGCCGCTGGCACGTCGACGGCGTCGAGGTCGAGGGCGACCTCGGCATGATGCAGGAGTTCCTCTCCGGCGCGAGCGGCGGCTGGGAGCTCGCGATGGTGAGCGTCCGCGACCTGTTCGCGGAGGCCGACCTCCACGCCGACGAGGTCGGCGGCGACTTCGCCGCCGAGTCGTGCCGGCTCGGCGAGGCGACGGCGAAGGTCCACGCCGCGCTCGCCGAGGCGCTGCCGACGCAGAGCTGGGGATCCGCGCAGCTGCAGGCCGTCGCCGACGGCATGCTCGGCCGGCTGCGCGAGGCGGTGCGGCAGGTGCCGGCGCTCGAGCCGCACGCCGACGCCCTCGCCCGCAAGTACGCCGCGCTCGCCGAGCGCACCGACCCGGTGCTCGCGCAGCGCATCCACGGCGACTACCACCTCGGCCAGGTCATGCGGACCGCGCAGGGCTGGCGGCTGCTGGACTTCGAGGGCGAGCCGGCGAAGGGGCTGGACGAGCGGCGCCGGCCCGACTCCACCATCCGCGACGTCGCCGGCATGCTGCGCTCCTTCGACTACGCCGCGCGCTTCCAGCTCATGGACCGCCCGCGCGACCCGCAGCTGGAGTACCGCGCAGACGAGTGGGCCGAGCGCAACCGCAGCGCGTTCTGCGACGGCTACGCCGCGGCCTCCGGGCGGGACCCGCGCGACGACGGCGACCTCATCTGCGCGTACGAGGCCGACAAGGCGGTCTACGAGCTCATCTACGAGGCGCGCAACCGACCCGGCTGGATCCGCATCCCGCTCGGCGCGATCGAGCGGCTCGCCGCTCCGGCGACGGCATGACCGACCCGACGCGCCCCCGCACCGACGACGGAGGAAGCACTCCCGTGGCTGACACGACCCGCACCGACACCCCCGGCATCGAGGTCCGGCACGACGCGCCCGCTCCCGTGGCCCGCGAGGAGCTCGACCGCCTGGTCGGCGGCGGGCACCACAACCCCCACGCGGTCCTCGGCGCGCACCCCACGCCGGGCCAGGAGGGTGTGACGATCCGGGTGCTGCGCCCGTGGGCGCGCTCGGTCGAGGTGCTGCTCTCCGACGGCGCCGGCGGCACGACCGCGCACCCGCTCCAGCACGAGCACCGCGGCGTCTGGACCGGCGTCGTCCCCGGCAGCACCGTCCCGGACTACCGGCTGCGGGTGGCCTACGGCGACGGCGACGAGCAGGTCGTCGACGACGGCTACCGCTTCTGGCCGACGCTGGGCGAGATGGACCTCCACCTCATCGCCGAGGGCCGGCACGAGGAGCTGTGGCGCGTGCTCGGCTCGCACGTGCGGCGCTTCCCCTCGGTCCTGGGCGACTCGACGGGCACGTCGTTCGCGGTGTGGGCGCCCTCCGCGCAGGCCGTGCGCGTGGTCGGCGACTTCAACGGGTGGGACGGCACGGCGACGCCGATGCGCTCACTGGGCTCCAGCGGGATCTGGGAGCTGTTCGTCCCGGGGATCGGCGTCGGGACGCACTACAAGTACGAGATCCTCGGCCAGGACGGCCACTGGCGGCAGAAGGCCGACCCGATGGCGCAGCACACTGAGACCCCGCCGGCGACCGCGTCGGTCGTGTGGGAGTCCGACTACGAGTGGCACGACCGCGGCTGGATCGAGCAGCGCGAGCAGGTGCAGCTGCACAAGGCCCCGGTCAGCATCTACGAGGTGCACCTGGGCTCCTGGCGGCAGGGGCTCTCCTACCGCCAGCTCGCCGACGAGCTCGTCGGCTACGTCGCCGAGCTCGGCTACACACACGTGGAGTTCCTGCCCGTCGCGGAGCACCCCTTCGGCGGGTCGTGGGGCTACCAGGTGTCGTCGTACTACGCGCCGACCTCGCGCTTCGGCTCCCCCGACGACTTCCGCTACCTCGTCGACCGGCTCCACGGCGCGGGCATCGGCGTCATCGTCGACTGGGTCCCGGCGCACTTCCCCAAGGACGAGTGGGCGCTCGGCAGGTTCGACGGCACGGCGCTCTACGAGCACCCGGACCCCCGCCGCGGCGAGCAGCCCGACTGGGGCACCTACGTCTTCGACTTCGGGCGCAACGAGGTCCGCAACTTCCTCGTGGCCAACGCGCTCTACTGGCTCGAGCAGTTCCACGTCGACGGCCTGCGCGTCGACGCCGTCGCCTCGATGCTCTACCTCGACTACTCCCGCAAGGACGGCGAGTGGCTGCCCAACCAGTACGGCGGCCGCGAGAACCTCGACGCCGTCCGGTTGCTGCAGGAGACGACGGCCACGGCGTACCGCCGCAACCCGGGGACCACGATCATCGCCGAGGAGTCGACGGCCTGGCCCGGCGTCACGCAGCCGACGTACGCCGGCGGCCTGGGCTTCGGGTTCAAGTGGAACATGGGCTGGATGCACGACTCGCTCGACTACGTGCACCAGGACCCGGTCTACCGGCAGTACCACCACGGCGAGATGACCTTCTCCATGGTCTACGCGTACTCCGAGTCCTACGTGCTGCCGATCTCCCACGACGAGGTCGTGCACGGCAAGGGCTCCCTGCTGCGCAAGATGCCCGGTGACCGCTGGCAGCAGCTCGCGAACCTCCGGGCCTACCTCGCGTTCATGTGGGCGCACCCGGGCAAGAAGCTGCTCTTCATGGGCCAGGAGTTCGGCCAGGAGTCGGAGTGGTCCGAGTCCCGCTCGCTCGACTGGTGGCTCACCGACAACCCCGACCACGCCGGTGTCCAGCGGCTCGTCCGCGACCTCAACGCCCTCTACCGCACCGACCCGGCGCTCCACGAGCTCGACCGCGACCCGGCGGGCTTCCGGTGGGTCGACGCGAACGACGCGGCCGGCAACACCTTCTCCTGGCTGCGCTACGACTCGAGCGGGTCGCCCGTCGCCGTCGTCGTGAACTTCTCCCCGGTCCCCCACGAGCAGTTCCGCCTCGGGCTGCCGCACGAGGGCGTCTGGCAGGAGGTGCTCAACACCGACGCCGACGTCTACGCGGGCTCCGGGGTCGGCAACGCCGGAGCGGTGCACGCCGAGGCCGTCCCGTGGCACGGGCTGCCCGCGTCGGCGCAGATGCGCATCCCCCCGCTGGGGGCGGTGTTCCTGAAGCCCGCCTGACCGCCCGGCACCACCGGCACGCCGGAGGGCCCCGCTCCGTCCGGAGCGAGGCCCTCCGTGCGTCCTCAGTGGAACAGCGCCACGACCTGCGCGGTCATCTCGCCCCCGACGACCGCGGTGCGCAGCCGGTCGGTGATCGCGGCGAAGTCCCCCAGGAAGCGGTTCTTGCCCCAGTGCCACTGGACGATGGTGAGCGAGGCCGCCGTGGCCGGGACGCCGGTCAGCTGACCGCTCCAGGCGAGCGTCCGGTCGGTGGGCCCGCTGCAGTAGAACGCGTTGCAGTCCACGCCCCACTGCTGGGGCTGCGTAGAGCCCACGGTGCGCCCGGCGGCGTCGACCGCCAGGACGACGACGCCTCCTGTGAAGCCCGACGCGTAGGCGTGGTTCGTGATCCGGGTGGTCGCCGTGAAGGTGCCGGTCGAGCGCACCCACGTCACCGAGGTCGTCATCACCTGGTCGCTGTCCCCGTCGATCCAGTCGGTCTGCGGCCCGCGCGTCAGGATCGGCTGGAGCGCGGGAGCCGCGCTGGCCGTGGGGCTGGGCGTGGGGACCGGGGAGGTCGGGCGGGTGGTCGTGGGGCGCGGGGCCGGGTCGCCGCCGTCCCCGCAGGTGAGGCACGTGGCGGCGCTCGCGGGGCCGGCCGCGGCGAGCGACAGGGCCCCCGCCAGCAGGGCGAGGACGGCGGTGAGCAGCGCTGCGAGGACGCGCGGGGCGCGGGCCGACGAGCCGGTCCGGGCGGACGTGCATGCGGGCATCTCGGTCTCCTGGGGGTCCTGCGTGGCGGCCGTGTGCCGCCGCTGCCCAGGAGGAGCGCGGTCCGTCCCTGCAGATACCTACTCCTGCGGGTGGAGCTCGCGCTCGACGATCTCGCAGAGCGTGTGACCGACTGCCATGTGGCACTCCTGCACCCGCGGGGTCTCGTCGGACGGGGCGAGGAGCACGTGGTCCGCCAGCCCCGCCAGCTTCCCGCCACCCGCGCCCGTGAAGGCGACGCTGACGACGCCCATCTGCTGCGCCTGCTCGACGGCGCGGACGACGTTGGGCGAGTTCCCGCTGGTGGACAGCCCGACCAGCACGTCGCCGGGCTTGCCCAGCCCCGAGAGCTGGCGGGCGAACACCATGTCGAAGGAGTAGTCGTTGCTGATCGCCGTGAGGGCGGAGACGTTGCTGGACAGGCAGTAGGACGGCATCGACGGCCGGTCGTAGCCGAAGCGCCCGAGCAGCTCGCCCGACATGTGCTCGGCGTCCGTGGCAGAACCCCCGTTGCCGCAGAAGAAGACCGTCCCACCGGCGCGTACGCACTCGACGAGAACCCGCGCGACCTCCGCGAGCTGCTCGAGCGCCTGGTCGTCCTCCGCGAGCCGCTGCTTGACCTGCGCGCTGCTGAGCAGGCGCTGGCGGAGCAGGTCGGCGTGGTCGTTCATTCAGCACTCCGGGGACTCGGTACGCGGTCGGCAGGCAGTAGACCAGCAGCGGCGCGTCCCCGCCAGCAGGGGCCGGGGAGGATGATCGAAACCCCGGGAGGGGCCGGAGCTCGACCTGTAGCATGCCGCCATGTCAGACCTGCGCATCACAGTGCTCGGCACCGGCTACCTCGGTGCCACCCATGCGGTGTGCATGTCCGCCCTCGGCTTCGAGGTGCTGGGCATGGATGTCGACAAGGCCAAGGTCGATGCGCTCAACGCCGGCGAGCTGCCGTTCTACGAGCCGGGGCTCGACACCCTGCTCGCGGAGCAGATCGCGACGGGCCGCCTGAGCTTCACCACCTCCTACGAGGAGGTGGCGGCGTTCGGTGACGTGCACTTCATCGGCGTCGGCACCCCGCAGAAGCCCGGCGAGAACGCCGCGGACATGCGCTTCGTCGACGCCGTGGTCGACGGGCTCGCCCCCCACCTCGAGCGCCCGTGCCTCATCGCCGGCAAGTCGACCGTCCCGGTCGGCACCGCGGAGCGGCTCGCCGAGCGCATCGCCGAGCTCGCCCCGGTGGGCGCGGCGGCCGAGCTCTGCTGGAACCCCGAGTTCCTGCGCGAGGGCTTCGCGGTGGAGGACACCCTGCACCCCGACCGGCTGGTCTTCGGCGTCCGCAGCGAGCACGCCGAGCAAGTGCTGCGCACCGTCTACGCGACCCCCATCTCCGAGGGCACCCCGGTGGTGGTCACCGACTTCGCGACCGCGCAGCTCGTCAAGGTGGCGGCGAACTCCTTCCTGGCGACCAAGATCTCCTTCATCAACGCCATGGCGGAGGTCTGCGAGGCGGCGGGCGGCGACGTGGTGACGCTGGCCGACGCGATCGGCTACGACGCGCGCATCGGCCGCCGGTTCCTCAACGCCGGCCTCGGCTTCGGCGGCGGCTGCCTGCCCAAGGACATCCGCGCCTTCATGGCCCGCGCCGGCGAGCTGGGCGCGGACCAGGCGCTCACGTTCCTCAACGAGGTCGACGCCATCAACATGCGGCGCCGCAGCCGCACGGTCGACCTCGCCCGCGAGCTGCTCGGCGGTCACGTCCTCGGCGCGCGGGTCGGCGTGCTCGGGGCGGCGTTCAAGCCCGACAGCGACGACATCCGCGACTCCCCGGCCCTGGCCGTCGCCGCGAGCCTGCAGCTGCAGGGCGCTCGCGTCGCGGTCTACGACCCGCAGGCCAACGCCAACGCCGCCAGGGTCTTCCCGACCCTGCGCTACGTCGGCTCGGTGGTCGAGGCCGTCGCCGACGCGGACGTCGTCCTCCACCTGACGGAGTGGCGCGAGTTCCGCGACCTCGACCCCGCTGCCGTCGCGAGCATGGTGCACCAGCGCAACATCGTCGACGGCCGCAACGCCCTCGACGTCGAGGCGTGGCGAGCGGCGGGCTGGACCTACCGCTCGCTGGGGCGGCCGTAGCCCCTGTCGCCGTGCTGACCCCCCGCTCCACGCGCCAGGGGCGCGGCGGTGCTGCCGTCCTCGGCAGTGCCGCCCTCGCGCTCGCGCTGGCCGCGTGCAGCGGGTCCGGCGGGGGGCCCGCGCCGCGCCCCTCCTCCAGCACACCGGGCCCGACGTCGAGCGCCCCGACGACGACGGGACCGACGACGACGGAGCCGGGGACCGCGACGCCGCAGCCCTCGGCGACGGGGTCGGCCGGCGCGCCCAGCGGTCCCGCGACCCCTCTCCCGACGCCCAGCGCGCCCGAGTCGCCCGTCCCCGCACCGAAGCCGCTGCGGGTCGTCCGCGCAGCCGACTCTGCGGCCCTGCGCGCGGCGCTGCGCGACGCCCGGCCCGGTGACCGGATCGACCTCGTCCGCGCGACCTACACCGGCCCGTTCGTGGTCTCCGAGTCCGGTACCGCCGCCGATCCCGTCGTGCTGACCGGAGCTCGGCAGACCGTCATCACGACGACCGGCGGCAGTCCGCTCACCGTCACGGGCAGCCACGTGCGGGTGAAGACCGCGCAGCTGCGGGCAGGGAGCGCGCCCGCGGTCGTGGTGGCGGGCGGCCAGGACGTCACGCTGGACCGGCTCACGGTCCTGCGTGCTCGGCAGGCGGGCGTGCGCGTCACCGGGGGCGCACGCCTCGTCTACGTCCTGCGCAGCAGCCTCGGCGGCACCTCGGGCCCGGCCGTGCAGGTCGGCGCAGCCGGGGCCGCCGCACAGCCGAGCGACGTCCTCGTCGACGGGTGCACCGTGGTCGGCCAGGGCGTCGTCGTCGCGGCGGGCGCGACCGGCGGCGGCGTCCACGGCACCTCGTTCAGCCGTCCCGGCGGGCCCTGGGTCCGCCTGCTCGGCTCGGGGTGGATCGTGGACGACAACACCGGCGACGCCCCGCCGTCGGGGCCGGCCCTGCTCGTCGGCGGGCCCGGTGACGCGCTCAGGAGCAACGAGACGACGGGCGGCGCCGCAGCCGTCGTCGGCTACACCGACCCGGCCCTCGAGGCATCGACGCGGGTCGGCTGAGCGCGCCCCGTCGGGCTGACGGGTGGCCGAACCCCCTCTCGCCCGCGCGGGCCGGGGCTAGCATGCGCTCGGAGCTCCGCAGCAGCAGGGGTCCTAGGGCGAAGGGGTGCGCGGTGGACGGTCGGAGGCCTCGACTCGCGGGGCTCGCGGTCGTGCCGCTGCTCGCGGTCCTCGCGTCGTGCTCGGCCGGCGACGGGACGCCCACGGGCGCGCCGACGGCGCTCGCCCTGCACGCGGGTGCACCGACGGGCTCGCCGACGCCGCGCCCTGGCACCTTCACGTCGGCGGAGCCGACGCCCTCGACGCCCTCGGGTCCCACGACGCGCGGCGCCAAGGCCCTCCTGGCGAAGACGCTCGCCACCTTCGCCTCCGGCAAGGCCTGCCGCGTCAAGGGCCGCACGATCGTGCAGGGCGGCCACGAGGTGCGCATCGCCTCGTTGGCGAGCACCCGTGACTACGACGGCACCGCGTGGTTCGACGACAGCAAGATCCGCATCCGCCGCATCGGCCGGACGGTGTGGGTGCGCGCCGAGCCGGCGGTGCTGGCGCAGGTCGTCGGGATCCCCCTGGCTCGCGCCAAGGCCATCTCCGGGGAGCGCTACGTCACGCTGCCCAGCACCTCGCCCGTGCTGCCCGCGTGGCTCGACCTGCTCGACCCGGCCCGCGGGCTGGGGGTCTCCGGCGACCCGACGGTCACGCCGGGCAAGACCTACGACGGGTTCCCCGTGGTCACCCTGACCGGGTCGAAGGTCGGCGCGTCGCTCCTCGTCAGCGCGGCGGGGCACCCCGTGGTCAAGGGCGTCATCGTGCCGGGCGCGAACGACCCCATCACGGTGATCGGGTGCGGCATCGCCCTCGACAAGCTGATGCCGCCTCCGAAGGGCCTCATCATCAAGCGCTGAGTCCTGGCTCTCCGTGACTGTGCGTTTCCTCGCCGTCACCCGTTCGTCGCAACGAGGCCCTCAGGACGTCTGGTGTGCACCAGGATGTCCAGGCCGGACGGGCAGTTCCTGTTCCCGACCGCGCTTTCCTGCCTTAGCCTCTCCTCGGGGGCGGAGCAGTGCTGATGCACGCTGCGTGACGGACCACTGAGGGGGGACTCGATGAGCGCGTTCGCGGAAGTCGTGACGAGCGTCAGCACGGAGTTCTCGAGCGGGTCGTGGCACAAGGCCGCACCGGTCGGGCTCGCCGGGATCCTGGTCTGGTCCTTGTGGGCCTACCGGTTCGTGCTGTCGCGACGGGCGAAGCCGATCGTCAACGACTACCGCACCACGACCTCGGTCGTGGTGCCGTCCTTCCGGGAGGACCCGGACATCCTGCTGCGCTGCCTGCGGACCTGGCTCTCGCAGGACCCCACCGAGGTCGTCATCGTCCCCGACGTCGAGGACGTCGAGGTCATCGCGCGGCTCAAGGAGGTCGACGACCCGCGGCTGCGCGTCATCCCGTTCGTCCACCGCGGCAAGCGGTCCGCGCTCGGCGTGGGCATCCGCGCGGCGACGAGCGACGTGGTCGTCCTCGTGGACTCCGACACCGCGTGGCGCCGGGGGCTCCTCGACGCGGTGCAGATGCCGTTCGAGGACCCGCGCGTGGGAGCGGTCAGCACCCAGCAGAACGTCTACCAGCCCGAGACGAGCGTCTGGCGGCGCATCGCGGACTGGCTGGTGGACCTGCGCTACTACGACTACGTGCCGGCCATGGGGGCGGCGGGCGCCGTCGCCTGCGTCTCCGGCCGCACCGCGGCGTACCGCAGGGCGGCGATCCTGCCGGTCGTGCCGCAGCTCGAGGACGAGTTCTTCATGGGGCGTAGGTGCATCGCCGGCGACGACGGCCGCCTCACGTGGCTGGTGCTCGCCTCCGGCTTCCGCACCGTCCACCAGTCGAGCGCCCGCGCCATCTCGATGTTCCCCGACAGCCTGCGCGCGTTCGTGAAGCAGCGCGTCCGCTGGAGCCGGAACTCCTACCGCTGCTACCTGACGGCGCTGTGGAAGGGCTGGCTGTGGCGGGTGCCCTTCGTGACGAAGGTCACGGTGCTCCAGATCCTGCTGACGCCCGTCACCATGGGGCTCACCCTCGGCTACCTCATCTTCTCGCGGCTGGAGCTGAGCTGGGCGGGCTTCGGCCTCGCCTTCGGCTGGATGCTCCTCGGCCGCGCAGTCCGCGGGTGGTCGCACCTGCGCCGCAACCCCAAGCACATCCTGCTGCTCCCGCTGCTCGCGCTCGTCGTCATCTTCATCGCGCTCCCCGTGAAGGCGTGGGCGTTCGTCACGATGAACAAGCAGGGCTGGCTGACCCGGAGCTCGGACTCCGTCGGCGGCGAGGGCCAGACCGCCAGCACCCTCACCCTGGAGACGGCGTGACCACGCTCGGACACTCCCGCTGGGGCCGCCGCGCGGCCCTCGGCCTCCTGACGGTCCTCGCTACCGCTCCGGTCGCCCTGCCGGCCCACGCGGTCGGGGCACCCGTTCCGACGAGCTCGTCCACGACGGCCTCGGACCAGGCGGCCGCAGGGGCGGACGCCGGCAGCGCCGACGCCGTCAACGCCGGCGCCGACAGCATCCAGCACCCCGAGCAGGACCGGATCCTCAAGGGCTACGGCGGCAACCCGGCGCAGGAGGGGCCCATCGTCTCCGACGAGGACCAGCGCCTGCTCACGGTGAAGACGCTGTCGAGCCTGGCCCGCTGGGACTCCTCCACGCTGACCACGCCGTACCGCGTGTCGACCGGCTCGGGCTACACGCTCGTGCTGACCCCGCGCTCGGAGCCCTACACCGTGCGCGACCTGCTCACGCTGGCTCCGCAGACCTTCGTGCGCCAGGCCGACGGCTCCTACCTGCTGCTCGAGAACCTCGTCGTGCAGTCCGGCGCCTCGCTGTTCCTCAACCAGCCGGGCGGCCTGGTGCTGCGCCTCGAGAGCAGCACCCGCGGCTTCGTCAGCATCGTGTCGATCGGTGGCCGCCTCGAGCTCACGGGCTCTCAGCAGCGCCCCGTCACGATCACCAGCTGGGACGAGCGCACCGGTCAGCCGGACCTCACGACGAGCGACGGCCGCGCGTACATCCGCGCGCTGGGCGGGCAGTTCGTGCTCTCCCAGGCCCGCGTGTCCGACCTCGGCTTCTGGAGCGGGCGCACCGGCGGGATCGCGCTCACGGGTACCGACCGCCCGGACACCGGCCAGCTCGACAAGATGGGCCAGGCGATCCGCGGCAACCCCGCGAAGGACCGCGCCGCGGCCCGTGACGTCGCGAAGGCGAACGGCACCACGGTGCCGAAGGCCAGCCCGACGGGCGTGCCCAAGACGCCGGGCCGCGACACCGCCGCGGTCTCGCCGGCCGGGACGCTGCCGACGCCCACGCTGGACGTCGACGCGCCGGGCTCGAGCTACGTGTCGGCCAGCATCACCGGCACGACCATCACCGACGACGCCTACGGCCTGTTCGTGGCCAGCGCGCGCGGCGTGCAGATCAGCGACACCACCATCCAGAAGAGCCGCGTGGACGGCCTGGTGCTGCACCGGTTCGTCACGAGCAGCACCGTCGACCGGGTCACCTCGCGCGACAACAACGGCAGCGGCGTGGTCGTCAACCGCGCGGCGACGGGCCTCGTCATCAACGAGTCGACCTCGCAGCACAACGGCGGCAACGGGTTCTCGCTCGCCGGCAGCTCGCTCGCCGACGGCCCGAGCGCCATGGGCTCGCCGCTCGGCAGCTACGGGAACAACAGCGTCACCAACTCCATCGCCAAGGGCAACGCGCACGACGGCATCGAGGTGGTCGGCGGCATCAACATCGGTGTACAGGGCAACGCGGTGTCCGGCAACGACATGGGCATCGTGGTCCGCGACGGGGCGCAGAAGGTCCGCATCGTCGGCAACGAGGTGTCGGGGCAGGCGCGGCAGGGCCTGTCGCTGCGCGACGGGGTCTCCGTCGAGGCGGTCGGCAACGTCGTCAGCGGCGGCCGCGTGGGCATCTACGCCCGGGCCTCGACGGTGTCGCTCACCCGCAACACCATCACCGAGGTCCGCGACCACGCCCTGACCCTCGTCGGGCACTTCGGCAAGAGCCAGGTCAGCGGCAACATGCTCGCCGGCCGCGGGCTCAGCGCGCTGGACCACCGGCGCGCGACCGGCGCGGTCAGCATCGGCACCAACGACACCGCCCAGTGGCACGACACGAGCCCGGTGCTCGTGAAGCTCAAGCGGTTCGCCCGGCCGATGACCGTCATCTGGCTGTTCGTGCTCCTCCTCATCGGCGCGACCGCCGTGCGCGGCCGCAAGGCGCACCCGGAGCTCGGGCGCCACCCGTACAGCGCGCAGATGTCCCTGCAGGCCGAGTCGATCGTGCTGCCCGAGCAGCACACCCGCGCCTCGGTCGGCGCTGGCAGCCACGGGCAGGACACCTTCCTGCACAGCGGCCGGTCGCTCACGGCCAACGGCGTCCACTACCGTGATCCGGAGGGCGCCGACGCATGAGGGTGCCCCCGACCCGCGTCGTCCTCCTGGCGCTGGCGGCGGTCGTCGTGCTCGTCGCGGGCGTCCTCATCGGACGCGGCACGGGCGGCGGCGGCTCGTCCACCGGCAGTGGTCCGGCCCCGTCGAGCGCGAGCACCACGCCCGCGCCCGCCGGGTCGGGTGCCGCGAGCGCCCCCGCTGGCAGCAGCAGTGCGAGCACCGAGCCGGGCAGCAGCTCGGAGCCGAGCTCCAGCGGCGGGTCCGGCAGCGGGTCCGGCACTGGGTCCTCCGCCGCCCCCACCGGGGCTCCGCCGGGCACGACGGCGGTCGACCTGGGCTCGCTGAGCGGGCGCACGGTGTCGGGCAGCCTGCTGGTGACGGTGCCCGCGCAGGGCGTGGACTCGGTGCGCTGGCTGCTCGACGGCTCGTACGTCGACAAGACGAAGAAGGCGCCGTTCCAGATCACGCTGTCCCCGGCGCCCGGCAAGCACACGCTGGAGGCGCGGGTGGACACCGGAGGCGGCCGCGAGGACCGCTCGGCGCAGTTCACCGTCGCCGCGCCGGCGCCGGGCGACACCGCGGCGCAGGCCGGCGGGCTCGCCGCTCCGCTGCCCGGGCCCGACCCGGCACCGCTGCGCACCGTCCAGGTGAGCGACACCGCCTCGCTGGTGAAGGCGCTCGCCGGAGCGAGGGCCGGTGACCTCATCGTGCTCGCCGACGGCACGTACACCGCGGACCACCAGCTCGAGGCCGCGGCCGACGGCACGGCCGCCGCGCCTATCGTGCTGCGCGGCGGGCGAGGTGCCGTCATCACGACGGGGAGCCCGAAGGGCGGCAGCTACGGCCTGCACGTCACGGGCGACTCGTGGCGGCTCGAGGGGTTCACCGTCCGCAACGCCAAGAAGGGCATCGTCCTCGACGGCTCCACCGGCTCGGTGCTCTCCCACCTCGCGGTGGACTCGATCGGCCAGGAGGGCATCCACTTCCGCTCGGCCTCCGCCCACGGGGTGGTCGTGGACTGCGACGTCTCGAACACCGGGTTGACCTCGCCGCAGTTCGGGGAGGGCGTCTACGTCGGGTCCGCGACCTCCAACTGGGGCAAGTACGGCGGGGGCGGCCCCGACCGCTCCGACGGCGTGCGGATCGAGGGCAACCGCATCTCGCACACGGCCGCCGAGGGCATCGACATCAAGGAGGGCACCACCGGTGGCCTCATCAAGGACAACGTCTTCACCGACGCCGGCACGAGCGGCAAGAACTCCGCCGACTCCTGGGTCGACGTCAAGGGCAACCGCTGGCTGGTGACCGGCAACTCGGGCTCGGGCACCCGGCTCGACGCCTTCCAGGTGCACCACCTGGCCGCCGGCTGGGGCGATCTCAACGAGTTCCGCGGCAACAGCGTGCAGGGCGGGGTCCCCGGCGTCGTCGTCGGCGTCTACCCGGCGAGCACGGCCGCGACGACGGTCGTCTCCTGCGACAACGACGCTGCCGGAGCCGCCGGGGGCGTGAGCAACATCCCCTGCCGCAAGGGCTGACGCGTGCGGAGGGCCGGGGGCGGCGCGCGGCCTGCGAGCATGGGCCCATGACCGACACCCTGCTCGAGGACGACGTACGCGGCAGCGGGCCGAGCGACCCGGGCCTCGACCTGCTCGTCTGGGACGCGCCGAACATCGACATGACGCTCGCCCAGGTCATCGGCGCGCGCCCCGGCCCGGACTCCCGGCCGCGCTTCGACGCCCTCGGCCGCTGGCTCGTGCGTACCGCCGGGGAGCGCGACGTCGAGGCCTGCGTCTTCGCGAACGTCCCGCCCGCCAACGCCGTCAACATGCGCGGGTGGGTGGAGACGCTGCGGGGCTTCGGCTACGCGGTCTTCGCGCGGCCCAAGCTCGCGCCCGCCGACGACGTCGACGCGGACATGCTCGAGCACATCGAGCGGCGGACGCAGGAGCGCCGCCTCGCGCGCGTGGTCGTGGCCAGCGGGGACGGGCGCAACTTCCGCGGGCCGCTCGAGGAGCTAGCCGACACCGGCGTCGAGGTCGTCGTGCTCTCGTTCGCCGAGATCGCGGGCTACGCGCAGGAGAGCGACCGCCTGGCCTTCCTCGACCTCGAGGACGTCCCCGGGGTCTTCACCGCGCCGCTCAACCGCACGCGGCTCGACGCGCTGCCGCCGCAGGGTGCCTGGCTCGCGCCGACCGGGTCGCTGCGCGACCTCTGACGGGCGGAGGCCCACCACCCGCTGCACGCCGAAGGGCCGGCTCCTCCGAGGAGGAGCCGGCCCTTCGGCTGCTGGGTCTGCGGGAGCAGCTCAGGCGAGGCGGGTCCGCTTGGGGTTGGCCACGGTGCTGAGGTGCTGCTTCACGGGCGTCGTCGCGCGCGATCCGGAGGACGAGGTCGTGGGGTTGCGGTCCATCGGGGCCCCCTTCGTGCGGTGGATCGGATGACGACCAGTCTGGTCTGTCCGTATTGCGGCCGTGTGACGGCCGGGGAAAACCTGCGCGATCAGGCGCTCGGGGTGCCTTCGGGCACGGCGCTGGGGACGGCCTCGCGCGAGTAGTCGTCCTCGAGGCGGACGATGTCGCACTCGTCGAAGTGGCCGTAGGCCACCTCCACGAAGCGCGCCGGCGCGGTGCCGGTGCAGCTCACGCGGTGCGCGGTGCCGCGCGGGATCCAGACCTGCTCCCCGACCTCGGGGCTCCAGGTACGGTCGCCGATCTCGACGACGAGACCGGCCTCGAGGACCTTCCACGACTCGTCGCGCGAGGTGTGGGTCTGCAGGGAGAGGCGGTGGCCGGGGTCGACGGTGATGATCTTGACCGTGACCTGCTCGTTGAGGGCCAGCTGCTCGAAGCGGCCCCAGGGGCGCTCGTCGACGAGGACGGCGGGCGCGGGAGGTGCGGCGGTCTCGCTGGTGGTCTGGGTCATGCGGTCTCCTCGAGTGGTCGGGGAGACGCCATCGTCTCAGGGTGGGCGGAGCTGGACAACGCCCAGCACATGGTCCCACAGCCGGATCACCCGGAAGAAGGCCTCCCGCTCGCCCAGTGGCGAGGGTCACACGGGTCGGGCCGCCTCAGAACAGCGCGCGCGCCAGCGCCCGGCGCGCCGCCACCACGCGCGGGTCGTCCGCACCGACGAGCGCGAAGAGCTCGAGCAGCCGGCCGCGCGCGGCATCGCGGTCCTTGCCGGCGCTGCGCGCCACCGCGTCCACGAGGCGCTGCATCGCGCGCTCCGGGTCCCCGCACGCCATCTCGAGGTCGGCGGCGTCGAGCGCGGCCGCGACGTCCCCGGGGTCCTGCGCGGCTGCGGCGAGCACGGCGGCCTGGTCCAGGCCCGCCGCCCGGTCCAGCAGCTCGACCTGCGCGAGGCCGGACACCGCCTCCTCGAGCCCCGGGGTCTCGGCGAGGACCTTCCGGAAGGCCTCGGCGGCAGCGCCGAAGTCCCCCGCCTCCGCCGCGTCGTACGCCGCGTCGAGGCGCGGGTCGCCGACCGGCTCGGGCTCGGCCGCGACGGCGGCGGGCGCGGTGCCCGTCGGGGGCAGGACGCCGGTGACGCCGTTGGCCGCGGCGAGCTGGAGCAGCTGGTCGATGTACTCCTCGACCTGGGCCGGGGGCAGCGCGCCCTGGAAGAGCGGCACCGGCTGGCCACGGACCACCGCGAACACCGAGGGGATGCTCTGGACGCGGAAGGCCGCCGCGAGCCGCTGCTCGGCGTCGGCGTCGATCTTGGCGAGCAGCCAGCGCCCGCCGCCCGCCTCGGCGAGCCGCTCGAGCACGGGGCTCAGCTGCCGGCACGGGCCGCACCAGTCGGCCCAGAAGTCGAGTACGACGGGCACGGTCTCGGACTGCGCGAGCACGACCTCGGCGAAGTCGGCCTCGGTGACGTCGACGACCCAGCCGCCGCCCCCGCCCGCGGGGGCCTCGCCCGTCGTCGCCGCTGCCGGCGGCGGCGTCGCGGCGCGGGCCTGCGCGCGGGCGGCGAGAGCGCCGAGGTCGACGGCGCCGTAGGCGTTGAAGGTCGGCTGCGTCATGCTTCCATCCTGTCAGGCTCACGAGGAGGCCCGTGCCCCCGCACCAGCACAGCGCCGCAGCCGGCCCGTACCTTCCCGCGGGCGTCCGGGTGCTCTCGGTCGACCACGTCGCGACCGCCGTCGCGGACCTCGACGCCGCCGTCGCGCAGCACGTCGCCCTGCTCGGGCTCGAGCTCGTCGGCGTCGAGGAGGTCCCCGGCCACGGGGTGCGCGAGGCGCTGCTGGCGGCACCCGGAGGGGGCACCCGCGTGCAGCTCGTCGCGGCGACCTCGTCCGGCACGCCGGTGGGCCGCTTCCTCGCGCGCCGCGGCCCGGGCCTGCACCACGTCGCGTACGCGGTGGCGGACCTCGACGCCGCCCTCGCGCAGCTCGGGGAGGCCGTCGTGCCGCCCGGGGCGACGAGCGGCGGCGGCGGGGCACGGGTGGCGTTCCTGCACCCGCGCGCCACCGGCGGGGTGCTCGTCGAGCTGGTCGAGCGCTAGCGGGCGGCGACCCAGCCGGCCAGCACCGCGGCGTACGCGGCGGGCGCCTCCCACGGCACGAGGTGCCCGGCCGGCAGCACGACCGGCTCGGCGCCGACGAGCGCGGCGAGCGCCTGCGACTCCCCGGCCGCGACCACCTCGTCCTCGGCGCCCGCCACGACGAGCGCCGGGACCCCGGCGCGGGCGAGGTCCCGGGCCGAGTCGGGCCGCGCGGCCATCGCGCGCTGCGCCCACGCCACCGCCTCGGGGCGCTGCTCGCGGACGAGCGCCTCCGCCGCGGTGACGAGCGCCGGGCGCTCGGCACGGGTGCGCGCACCGTGCAGGCCGGGCACGCCCGCGACCGCGGCCGCCACGCCCTCCTCGGCGAGCACCCGCGCCGCCACGAGCTCGCGGCGCTCCCGCGCGTGCACGTCGTCGGCCGTGTGCCGCGTGGCCGTGAGCACGAGGCCCGCGACCCGTCGTGGCGCCAGGCGCAGCAGGGCCATCGCGACGTAGCCGCCCATCGACACCCCGCCGACGAGCGCGCGGCCGAGCCCCTCGGCATCGAGCACGGCGAGCACCTGGCGGGCGACGGACTCGAGGCTCGGCTCGGTCGCCGGCACCGCGCTGCTGCCGAAGCCCGCGACGTCCGGCGTCAGCAGGCGCACCCCGGGCACGCCCCCGTCGTGCACCGGGTCGAACATCCGCGCGTCGAAGGGGTGCGCGTGGAGCAGCACCAGGGGCGTCCCGTCTCCGCTGATCCGCACCCGAGCAGCTTAGGGAGGCTCAGCGCGCCGGGCGACGCCGGTCGCGTGCGGCCCAGCAGGGCGTGTGCCAGTGCCGGCGCCAGTCGATCCCGCTGCTGCCCACCGGCCAGACCAGCAGGTGCGGTGTCGCGGGCGGGACGAGCTGGTCGCACCCGGGGCAGCGGTACGCCTTGGTGGCCGCCGCGCCCGTGACGGCGCGCACGTAGTGGGGCGCGCCGTCGAGGACGTCGACGCGGTCGGCGGGCGACTGCGCGGTGCCCAGCAGGCGCGGCGCCTGGCCGGCCCGCCGCCCTGCGGCGGGCGGACCGTCCGCCCGCCGGTTGCGCCTCGCCACGCCACCATCCTCGCGCACGCGGGACGGCCGGCGGGAACCACCCGCGCGCGGGCGCCCGTTGTCCAGGCATGACCACCTCGCACCGCCCGTGCCCCGCGGACCTGCTGCTGGACGGGTGGTCCTCGTCCCGGGTGGCGTTTGCCGGGCCCGACGAGCAGGGAAACTGGTCCCTCGTGCTGACCGACTCCGGGGAGACCGGCCCCGGAGCGGCTGAGCCGGGCGAGGACGAGCCCGCCGCTGCGGTCGGGGGGCTGCGGCCCGTCCCCCCTCCGGCGTCGCTGGGCCTGCAGGTCCAGGGCGACGGGGAGCGCGCCACCCTCGCGCTGCGCGGCGAGCTGGACGTCGCCACCAGCGGGCTGCTCGACGCCCTCCTCGACGACCTGCTGCGCACGCGGCGCAGCCCCCGGCTCAGCTCGCTCGTCGTCGACACCGCCGGGGTGACGTTCGCGGACGCCGCGGGCATCTCCCCCCTCCTCCACGCGCGTGCCGTGCTCCACCGGCGCGGCGGGACCTTCGAGGTGCGCGACCCGAGCCCGGCGGTGCTGCGGCTGCTCACGCTGCTCGGCCTGACCGCCCTCGTGGTCGTCCCGGGCCCGCCGCAGCCGGCGCAGACCGCCTGAGCCGTCCCACCCGCCTGCGCGGCCTAGGCTGCAGCGCGTGCGTCTCGTGATCGCCCGCTGCAGCGTCGACTACGTCGGCCGGCTCACCGCCCACCTCCCGCTCGCGACCCGGCTCGTCCTCGTGAAGGCCGACGGGTCGGTCTCGGTGCACGCCGACGACCGGGCCTACAAGCCGCTCAACTGGATGAGCCCCCCGTGCTCGCTGGCCGAGGGCACCGACGAGGCCGGCGCGATCCTCTGGACCGTCACCAACAAGGCCGGCGAGCGGCTGCTCATCTCGATCGCCGAGGTCCTGCACGACTCCTCCCACGAGCTGGGCGTGGACCCCGGGCTGGTCAAGGACGGCGTCGAGGCGCACCTCCAGGAGCTCCTGGCCGAGCAGCCCCACGTGCTCGGCGACGACGGCTGGCGGCTGGTGCGCCGCGAGTACGCCACGGCCATCGGTCCCGTGGACCTGCTCTGCCGTGACTCCGCCGGCGCGGCGGTCGCCGTCGAGATCAAGCGGCGCGGGGAGATCGACGGTGTCGAGCAGCTCACCCGCTACCTCGAGCTGCTCAACCGCGACCCGCTGCTCGCGCCCGTGACCGGCGTCTTCGCCGCGCAGGAGATCAAGCCGCAGGCCCGCGTGCTCGCCGAGGACCGCGGGATCCGCTGCGTCGTCGTGGACTACGACGCGCTGCGCGGGGTGGACGACGCCGAGGCCCGCCTCTTCTGACTCCCCCGTGATCATGCAGATCCTGGGGCCCGCCCTCCCCGTGGTCATGCACGTCCTGGGCGCCCAGGACGTGCATGATCACGAGGGTGCGGGTCCACCGGACGGTGGACACAGGTTGCCGGGCGAACGGTCGTAGCGCGGCACGCGCAGGCAGCGGCACGCTGTGCGCATGAGCGACGCGATCACCGTACGCGGCCTGCAGAAGTCGTACGCCGGCACGCCCGCCGTCGCGGGCATCGACCTCGACGTGCGCCAGGGCGAGGTGTTCGCGCTGCTCGGCCCGAACGGCGCCGGCAAGACGACGACCGTCGAGATCCTCGAGGGCTACCGGCCGCGCGACGCCGGCGAGGTGAGCGTGCTCGGGGCGGACCCCGCCGACGACGACCTCGCCTGGCGGCGCCGCATCGGCATCGTCCTGCAGAGCAGTGACGACTTCGCCGAGCTCAGCGTCGAGGAGACCGTGCGCCACTTCGCCCGCTACTACCCGCGGCCCCGCGACGTCGACGCCGTGCTCGTCGCCACCGGGCTGGAGGAGAAGCGCGCCTCCCGCACCCGCGCGCTGTCCGGCGGCCAGCGGCGCCGGCTCGACGTCGCCCTCGGCATCATCGGCGACCCCGAGCTGCTCTTCCTCGACGAGCCGACGACGGGCTTCGACCCCGAGGCGCGACGGCAGTTCTGGCAGCTCATCGAGCGGCTCTCCGCGGAGGGCACGACGATCCTGCTCACCACCCACTACCTCGACGAGGCCGAGCACCTCGCCGACCGCGTCGGCGTCATCGCCCGCGGCGGCATCGTCGAGGTCGCGACGCCGCAGACGCTCGGCGGGCGGCAGGACGCGCCCGCCGTGGTGCGCTGGACGGACCCCGTCGAGGGGCCGCGCGAGATCCGGACGACCGAGCCGACGCGTACGGTCCGGGAGCTCGCTGCCCGCTTCGACGGCGCCGAGGTCCCCGGGCTGCTCGTGCAGCGGCCCACCCTCGAGGACACCTACCTGCGCATGATCGGAGAGCCGGCGTGAGCGCGTCCAGCATCGCCACCGAGGGCGTCGCAGCCCCGCCCCGCCGCTCCCCCACCGCGCTGTCCGTGGGCCTGGCCCGCGCGGAGGTGGAGACCAAGCAGTTCTTCCGCGACCGCGAGGCCGTGGTGTTCATCTTCACGTTCCCGCTGATCCTCATGTTCATCTTCGGCTCGGTGTTCAGCGGCGCCATCGCGCCCGGAGTGAGCTTCCGGCAGTACTTCGTCGCCGGCATGATCGCTTCGGGCCTGATGACGAGCGGGTTCCAGAACCTCGCCATCTCGGTCCCCGTCGAGCGCGACAACGGGACGCTCAAGCGGCTCGTCGGCACGCCGATGCCGCGGAGCTCCTACTTCATCGGCAAGATCGCGCTGATCCTCGCGACGACGGTCGGCCAGCTGACGCTGCTCATCGTGCTCGGCCACCTGCTCTTCGGGCTGGACCTGCCGAGCGACGGCGGCCGCTGGGTCACCTTCGTCTGGCTGGTGCTGCTGGGCAGCGCCGCCATGACGATGCTCGGCATCGCCTTCAGCTCGATCGTGCGCAACGGCAAGTCGGCCCCCGCGGTGGTCTCGCCGGTCGCGATCGTCCTGCAGTTCATCTCGGGCGTCTTCTTCCAGTACGACCAGCTGCCCTCGTGGATGCAGCACGTCGCCGCGCTGTTCCCGCTCAAGTGGCTCACCCAGGGCATGCGCTCGGTCTTCCTGCCCGACTCCTTCCAGGGCAAGGAGCCGGCGCACAGCTGGGAGCACGGGCGGATCGCGCTCGTGCTCGCGGCCTGGGCCCTCGCCGGCCTGCTCGTCGCCGTCCGGACGTTCCGCTGGCAGCGGGAGGCCCGGTGACCGGGGCGGGCGTGGGCACCGACGTCTGGGCGCGCAGCCGACGCGGCTGGCACGTCACGAGCTTCGGGCTCTTCACGGTCGTCACGCTGCTCACGGTGCTGGCCGGGCACTGGGCGTCGACGGCCTGCTGCGCGCTGCTCATCACGGCGTACGCGGCGCTCGGGGTCCGCGCGATCGAGCAGCAGCGCACGCCCCCCGCCGGCTACGCGTACGTCGCGGTCGCCTACGCCTGCTTCGTCGGCGCCGTCTGGACCGACGACAGCGCCTACATGCTGCTGTTCGTGCTCTACCCGCACACGTTCGCGATCCTCCAGCGGCGCCGCGACGCCCTCGTCGCCGCCGCGGCCCTGAGCAGCGCGCTGGGCGTGGCCGTCTGGCACGGTGCCGAGGACACCTCGGGGGCCTGGGTGAGCGGCACCATCGCCGCGACCGTCAACTTCGTCGTGGCGGCCCTGCTCGGGCTGTTCATCTCCGGGGTGTTCCGCGAGAGCGAGGCGCGCGGCGCGCTCATCCAGGAGCTCGAGGCGACCCGCGAGCAGCTCGCCGAGGCCCACCACCGCGAGGGCGTGCTCGAGGAGCGCGAGCGGCTCAGCCGCGAGATCCACGACACGCTCGCCCAGGGCTTCGCCAGCGTCGTCATGCTCTCCCGCGTCGCGACCCGGGCCCTGGAGGGCGGCGACACCGGGCTCGCGGCGGACCGCCTCACGGCGCTGGAGTCGCTCGGCCGCGACAACCTCGCCGAGGCCCGGGCGCTGGTCGCCGCCCTCGCTCCCGCGCCGCTGCAGGAGGCGAGCCTCGTCGACGCGATCGGCCGGCTCGTCACCCGCTTCCGCAGCGAGACCGGCGTCACCACGGCCTACGTCGTGACGGGGACGCCGCGCCCCCTCCGGCCGCAGGTCGACGTCGTGCTGCTGCGCGCCGCCCAGGAGTCCCTCGCGAACGTCCGCAAGCACAGCGAGGCGTGCGCGGTCGAGGTCGGCCTGCGCTTCGAGGACGACCAGGTCTGCCTGCGGGTGCGCGACGACGGTCGCGGCTTCGACCCCGCCGCGGTGGAGGGCGGCGCCGGCTACGGCCTGCTCGGCATGCGCAGCCGCCTCGGCGCCCTCGACGCGGGTCTCCGGCTGGTGACGGCACCCGGCCGCGGCACCGAGGTCTGCATCGACGTGCGCGACCTCGCCGCGCCGGCGGTCGTGCTGCCCGCCCAGCCGGCTGCGACGATGGACTGGTGAGCGGGCCGGCGGTGCGCGTCCTCGTCGTCGACGACCACCCGGTCGTCCGCGCCGGCATGGTCACGCTGCTCACCGGTGACGGCGTCGAGGTGGTCGGCGAAGCGGCCGACGGAGCGGCGGCCGTCGCGCTGGCGGAGCAGCTGCACCCGGACGTCGTGCTCATGGACCTGCGGATGCCCGTGCTCGACGGCGCCGCCGCCACGGCGCGGATCGTCGCCGGGGGCTGGTCGCGGGTGCTCGTGCTCACGACGTACGACACCGACGGCGACATCCTGCGCGCCGTGGAGGCGGGCGCCACGGGCTACCTGCTCAAGGACGCCCCGCAGGACGAGCTGCTCGCCGCGATCCGCGCCGCGGCGCGCGGGGAGACCGTGCTCGCACCTCCCGTCGCCCAGCGCCTGCTGACCCACGTGCGCTCTCCCGCCCGCCCCTCGCTCAGCGCCCGCGAGCTCGAGGTCCTGCAGGGCGTGGGCCGCGGGCTGTCCAACGCCGAGATCGGGCTCGCGCTCCACATCGGCGAGGCGACGGTCAAGACGCACCTGCTGCGGGCCTTCGCCAAGCTCGAGGTCGCCGACCGCACGCACGCCGTCACGCGGGCGATGGAGCTCGGCCTGCTCGACCTCACTCCCCCTCGTCGCGGCTGAGCATCGCCTCCTCGAGGTCGAGGTCGCGCAGGATCGCCCGCATGACCTCCTCGTCGATGTGCCCCTCGTCGCGCGCGGTGACGAGCACCCGCCGCTCGGCGTCGAGCATGCGCCGGCGTACGCGCTTGAAGGCGTCCGAGGGACGCTCCGTCGGCGCGTCCCCCTGCCCGGAGCCGCCCGGTCCCCCGCCCAGCCGCTCCCAGGCCGCGAGCGCGCGGTGCCGGGCACCGGCCCGCAGCCGGTCCTCGACCCCGTGCGGGAGGTCGGTCTCGCCCACGGCGAGGTCGAGCTCGGCCTCCGCGGCCCGGGCGGCCCGCTGCTTGACCGCCGCCTCGGCGAGGACGTCCTGGGTCGGGTCGGCCGGCTGCAGCCCCGAGCGGCGGATGACGAGCGGCAGCGTCGAGCCCTGCAGCAGCAGCGTCGTGCCGATGACGACGAAGGTGATGACGATGACGAGCCGGCGGTGCGGGAAGTGCTCGTCGAGGGAGAGGGCCGCGGCGAGGCTGACCGCCCCGCGCATGCCCGCCCAGGAGATGACGACGGGGCTCTGCCACGGGACGGGGGGCTCGGTGCGGGCGATGCGCGGGACCAGCCGCGGCAGGTAGGTGCCGGGGAAGACCCACAGCGGACGGGTCAGGACGACGGCGAGCGCGACGAGCACGCTCGCGCGCACGGCGACCCCCGCGTCCTCGTCGAGCCCGCGCAGGACGGGCGCCAGCTGCAGCCCGAGCAGCGCGAAGAGCACGCCCTGGAGCAGGAACTCGATCATGCGCCAGAGGCTCGCTTGCTGCAGGCGCGACTGCGGCGACTGCAGGAGCGGCGACCGGTGGCCGAGCAGCAGGCCGGCGACGACGACCGCGAGCACGCCGGAGGCCCAGGACTCCGCCGCCGCGTACGCCGCGAAGGGGGTGAGCAGCGAGACGGTGCTGTCGAGCACGGTGTCGGTCGTCCGGCGCCGCAGCCAGGTGACGAAGGTGGCGGTGAGCAGCCCGACCACGGCGCCGCCGACCGCGCTGACGACGAGCTCGAGCACGGCGTGCGGCCAGCTCGTGGCGGCGGTGACCGCGCCCGCGGCGACGCGCAGGGCGGTGAGCGCGGTCGCGTCGTTGACGAGGCTCTCGCCCTCGAGGATCGTCACGACCCGCCGCGGGAGGCCCGCCTTGCGGGCCACCGCGGTCGCGGCGACGGCGTCCGGCGGCGCCACGATCGCGCCGAGCGCGAAGGCGGCCGCCCACGGGAGGCCGGGCACGGCCGCGTGCGCGACCACGGCGACCACCGCGGTCGTGAACAGCACGCAGCCGACGGCGAGCAGGCCGATCGGGCGCAGGTTCGCGCGGAACCCGGGCAGCGAGGTCTGGATCGCCGCGGCGTACAGCAGCGGGGGCAGGAACAGCGTCAGCACGACGCTGGGGTCGAGGGAGTACTCCGGCACCCCGGGGACGAACGACGCCACCAGCCCCACGAGGACGAGGAGCAGCGGGGGGAGCGCGCCGACGCGCCGGGCGAGGGCGTAGACGAACGCCACGACCACGACGAGAGCGAGGGCCTGGACCTGCGCATGCACAGCGCGAACCCTAACCGCGCCGCGTGACGGCCAGCGGTCAGGCCGCGGCAGCCTCCACGCGGACGCGCAGGATCCGGTGCAGGCGGGTGAGGCGGAGCAGGCGGGTCAGCTTGGGCGTCACGCCCACGAGCACGAGGTGGCGCTCGAGCCGCTCGGCCCGGCGGTGCGCGCCCACGAGGACGCCGAGCCCGGTCGCGTCGGCCACGTCGACGTCCGCGACGTCGACGAGCAGGTCGCCGGTGCCCTCGCCGAGCAGGTCGTGCAGGCAGGTCCGCACGTCGCCCACGGTGCTGACGTCGAGCCTGCCGCGGAGGGCGACCCGCTGGTCGTGGCTGCTGCCGGTCGTGGTGATCCGCAGGGCGGCAGCGGGCCGCTCGGCACGGGACAGGTCGATGGTGCGCTGGTCGGTCGCGCGCTCGCTCGTCACCGCCCGCTCACCTCCTGCACCCCTCGGCACGCGGTCATCGGTCCCCCGTACGGCCTCCACACCTGTCTAGACGCTCCCGCGGCCGGATCGGTTGCGTCGCGGCGACGCCTTCGTCGCCTCCGATGACGGTACGCGACGCTTGGGGTGATCTAGGCCACTGCGCCGGGACTGCGGCGTGTCGCGCTGAGGGGCAGGATGGGCGGGTGCTCGAGATCCGGCTCCAGGACTACGACTTCCTGTTCGGGCCGGTCCTCGCCCTCGCGGTGGTGGGGATCCTCGCCCTGCTGCTGCGCTGGGCCTTCGGCCACGGGGGCTCGCTGGTCGCCAAGCAGGGCAAGCGCGGGACGCCGGAGGAGTACGGCCTGCTCGTCGCGGTCAGCGCGCCCGGCACGTTCGTCGAGGCCGAGGTGCAGCGGCGCACCCTCGAGGACGCCGGGCTGCGCGCGACCGTCGCGCCGACGACCGACGGCCCGCGCGTGATGGTCTTCGCGACCGACGAGCGGACGGCGCGCCGGATCCTCGCCGGCGCCTGACGCTCAGCCGTCGAGCAGGTCGGCGTCCGGGTCCGTCTCACGGGTGACCTCGACGCCCAGCGAGCGCAGCTGCTCGGCGAAGCCGGGGTAGCCGCGGTCGACGTGGTACGCGTCCCCCACCGTCGTCGTCCCGTCCGCGACCAGGCCGGCGATGACGAGCCCCGCCCCCGCCCGGATGTCGTGGGCCCGGACCGGCGCCCCCGACAGGCGCTCCCGCCCGCGGACCAGGCAGTGGTGGCCGTCGGTGCGGACGTCGGCGCCGAGCCGAGCCAGCTCGTCGACGAACATGAACCGCGCCTCGAAGACGTTCTCGGTGACGATGGCCGCGCCCTCGGCCACGCTGTTGAGCGCGAGCACCATCGGCAGCAGGTCCGTGGCGAAGCCCGGGAAGGGCAGCGTCACGACGTCGACCGCGCGCGGCCGGCCGTCCATCACCACCCGGAAGCCCGGCTCGCCGTCGACCTCGACGCGGCTCACGTCCGCGCCGGCGGTGGCCAGCTTGTCGAGGGCGATCTCGAGGTGCTCGGCCCGGCCGTTGCGCACGGTGACGTCGCCGCGGGTCATGGCCGCGGCGTACGCCCAGGTGCCGGCGACGATGCGGTCCGGCACGCTGACGTGGTGCGTCGGGGAGAGCCGCTCGACACCCTCGACCTCCAGCGTCGAGGTCCCCGCTCCGGAGATGCGGGCGCCCATCTGCTCGAGCATCAGGCAGAGGTCGACGATCTCGGGCTCGCGGGCGGCGTTGTCGATGACCGTCGTACCGCGGGCGAGCACCGCCGCCATGAGGATGTTCTCGGTCGCGCCCACGCTGGGGAAGTCCAGCCAGATCGTCGCGCCCGTCAGCCCGCTGGGCGCGGTCGCGACGATGTTGCCGTGCTCGGACTCGACGTCGGCACCGAGCTTCTGCAGGCCCGCGATGTGCATGTCGAGCGGGCGCGAGCCGATGTTGTCGCCGCCCGGCCGGGCCACGCTGACCTTGCCGCAGCGGGCGAGCAGCGGGCCGAGCACGCAGATCGAGGCGCGCATGCGCCGGACCAGGTCGTAGTCCGCCTCGCTGCCGAGCTCGCCCGGCACGTCGATGCGCACGGTCGCGGCAGCGGCGTCGTGGTCGACCCGGCAGCCGAGCCGGCGGAGCAGCTCGGCCATGATCCGCGTGTCGAGGATGTCGGGCACGTCCGCGAGCACCGTCTCGCCCTCGGCGAGCAGCGCGGCGGCCATGAGCTTGAGCACGCTGTTCTTGGCCCCGGTGACGCGGACCACACCCTGAAGACGGCCACCGCCGACGACCCGAAAGCGCTCCATCGGGACTCATCGTAGGCTCCCGAGGGTGGTGATCCTGACGCGCATCTACACCCGCACCGGTGACGACGGCACGACCGCGCTGGGCGACGGCTCCCGGGTCGCGAAGACCGACCCGAGGCTCGTGGCCTTCGCGGACGTCGACGAGGCCAACGCCGCGATCGGCTGCGCGCTCGCGCTCGGCGCGCTGCCCGAGGGGACCGCGGCCGTGCTCCTGCGGGTGCAGAACGACCTGTTCGACCTCGGCGCGGACCTCTGCCGGCCGCGGGCCGAGGGCGAGCCCGGGCCGGGCGAGCCGGGCGCTCCCCTGCGGGTCACCGGTGCGTACGTCGAGCGGCTCGAGCGCTGGTGCGACGAGGCCAACGACGTGCTCCCGCCGCTGCGCTCGTTCGTGCTGCCGGGCGGTACGGCCGGCTCGGCCCTCCTGCACACCGCGCGCACGGTGGTGCGGCGGGCGGAGCGGGCGGTCTGGGCGGCGCGGGAGGCCGGGGCGGAGCTCGGGGACCTGCCGGGGACGTACCTCAACCGGCTGTCGGACCTGCTGTTCATCCTGGCCCGAACGGCGAACGCCCAGGAGGGCGACGTGCTCTGGCAGCCCGGCGGCCCCTCCGCGGGCTGACCCCCGCGGCCCCCATTTGATCGGGGCCCCCGATCAAACGGGGGTCATCACGAGGAGATCTCCTCGGGACGAGCCCCACGTGATCGGGGACCCCGATCAACTGGGGGTAGCGGCAGGGGCTCAGGCCACGAACGACGAGTGCTGGCCGGGCGGGGCGGACTCGAGCCAGGCGAGGAACCCCGTCAGGGCGTCCGAGCCGATGGCGAGCTCCACGCGGCGCTCGCCCTCCGCGCAGTCGAGCACGACGGCGCCGGGCAGCAGGGCGAGGGCCTCGGCGCCCGAGGGGGCCCGGCGGGCCAGCACCTCGAGCCCGCGCCGGCCCACGACGTCGCGCGGGCGCGGGGAGAAGCTGAAGACGCGGTACCACTCGATGGTGTCGCTGGAGTAGCGGCCCACGCCCAGCATCCAGCCCTTCGGGGCACGGCGGCGGGGGTTGCGCAGGCTGCAGTCGAAGGTGCCGCCGCGGCGCTGGAGGAGGCGTCGCCGCACGGCGAAGCCGAGCAGCACCAGCAGGACGAGGAGCAGCAGCAGGCCGAGGGCGTCGAGGATGTCGTGGACGGCCATCGGCAGCTCCGTCAGGACGCGGCGTGCGCCGCCGCGAGCCGGGCTCGGGCCTGGTCGGCTGCGGCGTCGTCGCCGGACTCCTCGGCCTCGCGCAGCGCGCTCTCCGCTGCTGCGGTGTCGATCTCGTCGACGCGCTCGGTGGACTCCGCGAGGATCGAGACGCGGTCGTCGGCCACGCTGAGGAAGCCGCCGAGGACCAGCGCGCTGACGCCCTCGCCCTCGGTCGCGTCGATCCGGACCACGCCGTTCGCCAGCACCGCCAGCAGCGGCGCGTGACCGGGCAGGACGCCGAGGTCGCCCTCCACGGTCTTGGCGACGACCATCGACGCCTCGCCGGACCAGAGCGGGCGCTCCGGTGAGACGAGCTCGACGTTCAGCGGCACGGTCTTCTCCTCGGACCAGGGGGCACGTCCCCCACCACGGACAGGCTGCGGAGAGCGGGCCGTCCGGGCGCGAGCACCTGGGGGACCCAGCGTACTCGCGTCCGGACGGCCGCCCGGCGGCTAGCTGTTCTTCTTCAGCTCCGCTGCGTTGCGCTCGAGGTCCTCGAGGCCACCGCAGAGGAAGAACGCCTGCTCCGGCACGTCGTCGTACTCGCCGTCGGCGATCTTCGTGAACGCCTCGATCGTCTCCGACAGCGGGACGAACGAGCCCTCGAGGCCGGTGAAGGCCTTGGCCACGAAGGTGTTCTGCGAGAGGAAGCGCTGGATGCGGCGGGCGCGGTTGACGAGGAGCCGGTCCTCCTCGGACAGCTCGTCGATCCCGAGGATCGCGATGATGTC
Source organism: Motilibacter rhizosphaerae (assembly GCF_004216915.1). NCBI lineage: Bacteria > Bacillati > Actinomycetota > Actinomycetes > Motilibacterales > Motilibacteraceae > Motilibacter > Motilibacter rhizosphaerae. The sequence continues at coordinate 354,806 of NZ_SGXD01000003.1, forward strand.
CTGGAGGTCCTTGTAGCGCTGCAGGATCTCCTTGACGCGCTGCGCGGTGGCGTAGTGCTCGTCGCCGACGTAGCGCGGGTCGAGGATGCGCGACGTCGAGTCGAGCGGGTCCACGGCCGGGTAGATGCCGAGCTCCGAGATCGGCCGCGAGAGCACGGTCGTCGCGTCGAGGTGCGCGAACGTCGTGTGCGGGGCCGGGTCGGTGATGTCGTCGGCGGGGACGTAGATCGCCTGCATCGAGGTGATCGAGTGCCCGCGCGTCGAGGTGATGCGCTCCTGCAGGACGCCCATCTCGTCGGCCAGCGTCGGCTGGTAGCCCACCGCGCTCGGCATGCGGCCGAGCAGGGTCGAGACCTCCGAGCCGGCCTGCGTGAACCGGAAGATGTTGTCGATGAAGAGCAGCACGTCCTGGTTCTGGACGTCGCGGAAGTACTCCGCCATCGTCAGCGCGGACAGCGCCACGCGCAGCCGGGTGCCCGGTGGCTCGTCCATCTGGCCGAAGACCAGCGCGGTCTGGTTGATGACGCCGGTCTCGGTCATCTCCGCGATGAGGTCGTTGCCCTCGCGGGTCCGCTCCCCCACGCCGGCGAACACCGAGACGCCGGAGTGGTTGTTGGCGACGCGGTAGATCATCTCCTGGATGAGGACCGTCTTGCCGACGCCGGCGCCGCCGAACAGGCCGATCTTCCCGCCCTGGACGTACGGCGTGAGCAGGTCGATGACCTTGATGCCGGTCTCGAACATGTTGGTCTTCGACTCGAGCTGGTCGAAGCCGGGCGCCTTGCGGTGGATCGGCCAGCGCTCCTTGACCTCGAGCGAGGCCGTCGGCACGTCGAGCGACTCGCCGAGCGCGTTGAAGACGTGGCCCTTGGTCACGTCGCCGACGGGCACCGAGATCGGCGCGCCGGTGTCGGTCACCGCGGCACCGCGGACGAGGCCGTCCGTGGGCTGCATCGAGATGGCCCGCACGAGGTTGTCGCCGATGTGGGCGGCCACCTCCAGCGTGAGGGTCTTGCTCAGCTCGCCGAGGGTGACGTCGACGTGCAGGGCGCTGTACATGTCGGGCATCGTGTCGGCGGCGAACTCCACGTCCACCACCGGGCCGATGACGCGGGAGACGCGGCCGGTCGCTCCGGTGGAGCCGGTGCCCGTCTGCTCCTCGAGGGTCGCGGTCATGCTTCGTCCTTCCTCACGAACCGGCCGTGGCGTCGGCGAGCGCGTTGGCGCCACCGACGATCTCGCTGATCTCCTGGGTGATGGCGGCCTGGCGGGCGGCGTTGGCCTCGCGCGTGTAGGCCTTCACCAGCTCGTCGGCGTTGTCCGTCGCCGCCTTCATCGCGCGCCGTCGGGCGGCGTGCTCCGAGGCCGAGGCCTGGAGCAGCGCGTTCCAGACGCGGCTGACGACGTACTTCGGCAGCAGCGCGTCGAGCACCTGCTCCGCCGAGGGCTCGAACTCGTAGAGCGGCAGCGGGCCGCCCTCGGGCTCCTCGGTCGTCTCCTCGACGACCAGCGGCAGGATCCGGTGCGCGACCGGGCGCTGGGTCACCATGTTGACGAACTCGGTGTAGACGATGTGGACCTCGTCCACGCCGTCCTCGGCCTCGGTGTCGCGCAGGAAGAGCTCCACGGCCGCGTCCGCGACCGCCTTCGCGTCCGAGTACTTCGGCGCGTCGCTGAAGCCCGTCCACTCCCCGCCGTTGCTGCGGCCGCGGAAGCGGTAGAAGCTCACCGCCTTGCGCCCGACGAGGAACGGCACGGCCTCCTTGCCCTCGCTGCGGAGCAGGCCCGTCAGGGCCTCCCCCTCGCGCAGGACGTTGGAGGAGTACGCGCCGGCGAGGCCGCGGTCCGACGTCACGAGGATGACGACGGCGCGCTTCGGCGACTCGTGCTCGCTGACGAGCGGGTGGTCGACCGTCGCCTTGGACGCTGCCGCGGTCAGCGCGCGGGTCAGCTCCTCGGCGTACGGGCGGCTCTCGTTGACCCGCGCCTGCGCCTTGACGATCCGCGAGGCCGAGATGAGCTCCATGGCGCGGGTGATCTTCTTCGTCGCCTGCACCGAGCGGATCCGCCGGCGCAGGACGCGCAGCTGGGCCGGCATCAGCCCGGGGTGGTCTCGGACGCGCCGCCGCGACCGACCGGGCCGGCCGCCTGCTTGACCTGGTCCTCGGTGCGCACGTGGCGCTTCACGCCCTCGCGCGTCACGTCGCCCGCGTCCTTGGCGGCGACCGGCTCGTCCTTGACGAGCTGCTCGCCCTCGGAGGTCGTGAACTGCTTCTTGAACGCCGTCACCGCCGCGTCGAGCTCGGACACCGTGTCGTCGGAGAGCTCCTTGGTCTCGACGATCGCGGCGAAGACCCCGGCGTGCTCGCGGCCGACGAAATCGAGGAACTCGGCCTCGAAGCGGCGGACGTCCTCGACCGGGACGTCGTCGAGCTTGCCCTGGGTGCCGGCCCAGATCGAGACGACCTCGCGCTCGACCGAGAACGGCGAGTACTGCGGCTGCTTGAGCAGCTCGACCAGGCGCGAGCCGCGGGCCAGCTGGGCCTTGGACGCCGCGTCGAGGTCGGAGCCGAAGGCGGCGAACGCCTCGAGCTCGCGGTACTGCGCCAGGTCCACGCGGAGACGGCCGGCGATCTTCTTCATCGCCTTGATCTGCGCGGAGCCGCCGACGCGAGAGACCGAGATGCCGACGTTGATCGCCGGGCGCACGCCCTGGTTGAACAGGTCGGTCTCGAGGAAGCACTGCCCGTCGGTGATGGAGATGACGTTGGTCGGGATGAACGCCGAGACGTCGTTGCCCTTGGTCTCGATGATCGGCAGGCCGGTCAGCGAGCCGCCGCCGAGCTCGTCGGAGAGCTTCGCGCAGCGCTCGAGCAGCCGGCTGTGGAGGTAGAACACGTCACCGGGGTACGCCTCGCGGCCCGGCGGGCGGCGCAGCAGCAGCGAGACGGCGCGGTACGCGTCGGCCTGCTTCGACAGGTCGTCGAACACGATGAGCGCGTGGTCGCCCTGGTACATCCAGTGCTGGCCGATGGCCGAGCCGGTGTAGGGGGCGAGGTACTTGAAGCCCGCCGGGTCCGAGGCGGGGGCGGCCACGATGGTGGTGTACTCCAGCGCGCCGGCCTCCTCGAGGGCCGCCCGGACCTGCGAGATCGTCGAGCCCTTCTGGCCGATGGCGACGTAGACGCACTTCACGCGCTGGGCCTGGTCGCCGGAGCGCCACGCCTCGCGCTGGTTGATGATCGCGTCGAGGGCGATGGCGGTCTTGCCGGTCTGGCGGTCGCCGATGATGAGCTGGCGCTGGCCGCGGCCGATGGCGGTCATGGCGTCGATCGCCTTGATGCCCGTCTGGAGCGGCTGCTTGACCTCCTTGCGCTGCACCACGGTCGCGGCCTGCAGCTCGAGCGCGCGGCGGTCGCTGGCCTCGATCGGGCCGAGGCCGTCGATCGGGTTGCCGAGCGGGTCGACCACGCGGCCGAGGAAGGCGTCGCCGACCGGCACCGAGAGGATCTCGCCCGTGCGGTGCACCGGCTGGCCAGCCTCGATGCCGGCGAACTCGCCGAGCACGATGGCGCCGATCTCGCGCTCCTCGAGGTTCAGCGCGAGGCCGAGGCTGCCGTCCTCGAAGCGCAGCAGCTCGTTGGCCATGACCGAGGGCAGGCCCTCGATGCGGGCGATGCCGTCACCGGCCTCGAGGACCGTGCCGACCTCCTCGCGCGTCGTCTCCGGCGCGTACTGCGCCAGGGTGCGCTCGATCGCGTCGCGGATCTCCTCCGGGCGGATCGTCAGCTCCGTCATCGGTCGTGCTCCCGTGTCTCGTGTGCGGTGAGGAGGGCCCCACCCCGTGGCGTACTCGTGCTCCTGCGTCCCGCTCGGGGCGTACGGCCCCTGCAGCCCGCCGTCGTGCGGCGCTCTGCTACAGCCCGGCGGTGGTCTGCCGGGCCTGCTCGACCCGGTGCAGCACACTGCCGTCGATGACCTCGTCGCCCACGCGGACGACGACGCCGCCCAGCACGGTCGGGTCGACGACCACCTGGAGCTTGACCTGCGTGGCGTAGACCCGGCCCAGGACCGCGGCCAGCCGCTGCTCCTGCTCCGGCGTGAGCGCCACGGCGACCGTGGCCTCGGCCAGGGTCTCCGTGCGGCGCACGGCGGCCAGGGCCACGAGGTCGTCGAGGGCGTCCTCCAGCTGGCGTCCCCGCAACGAGCCTACGACGTGGTCGAGCAGGCGCAGCGTCGTCGCGTCGACGCGGTCGCCCAGCAGCTGGCCCAGCAGCCCGCGCCGGCCCTCGAGGGGCAGGCCCGGGTCAGACAGCGTGCGGCGGAGGTCCGGGCTGCTCGACACCAGCCGGGCCACGCGGAACAGCTCGTCCTCGACCCGGTCGAGCGTGCCCGCGGACTCGGCGAGCGCGAAGGCGGCCTCCGCCCCCAGCGACTCGAGCGCGTCCGCCAGCTCCGAGGGGCGCGACCAGCGGCCGCGCGCGGCCTCGGCCACGATCTCGGCGCTCTGCTCGGAGACCCGCCCGTCGAGGACCGCGTGGGCGAGCTGCGCGCGCCCGGCCGGGTCCGCCGAGGCGTCGGCGAGGCTGGAGCGCAGGTGCGTCTCGCGGCCGAGGAGCGCGGCGACCGCGAGCAGCTCGCCGGACTCGCGCTCGACCTGCTCGGCGCTGCCGTGCCCCACCTCGCGGGCGGCGAGGCGCTCGCGCAGCGCTGCGAGGGTGACGCGGCTGACGCCGTGCATCAGGCCTGCCCCTCCGTCACGGCCGGCGTGCGCTCCTCGAGGTCGGCGAGGAAGCGGTCCACCGTGCGGCGGGTGGCGTCGGTGTCGGCGAGGTTCTCGCCGACGATGCGGCCGGCCAGGTCGACCGCCAGGCGGCTCACCTCGCGGGAGAGCTCGCTCCGGGCCTGGTTCACCTCGGCGGCGAGCTGGGCGGCGCCCCGCTCGTGGACCTGCGCCGCGGCCTGCTCGGCCTCGGCGCGCGCGCCGTCCACGATCGACTTGCGCTCGGCCTGCGCCTCCGTGCGGATGCGCGCGGCCTCGCTGCGGGCCTCGGCGAGCGCCTGCGTGTACTGCTGGCGCGCCGCGTCCGCCTCGGCCTGGGCCTGCTCCGCGCGGGCGATGCCGCCCTCGATCTGCGCCGACCGCTCGGCGTAGGCCGCCTCGAAGCGCGGCACGACGTACTTCGCGACGAGCCAGTAGAGCAGCGCGAACGCGAGGAGGCCGAGGATGAGCTCGGCGGGGTGCGGGATGATCGGGGCCTTGGTGCCCCAACCGCTCTCAGCTGCCAGCGTGTGCATGGTGGCGAGTCCTCGTCAGTAGGTGCGGAGCCGGGAGGACGGGACCGTCACTTGAAGACGAACGCGAGGGCGAGACCGAAGATGGCCAGCGCCTCGGCGAGCGCGAAGCCGAGGAAGGCGATCGGCTGCAGCAGGCCGCGGGCCTCGGGCTGGCGCGCCACGCCGTTGATGTAGGCCGCGAAGATGAGGCCGACGCCAATGCCGGGGCCGATGGCCGACAGGCCGTAGCCCAGGATCGCGATGTTGCCGCCCATGGTGGGGTTCCTCTCGATCGGTCGCAGGGGGTCCTGCGTGGTCGGGGGGTGCCGCTCCGGTCGGAGCGGCGGGTCAGTCTGCGGGAAGGCTACGGGGTGGAGCGCCTAGTGCTCGTCCGCCAGGGCGCCCGCGATGTAGAGCGCCGCCAGCAGCGTGAAGATGTAGGCCTGCAGCACCTGCACCAGCAGCTCGAACGCGGTCATGACGAACGTGCCGACGAACGGCCCGATCGAGAGCACGTGGAGGACCCAGGAGTCGCTCGTGCGCAGCATGTAGTCGAAGCCGGTGATGAACAGCAGCAGCAGGATGTGGCCCGCGAACATGTTGCCGAACAGTCGCAGGGCCAGCGTGACCGGCCGCGTGAAGAAGTAGGTGATGAGCTCGAGCGGGTAGATGAGCAGCAGCAGCGGCTTCGGCAGCCCGGGAGGGGCGAGGCTGGTGAAGTAGCCGACCAGGCCCTTGCTCCGGATCCCGATCGCGTGGAACACGATGTAGACCACGAGCGCCAGCCCGGCCGGGAAGCCGATGCGGCTCATCGTGGGGTACTGGATCACGGGGATGATCGAGAAGACGTTGTTGACGAGGATCAGCGTGAACAGCGTGAACAGCAGCGGCAGGAACTTGAGGAAGTCGTGGTCGCCGATGATGTCGCGGCCGAGGCCGTTGCGGACGGCGTCGTAGACGCCCTCGGTGGCGAACTGCGCCCGGCCCGGCACGACGCTGAGCCGCCGGCTCACGCCGAGCAGCACCACCGCGAGCAGGACCACGCTGATGACCATGAGGACCATCGGCCGGGTGATCGCCCAGGCCCCGGAGCCGATGAGCGGCTGCCAGAAGTTCTCGGTGGACGGGGGCTCGTAGCCCTTCGCCGCCGCGAGTACCAGCGCGCTCATCGCCGCCCCTCCTGTGCCTCAGGCCGGGTGCCGCACTCCGGAGTGGAGAGCGGGTCCCGGCCGAACCGTACGTAGACCGTGTAGACCGCGAGCGCCGCGCCGAGCACGAGCCCGACCGGCAGCAGGAACGCCGTACCGAGGAGGTCGTCGCCGAGCCACCCCAGTCCGCCCCACAGGAAGACCCCCGTGAGCAGGTACGACAGCACGCCCCAGCCGTCGTCCGAGCGGGGCGCCACCGCGTGTCCGGGGCGCACCCTAGCAGGAGAGCGGTCGGGCGTCATGCGCGCGTCCGCTCGGCCGGGCGCGCAGCTGCGGGCACCGGCCAGCCGACGGGCTCGACGTAGGGCGTGCGCAGCCGGGTGAAGGCGCGCACCTCCCCCGCCATCCAGGCGAGCGTCACCGCGACCAGCGTCGCGGCGACCGCGCCGCCGGAGACCGCGGAGGTGGAGCCGGCCACCGCGAGCAGGGCGCCCAGGACGAGCACCTTGAGCAGGTAGCCACCGAGGACCGCTGCCGTGACCAGGCCGGGAGCCGTGGACCGCGTCCGCGAGCACATCCACAGCGTCGTCGTGAAGACCGCCAGCACGACCGTCGTCGCGAGCACCGCCCCGGCGAGCCCCGGGCCACCGGCGACGAGCAGGCAGACCGCGCTGCACACCACGGCCACCGCGCCCGCAGGGAGCGCAGCAGCACGCAGCACCGCTGCGTCGTAGCTGTGCATGCGCGTCCCGTTCGGTCGTCGTCGGTCGAGGGGGCGGGTCCCAACGAACGAGGAGCGCGCCGCGTCCCCGTCCGGGTCGAACCTAACACGCGGGAGGGAGCCCCTCCTCACGCTCAGCGCACGGCCCTAAGTGAGATCACGCACGGGTCCCGCGGGAACTCCGGCCGCCCGGCTCGCGTCTCACCCAGCGGCCCCGGTCGACGCCGAGCGTCAGCACCAGCGCGACGACGACGGCCCCCGCGAGCGCGGCCTTCGGCCAGACGCCGGGCGTGCGCGGCAGCAGCACGACCGCGAAGGCGACGAGGGCCGACCAGGCGTACATGATGAGCACCGCGCGCCGGTGCGAGTGGCCGATCTCGAGCAGCCGGTGGTGCAGGTGGCGCTTGTCCGCCGCGAAGGGCGAGCTGCCGGCCCAGGTGCGGCGCACGACCGCCATGCCGAGGTCGAGCAGGGGCACCAGCACGACGACGACGGGCAGCGCGAGCGGCAGGACGGCGGGCCCCAGCAGGTGGGCGCTGAAGTCGCGCGGCTCCACCTGCCCGGTGAGGCTGACGACGGCCGCGGCGAACAGCAGGCCGAGCAGCATCGCGCCGGTGTCGCCCATGAAGACCTTCGCCGGGTGGAAGTTGTGCGGCAGGAAGCCCGCGCACATCCCGACCAGCGCGGCCGTGGCGAGGGTGGGCGTGGCGGCGCGCGGCACACCGGCGTCCACCGAGAGCTGGTACGACGCCACGAAGAACGCGCCCGCCGCGATCATCATGATCCCGGCCGCCAGCCCGTCGAGGCCGTCCACGAAGTTGACCGCGTTGATCATGACGACGACGACGAGCACCGTGAGCACCGTGCCCTCGACCGGCGTGAGCACGTAGGTCTCCCCCGGCAGCGGGAGCCAGAGCAGCTGGACGCCCTGCAGCACCATGACGCCGGCCGCGACGCACTGCCCCGCCAGCTTGGTCAGCGGGTCGAGGCCCCACTTGTCGTCAGCGAGGCCGAGCAGCGTGATGAGGGTCGCGCCCGAGAGCAGGGCCTCAGGATCGGAGGTGTCGCGGAAGACCTCGTCGACCAGCGGCAGCCGGCTCGCCACCAGCAGCGCCACGGCGAGACCGCCGAGCATGGCCAGCCCACCTCCGCGCGGGACCGGCTCGCTGTGCACGTCGCGCTCCCGCACCGGCGTCATCGCCCCGGCGGCGACCGCAGCGCGGCGGACCAGCGGGACGAGCAGGTAGGTGACTGTCGCCGCGACGAGGGCGGTGAGCAGGTAGGAGCGCACGCGGGCGGCTAGGCGGCAGGCTCGAGGTCCGGCACGACCTCGCGCAGCAGCGCCAGGTCGAGCGCGCCCTGCCGGAGCACCTTCGGCACGGCGCCGGTGACGTCGACGATCGTCGAGGGGACGCTGTCCTCCGTCGCGCCGCCGTCGAGGTAGACCGCCACGGCCGGCCCGAGCATGCCGAGCGCCTCCTCCACCGTCGTCGCCGGCGGGAGGCCGTGCCGGTTGGCGCTGCTCACGCCCATCGGCCCCGTCTCCTGGAGCAGCTCCAGGGCCGCGGGGTGCAGCGGCATGCGGACCCCGACCGTGCCGCCGGTGTCGCCGAGGTTCCACTGCAGCGAGGGCTGCGCCGTGCAGACGAGCGTCAGCGCGCCCGGCCAGAACGCGGTGACGAGCTCGCGCGCCTGCGGGGTCAGCCCGAAGGCGATCCCGTCGAGCGCGCGCACGCTGCCCACGAGCACCGGCACGGGGAAGTCGCGCCCGCGCTCCTTCGCCTCGAGCAGCCGGCCGACGGCCTCGGCGTCGAAGGCGTCGCAGCCCAGGCCGTAGACGGTGTCGGTCGGCATGACGACCAGCTCGCCGCGGCGTACGGCACGGGTGGCGGCCTCCATGCCCTCGGCGCGCTCGGCCGGGTCGGCGAGGTCGAACAGGCGGGTCACGGGGAGTCCTCCTCGGAGTGCGCTCCGGCACGGCGGGCCGTGACGAAGCGCGGACGGTCGGCGAGGTCGCGGTGCGCGGCGACCCGGACCCATCCTCCCGCGCCGCGCAGCGCGGCGACCGCCGACTCCCCCTGCGTGTCGGCGTGCTCCGCGACGAAGAGCCCGCCGGGGACGAGCAGGCGCTGCGCGGTACGCGCCACGACGCGCAGCGCGGCCAGCCCGTCCTCGCCCCCGCCGTAGAGCGCGAGCTCCGGGTCGTGGTCGCGGACCTCGGGGTCGACCGGCACGGCGTCCGGCGGGATGTACGGCGGGTTGCTCACCACGACGTCGACCGTGCCGTCGAGGTCCGCGAAGGCGTCGGCGAAGTCGCCGAGCCGCAGGTCGAGCGCGGTCCCTGCGGCGTTGCGCGCCGCCCACGCGTGCGCGAGCGGGTCCGCCTCGACGGCGTGGACGCGGGCGTGCGGCACCTCGTCGAGCACGCTCAGCGCGATGGCCCCCGACCCCGTGCCGAGGTCGACGACGACGGGTGAGGGCAGGACGCGCGCCGCGTCGACCGCGACCTGCGCCACGACCTCGGTCTCCGGGCGCGGGACGAAGACGCCCGGACCGACGTGCAGCTCGAGGTGCCGGAACCACGCGACGCCCGTGAGGTGCTGGAGCGGCACGCGGGCCGCGCGCTGCTCCACCAGCCCGGCGTACGCGTCGGGCACCGGCCGCTCGGCGACCGACGGCAGCGCGAGCTCACCTCGGCGTACGCCCAGCAGGTGGGCGGCGAGCTCCGCGGCGTCGACCGCGGGCGACGGGACGCCGGCCGCCGCGAGCACCGCCGTGGCCTCGCGCACGGCGGTGCGCACGTCGGTCACGCTCAGCCGCCGGCGGCAGCCAGCTTGGCCGCGTCGTCGGCGTCGATGAGGGCCTGCAGCACCGCGTCGAGGTCGCCGTCGAGCACCGCGTCGAGGTTGTGCGCCTTGAAGCCGACGCGGTGGTCCGCGATGCGGTTCTCCGGGAAGTTGTAGGTCCGGATGCGCTCGGAGCGGTCGACCGTGCGGACCTGGCTCTTGCGCTCGGCGCTCGCCAGGGCGTCGGCCTCCTGGCGGGCCCGCTCCAGCAGTCGGGCGCGCAGGATGCGCATCGCCGACTCCTTGTTCTGCAGCTGGCTCTTCTCGTTCTGGCAGGAGACGACCACGCCGGTCGGCAGGTGCGTGATGCGCACGGCGCTGTCGGTCGTGTTGACGCTCTGCCCGCCGGGCCCGGAGCTGCGGTAGACGTCGATGCGCAGGTCGTTGGGGTCGACCGCGACGTCGACCTCCTCGGCCTCCGGCAGCACGAGCACGCCCGCGGCCGAGGTGTGGATCCGGCCCTGCGACTCGGTGACCGGGACGCGCTGCACGCGGTGGACGCCGGCCTCGTACTTCAGCCGGGCCCAGACGCCCTCGCCCGGCGTCACCTCGCCGCGGGCCTTCACCGCGACCTTGACGTCCTTGTAGCCGCCGAGGTCGCTCTCCTCGGCGTCGATGACCTCGGCCTTCCAGCCGCGCCGCTCGGCGTAGCGGAGGTACATGCGGAGCAGGTCGCCCGCGAACAGCGCCGACTCCTCGCCGCCCTCGCCGGCCTTGATCTCGAGGATCGCGTCGCGGTCGTCGTCGGGGTCGCGCGGGAGCAGCAGCGTACGCAGCCGGTCGGCGAGCTCCTCGCGCCTGGCCTCGAGCTCGGGGACCTCCGCGGCGAACGCCGCGTCCTCCGCGCTGAGCTCCCGCGCGGTCGCGAGGTCGTCCTCGGTCGCGTGCAGCTGGCGGGCGCACTCCACGACGGGGCTCAGCTCGGCGTAGCGGCGCCCCAACCGACGGGCCTCGGCCTGGTCGGCGTGGACGCCCGGGTCGGCGAGCCGCTGCTCGAGGTCGGCGTGCTCGGCGAGGAGGACGTCGAGGGCCGCGGTGCCGGTGGTCTGCCCGCTCATGCGCTGCTCCGGTGCTGCTGGTGGGGTGCTGCTTGGGGTGCTGGGAGACGCAGAACGGCGCCGACCCCTCGAGGAGGGGCCGGCGCCGTCAGGGCAGCTACTTCTTCTTCGCGGCCTGGAGCTTCGCGTAGCGCTGCTCGAACTTGGCGACGCGGCCGCCGGTGTCGAGGATGCGCTGTTTGCCGGTGTAGAACGGGTGGCACGCGTTGCACGTGTCGGCGTTGATGACGCCGCCCTTCGCGGTCGACCGCGTCTGGAACGTGTTGCCACAGGTGCAGGTCACCGTGGTCACCGCGTAGTCCGGGTGGATCTCGGCCTTCATGGGGCTCTCCTTCGTCGGGGTGGTCGCCGGGTCGGCAGGGAGATCGCCGTGGACCGGAACCGCTGTGCACTCAGTGTGCCAGACAGTGGAACCACCGGGCCCTGCCTGGCATTCCGGCCGGTACGCCCTGGTGCGCGCCGCCCTCGACGCCGAACGGGGGCACCCAGTAGGCGCCGGAGCGCCACTGGGTGCCCCCGTTCGATCAGGCGCGGGGAACGGGGCGCCCGGCGCCCCGGGTCCCGCCCTGCCACCAGTTGATCGGGCTGCCCGATCAACTGGGGCCCCAGCACGAGCAAGGAGGGCTCGTCCCCACGACATGTGCTCGGGGTCAGCCCCATCTGCTCGTGCTCGGCTGCGCGCCGTGCCACTTGCGTGCGTGCGGAGCACCGAACGGGGGCACCCAGTGGGCGCCGGAGCGCCACTGGGTGCCCCCGTTCGGTCGAGGCGGGGCCGAGCGGGTCAGTCGACCGCGGCGACCGGGCTGCCGGGCGGGGCCGGCGTCGTCTTCTGGATCTGCAGCAGGAACTCCGCGTTGGAGCGGGTGTCCCGCAGCTTGCCGATGACGAGCTCGAGCGCCTGCTGCTGCTCGAGCGCGCTGAGCACCCGGCGCAGCTTCCAGACGACCTGGAGCTCGTCGCGGCCCATGAGGATCTCCTCGCGGCGCGTACCCGAGGCGTCGACGTCGACCGCCGGGAAGATGCGCTTGTCCGCCAGCTTGCGGTCGAGCTTGAGCTCCATGTTGCCGGTGCCCTTGAACTCCTCGAAGATCACCTCGTCCATGCGCGAGCCGGTCTCGACCAGCGCAGTGGCGAGGATCGTCAGCGAGCCGCCGTGCTCGATGTTGCGCGCGGCGCCGAAGAACCTCTTCGGCGGGTAGAGCGCCGCGGAGTCGACACCACCCGAGAGGATGCGGCCGGAGGCCGGCGCCGCGAGGTTGTACGCACGGCCCAGTCGCGTGATCGAGTCCAGCAGCACGACCACGTCGTGCCCCAGCTCGACGAGCCGCTTCGCGCGCTCGATCGCGAGCTCGGCGACCATCGTGTGGTCCTCGGCCGGCCGGTCGAAGGTCGAGGCGATGACCTCGCCCTTCACCGAGCGCTGCATGTCCGTGACCTCCTCGGGGCGCTCGTCGACGAGCACGACCATGAGGTGGACCTCGGGGTTGTTCGTGGCGATCGCGTTGGCGATGGCCTGCAGGATGATCGTCTTGCCGGCCTTCGGCGGGGAGACGATGAGCCCGCGCTGGCCCTTGCCGATCGGCGCGACGAGGTCGATGACGCGCGGCGCGAGCGCCGTGGCGTCGGTCTCGAGGCGCAGCCGCTCCTGCGGGTACAGCGGCGTCAGCTTGCCGAACTCCACCCGCTTGCGGGCCTGCTCGGGCTCGGTGCCGTTGACCGTGTCGAGGCGGACCAGCGCGTTGAACTTCTCGCGCCGGGCCTCCCCGTCGCGCGCCTGCTTGACGGCCCCGGTGATGGCGTCGCCCTTGCGCAGGCCGTGCTTGCGCACCTGCGCGAGCGAGACGTAGACGTCGTTCGGGCCCGGGAGGTAGCCGCTCGTGCGCACGAACGCGTAGTTGTCGAGGATGTCGAGCACGCCCGCGACCGGCACGAGGACGTCGTCCTCGCCGATCTCCATGTCCGGCGCGTCGACCATCCCGCCGTCGCGGCCGCGCGTGCGCCGGCCCTGGCGGTCGCGGTAGCGCCCGCGCCGCCGACGCCCGCGGCTGTCGAACTCGTCGTCGTCGTCCGGGCCGGAGCCCTGCCGGTCGGAGCCCTGCCGGTCCGTACGGTCGCCGCGGTCCTGCCGGTCCGTACGGTCGCCGCGGTCCTGCCGGTCCCCGCGCTCGCCACGGTCCTGCCGCTCGCCGCGGTCCTGGCGGTCGCCGCGGTCCTGCCGGTCCCCGCGGTCCTGCCGGTCGCCGCGCTCGCCGCGGTCCTGCCGGTCGCCGCGCTCGCCGCGGTCCTGCCGCTCGCCGCGGTCCTGCCGCTCGCCACCCTCGGTGCGCTCGCCGCCCTCGCGGGCCTCGCGCTCCTCCTGGCGGCGCAGGAAGCGCTCGCGCCGGCTGAGCCGGCCCTCGCCGTCGCCGCGCTCGTCGCTGCGGCCCTGCTCGTTACGGCCCTGCTGGTCGGTACGGCCCTGCTCGGTACGGCCCTGCTGCTCGCCGCGCGCCGGCTCCGCGGGGGCGGCCTGCTCGGCGGCGGGCTCGGCGACCGAGGACTGGCTCGCCACCGGCGCGCTGCCGGCCGGCTGGCTGGGGGCGGCCTCGGACTGCGTCGACGCTGCCGGCGCCGTCGCGCCCTCGTCGGTGCCGGGCAGTGCCGGCTGCTCACCGCGACGGGCGCGGCTGCGGGCGGGGCGTCCCTCGCGGGCGGCGGGGACCTCGGCCGCCTGCTCGGGAGCCGGGGCGGCAGCGGGAGCCGCCGTCGGCGCAGCAGCAGCCGGAGCCGCCGCGGTCGCGGCAGCAGCCGGAGCCGCCGCAGCAGGGGCGCCGCCCTGCTTGGCCTGGATGGCCTCGACCAGCTGCCCCTTGCGCATGCGGCCGGTGCCGCTGATGCCGAGCTCGGCAGCCAGGGACTGCAGCTCGGGCAGGAGCATCGCCGAGAGGCCGGCGCCGCGACGACGGGTGCGGGGGGCAGCCGCCTCGCGGTCCTCCCCGGCCGCGCCGGGCGCGGTCTCGAGGAGGTCGATGGTGTCGCTCAACTAAGGGTCCTTCCCTCGAGGAGCTCGGAGGACGTGCCCGCGGAGAGCGGGTGCGACGTCGTCCGGCGTCCCGGCGCTGCGCCGGGTCCCGCCGCTGGGGCGGGGGATGCGGTGCCAGCCGCCGGATGGCGACGGGCGGGATCTCGTACCGCTGGCTGCGCTCGTGCGGGGCAGGAGCCGGCGCGCGTCGCAGGACGCTCTCGGAGAGAGGTGGCGCTCGCGGGCCAGAGCTCCCCCAGAGCTCCCCCAGAGCCCGTCGAGCGCAGGGAGCGGAACGGCACCGTCGGCCAGAGCTCGACCGGTGCGTGACGACTATAACGCGAGCACCCATCCGTTGCTTCCCGACCCGCGAAGATCTCGCGATGATCCACCGGCGGGGTGGTGCTCAGCCGACCTGCGCGCCTGCGGCCACGAGGTCGAGCGGCATCCGTCGGAAGCCCGCGGCGTCCCCCGGCTCGGGGTCGCCGTCGACGTGCAGCGCCAGCACGGTGGGTCCGGCGCCGGAGACGACGGCGGCGGCACCACTGCTCCGCAGGGCCGCGACGAGCGCGGCGCTCGCCGGCATCGCCGGCTCGCGGTACGCCTGGTGCAGCCGGTCCTCGGTCGCCGCGAGCAGCAGGTGCGGGCTGCGGGTCAGCGCCTCGACGAGCAGCGCGGCCCGTCCGGCGTTGTACGCCGCGTCCGCGTGCGGGACGACCGCGGGGAGCAGGCTGCGCGCGTGCTCGGTCGAGACCGGCTGCTCGGGCACGTAGGCGACGGCGCGCACCGCGGGGTGCGGGTCGAGGCGCACGGCACGCGCGCGCTCGTCGGTCCACGCGATGGTGAACCCGCCGAGCAGGCAGGGCGCGACGTTGTCCGGGTGGCCCTCGAGCGCGGTCGTGAGCTCGAGCGCGGCGGCGTCGTCGAGCGGGCCGTGGCCGAGCTCGGCGAGCAGCTCCCGGCCGAGGAGCACGCCGGCGACGACCGCGGCCGCCGAGGAGCCGAGCCCGCGCCCGTGGGGGATCCGGTTGCGGCAGGTCAGCCGCAGGCCGGGCAGCTCGGCTCCGGCGGCACTGAACGCCGCCGCCAGCGCGCGCACGACGAGGTGGCGGGAGTCCCGCGGCACGTCCTCGGCGCCCTCACCCGTGACGTGGACCTCGAGGGTGCCGGGCAGGACCTCGGCGTCGAGCTCGTCGTGCAGGCCCAGGGCGAGGCCGAGGGCGTCGAAGCCGGGGCCGAGGTTCGCCGACGTGGCGGGGACGCGGACGGAGGGCACGGGCTAGGCGAGGCCGAGCGCCGCCGCGGCGGCCGTCGCGTCGACGGGCACGGCGATGGGCTCGACCCCGTCGCGGATCGCCCACTGCGGGTCCTTGAGCCCGTGCCCCGTCACGGTGCAGACGATGCGCTGGCCCGGCGCGACCTCGCCGCGGCTGGCCTTCGCGAGCAGCCCCGCGACGCCCGCCGCGGACGCGGGCTCGACGAAGACGCCCTCGCGGTCGGCGAGCAGCGCGTGCGCGCGCAGGATCTCGTCGTCGGTGACGGCCTCGACGACGCCGCCGGACTCGTCGCGGGCGGCGACGGCGAGCGCCCAGGAGGCGGGGTTGCCGATGCGGATCGCGCTGGCGATGGTCTCGGGGTGCGGGACGGGCTGGCCGGAGACGAGGGGCGCAGCGCCGGCGGCCTGGAAGCCCCACATCCGCGGGGTGCGCGTGGTGTTGCCCGCCGCGAGGTCCTCGCGGTAGCCCATCCAGTACGCCGAGACGTTGCCCGCGTTGCCGACGGGCAGGCAGTGCACGTCCGGAGCGTCGCCGAGCGCCTCGGCCACCTCGAACGCCGCCGTCTTCTGCCCGTGCAGCCGGGCGGGGTTGACGCTGTTGACGAGCGCGACCGGGTAGCGCGCGGACAGCTCGCGGGCCAGCACGAGGCACTCGTCGAAGCCGCCGTCGGTGACCTGGAGAATGGTCGCGCCGTGCACGACGGCCTGCGCGAGCTTGCCGGCGGCGATCTTGCCCTGCGGCACGAGGACCGCGCTGCGGATGCCCGCCCGGGCGGCGTACGCGGCAGCGCTCGCGCTCGTGTTGCCGGTCGAGGCGCAGATCACGGCCTTCGCCCCGTCGCCCACGGCGAGGCTCATCGCGACCGTCATGCCCCGGTCCTTGAACGAGCCCGTGGGGTTGGCGCCCTCGACCTTGAGCCAGACCTCGCAGTCGGTCCGCGCGGAGAGCTCGAGCGCGGGGACGAGCGGGGTGGCGCCCTCGTGGAGGGTGACGACGGGCGTGCCCTCGGGCACCGGGAGCCGGTCGCGGTACTCCTCGACGATGCCGCGCCACGTGCTGCGCTGGCTCAACGCGTGCCTCCGGGGAGCCTGGGGACGGACCCACCGGGATGCGCGCGGGCCGGGCGACAGCGTACCGAGCACGGGAGGTGCCCGGGTGCCGCCGTCCGGGAGGTGGACGCGCGGAGGGGGCTCCGCGCGCCCACCCGGGCGCGGACGGGCTAGGAGACCTTCGCCTTCGTCACGCCCCTGCCGTAGTGCGCCTTGGTCGCGGTGACGCCGAGGCTGCCCTTCTTCGCGGACTTCGGCACGCTCAGCGACACCGTGCCCTTGCTCCCGGTCGTTGCGGTCACCCCGTCGGAGAGGCGGACCTTCGCGCCGCTGACCGGGGTCCCGGCGTCGGTCACGAGGACGGAGACCGACCCGCCCTTGCCCGCCTTCGCGCTGTCGGAGACGACGGTGGCGGTGAGCGCGGGGTAGACCTGCGTGTGCCAGACGTTGTTCGGGGAGTCCCCGGCCTTCGTGTGCGTGCTCGCGGTGGCCAGCACGTCGAGCCGGCCGTCCACGCCGGCGACCGAGGTGAGCCGCCAGAGCGTGTCGGTGGACGGCGGTGCGCCGATCTTCACGGTCGCGCCGAACGCCGTGGCGGAGGGGTTGCTGCGCGCGGCGTACGCCACGTTGCCCTCGGTCCAGCTGACCCACAGCCGGCCGTCCGGCGTGGAGGAGATCCCGACCTGGCCGGCGTCCTCCGCGCGGATGCGCAGGGACTTCCCGGTCTCGACGTTGCGCACGAGGATCGCGTGCGCCGTCGGGTACCCCGTCGTGTACGCGAGGTAGACCCCGCCGCCGACCCGGGCGGCCAGGCCGACGCGGCGGTCGGGCGAGAGCGAGCTGCTCTCGCCCTTCACGAGCGTCCCGGGAGCCTGCTTCGGCGTCCCGGCGGTGGGGAGCAGCGGCGCGTAGAACACGCCCTGCTGGCTGGATGCGCTGGCGTTGGCGTAGAACGCCGTCCACACCGAGCCGTTGACGGTGTCCTGCGCCACCGCGCTGTCGTAGCTGCAGCAGCCATCGCCGCCGGGGATGGTGATCTGCGGGTCCTGCGGCACCTCGATGGCGGACTCGGCGGGGCCGGGCTGCAGGGCGGTCTGGTAGTACTCGCCGAGTCCCAGCCCCGAGCCGGACGTCACGGTGAGGACGGAGCCGGCGTACGGGATCGCGTCGAAGCCGTAGCCCGCGTAGGTCGAGGTCGACGAGGTGAGCGCGCCCGGCTGCGGGGTGAACGTGCGCCCGCCGTCGGAGCTGGTCGCGAGGAAGCCGCGCCCGCTGCTCCACGCCGCATTGGCGCTGCCGTCGACCGGGGGCAGACCCGAGAACGCGAGCGCCGTCTGGCCGCCGAGGGCGAGGACCACGGGCTGCCCGATGAGCCCGCCCCAGCCGGCCAGCGCGTCACCCGCGGGGGACGTGACCTTGCCCGCGGCGCTGAGGCTGGCACTGCGGTAGACCTCCGCGGAGCCGTCCACGTTCTGCCGCCACAGGGCGAGCAGCCCGCTGCCCACCCGCGCGATCACCGGCGGGTCGGAGATCGAGATGTTCGGGTTGGTCGTCGCGCCACTGAGGCCGGACACGTTGGTCCAGGTGCCGGGGGTGCCGGCGGAGGCCGGGGAGGCGGGCCCGGACAGGGCGAGGACGGGCAGGGCGGCGACGAGCGCGGCGCCGAGCCACCGTCGGGACGAGGGCATGCGGACTCCTGGGTCGGGTGTGGTGCTGGTCACCCTGCCGTGCCCCCTGACCAGGCACAAGGTCCCGGTCGCACCCGTCTCACCCTCTGCCCCTCGGGGCAGCGCGTCCTCGGCCGGAGCCGGGGCTCAGCCGCCCTCGACCCGCATGACGCTGCTGACGTCGCGGACGATCTCGAGGGCCCGCAGCTCCTCCACCGTCGCGGCGAGGGCCGCGTCGGGGGCCGTGTGCGTCACGAGGACGAGCACCGCGTCGTCCGCGTGGCCCTCCTGGCGCACGGTCTGGATGCTCACGCCGTGCCCGGCGAACGACTGCGCGACCGCCGCGAGCACGCCCGGACGGTCGTCGACGTCGAGGCTCACGTGGTAGCGGGTGACCGTGTCGCCCATCGGGCGGACGGGCAGCGACGCGTACGTCGACTCCCCCGGCCCGCTCGACTCCCCGGCGCGGTTGCGCGCTGCGGCGACCAGGTCACCCAGCACCGCGCTCGCGGTCGGGTCGCCGCCGGCACCCCGGCCGTAGAACATGAGCTCGCCCGCGGCCTCGGCCTGGACGAAGACCGCGTTGAAGGCGTCACCGACCCCCGCGAGCGGGTGCGTGGCCGGGATCATCGCCGGGTGCACGCGCACGCTGACCCCGCCGTCGACCAGCTCGGCGATGGCGAGCAGCTTGACGACGCGGCCCATCGCCCGGGCGCTCGCGACGTCGGCCGCGGTCACCTCGGTGATGCCCTCGCGGTGCACGGCGTCGAGCGGCACGCGGGTGTGGAAGGCGAGGCTCGCGAGGATCGCCGCCTTGGCCGCGGCGTCGAAGCCCTCGACGTCGGCGGTGGGGTCGGCTTCGGCGTAGCCCAGCGCGGTCGCCTCGTCGAGCGCCTCGGCGAAGCCGGCCCCCGACTCGGTCATGCGCGACAGGATGAAGTTGGTGGTGCCGTTGACGATGCCGAGCACGCGCTGCACGCGGTCGCCGACGAGCGACTCGCGCAGCGGGCGCAGGATCGGGATCGCGCCGGCGACGGCCGCCTCGTAGTAGAGGTCGACCCCGGCCTCCTCCGCCGCGGCGTACAGCGTGGCGCCGTCCTCGGCGAGCAGGGCCTTGTTGGCCGTGACGACGGACGCGCCGTTCTTGATGGCGGCGAGGATGAGCGAGCGGGCCGGCTCGATGCCGCCGATGACCTCGACGACGAGGTCGATGCCCGGCCGGGTCACGAGCTCCATCGCGTCGGTCGTGAACAGCGCCGGGTCGACGGGCACGTCGGCGCGCGAGCGCTCACGGCGTACGCCGATGCCGGCGATCTCGAGCGGACGCCCGACGCGGGCGGCGAGGTCGTCGGCGCTCTCCACGAGCAGGCGGGCGACGGAGCTGCCGACCACGCCCGAGCCCAGCAGGGCGACGCGCAGCGGCTCCTTGGCGGGCTCCACCATCATGCAGCTCCCTGCGGTCCGGCCCCCGGGTCGAGGCGCAAGAGGTCGTCGTCGGTCTCGCGGCGCAGCAGCACCTGCACCTGCCCGTCGCGCACGGCCAGGACCGGCGGGCGGGGCACCGCGTTGTAGTTGCTCGCCATGGACCGGCAGTACGCGCCGGTGCCCGGCACGGCCAGCAGGTCCCCCGCTTGGACGTCGGCGGGCAGGAACTCGTCCTTGACCACGACGTCGCCGCTCTCGCAGTGCTTGCCGACGATGCGGCTGAGCGCCGGCGGGGCGCTGGAGCTGCGCGAGGCGAGCGTCGCGGAGTAGCTCGCGTCGTAGAGCGCGGTGCGGATGTTGTCGCTCATGCCGCCGTCGACCGCGACGTACTGGCGCCGGGCGCCGGCGTCGAGCGCGACCTGCTTGACCGTGCCCACCTCGTAGAGCGTGAACGTCGTGGGCCCGACGATCGCGCGGCCCGGCTCGACGGCGAGGTGCGGGACCGCGATGTCGAGCTGCTCGCACTCGCGCTCGACGATCTCGCGCAGCCCCTTCGCCAGCTCCTGCGGGGTCGACGGGTCGTCGGCTGTCGTGTAGGCGATGCCGAACCCTCCGCCGAGGTCGGCCTCGGGGAGCACGATCCCGTTGTCGCGCTGGATCTTCGCGTGCAGGGAGAGCAGGCGCCGTGCGGCGATCTCGAAGCCGGAGGTGTCGAAGATCTGCGAGCCGATGTGGCTGTGCAGGCCGCGCAGCTCGAGCGCCGGTGCGGCCAGGACGCGGCGCACCGCCTCCTCGGCGTCCCCCGCGGAGACGGAGAAGCCGAACTTCTGGTCCTCGTGCGCCGTGGCGATGAACTCGTGGGTGTGCGCCTCGACCCCTAGGGTCACCCGCACGAGGACTGCCTGCTGCACACCGGCTTCGCGCGCGACCTCGGCGAGCCGGTCGATCTCCTCGAACGAGTCGACGACGATGCGCCCGACACCGGCGGCCACGGCCCTGCGCAGCTCGGCGACCGACTTGTTGTTGCCGTGCAGCAGGAGCTTCTCACCGGGGACACCGGCGGCCAGCGCGACCGCGAGCTCGCCGCCCGTGCTGACGTCGATGCCGAGGCCCTCCTCGACGAGCCAGCGGGCGACGGTCGTGCAGAGGAAGGACTTGCCCGCGTAGAAGACGTCGGCGGGCGCGAAAGCGGCGGCGAACGCCCTGGCACGGCTGCGGAAGTCCGTCTCGTCCATGACGTACGCGGGGGTGCCGTGCGCCTCCGCGATCTCGCGGACGTCGGCGCCGGCGACGCGCAGGGCACCATCGTCACCGCGCTCGACGCCCTGGGCCCAGAGCGCGGGCACGAGGCCGTTGACGTCGCGGGGCTCCTGGAGCCACGCGGGGGCGAGCGGGCCGGCCTGGCCGTGCAGGGCCCCGGCGGGGTGGGCGCGCACGGCTACATCCGCTCCGGCGCCGAGACGCCCAGCAGCGCCAGGCCGTTCGCGAGCACCTGCCGCGTCGCCTCGCACAGCCACAGCCGGGCGCGGTTGAGCTCGCCCGGCTCCTCGTCGCCCATCGGCAGGACGCGGCAGGCGTCGTAGAAGCGGTGGTAGGTCCCGGCGAGCGCCTCGAGGTAGCGCGCCACGCGGTGCACCTCGCGCAGCTCGGCGGCGGTCGCGACGACCCGCGGGAACTCGGCGAGCGCGCGCAGGAGGTCGTTCTCCCGCTCGTGGTCGAGCAGGCCCGCGTCGTAGGACTCCCCGCGCTGCAGGCCGTGCTCGGCGGCGTTGCGCAGGACGGAGGCGATCCGCGCGTGGGCGTACTGGACGTAGAAGACGGGGTTGTCGTTGGCCTGCTTGGTGAGCAGGTCGATGTCGAGCACGAGCGTGGAGTCGGTGGACGAGCGCGCCAGGCTGTAGCGGATCGCGTCGACGCCCGCGAGCTCGACGACGTCCTCGAGCGTCACGACGTTGCCGGCGCGCTTGGACAGCCGCAGCTCACCCCCGCCCTGCACCACCTTGACGAACTGGCCGATGAGGATCTCGATCGCCCGCTCGGGGTCGTCTCCTGCGCAGGCCGCGATGGCCTTGAGCCGCGCGACGTAGCCGTGGTGGTCGGCGCCGAGCATGTAGATGCTGGTGTCGTAGCCCCGCGCGCGCTTGTCGAGGTAGTACGCCGCGTCGGCCGCGAAGTACGTCGGGACCCCGTCCGCGCGGATGAGCACGCGGTCCTTGTCGTCGCCGAAGTCGGTGGTGCGCAGCCACACCGCGCCGTCGCGGTCCTCGATGTGGCCCTGCGCGCGCAGCGTCTCGACCGCGCGCTCGACGCCGCCACCAGCGTGCAGCGTCCGCTCGGAGAACCACACGTCGAAGTGCGTGCGGAAGCTGTCCAGGGTCGCCTGCTGCTCGGCGAGCTGGGCGCGGTAGCCCTCCTCCCGGAAGGCCGCGAGCTGCTCGCCCTCGGGCAGGTCGAGGATGTCCGGGCGGGCGGTGAGCACGGCCTTGGCCAGGTCGGCGACGTAGGCGCCCTGGTAGCCGTCCTCGGGGGGCTCCTGCCCGAGCGCCCGGGCGCGGATGGACGCGGCGAACTTGTCCATCTGCGCGCCCTGGTCGTTGATGTAGAACTCGCGCGTCACCGTGGCGCCACTGGCGGACAGCAGTCGGCCCAGGCAGTCCCCGACCGCCGCCCAGCGCACGTGGCCGAGGTGCAGCGGACCGGTCGGGTTGGCGCTGACGAACTCCAGGTCGATGCGCTGGCCCGCGAGCGAGTCGTTGCGGCCGTACGCCTCCCCCGCCTCGACGACCCGGCCGGCCACGGCACCGGCGGCGGCCGCGGCGAGGGTGATGTTGAGGAAGCCGGGGCCGGCGATCTCGACGCCGGCGACGGCCGGGGCCTCCCGCAGCCGGGTCGCGACGACCTCGGCGACGGCGCGCGGGGGTTTGCCCGCCTGCTTCGCCAGCTGCAGCGCGACGTTGGTGGCGTAGTCGCCGTGGGCCTTCTGCCGGGGTCGCTCGACCGTCACGCTCGCGGGGGGCTCGACGTCGATCTCGCCCGCCGCCGCGGCAGCGGCGACGGCCGAGCGGATGGCCTCGGCAAGCTCAGCGGGAGTCACCGCACGAGCCTACCGGGGCGGGCACCCCCCGCTCAGCCGCGTTCTGCGCCGCCATCGGTGAGCCCGAGCACGATGCGGACGAGGTCCTCGGGGTCGAAGGGCTTGGTGACGTACGCGTCGACGCCGATCTCCTCGGCCCGCTTGAAGTCGCTCTCCTGCGCGCACGCGCTGACGATGACGATCGGCAGCTCGCGGGTGCGCTCGTCCTGGCGCAGCCGCTCCGCCGTGCCGAAGCCGTCCATGTCCGGCATCGTGACGTCGAGCGTGACGATGTCGGGGGCGAGGTCGTGCACGCGGTCCAGGGCCTCGCGCCCGTTGCAGGCCGTGACGACCTCGAAGCCCTCGAGCGAGAGGTTGAGCGAGATGAGGTCCCGGACGCTGGCGCTGTCGTCGACGACGAGGACCCGGGCGGGTCGCGGCATGGGACAAGGCTAGAACAGGGCATGACGGGGAAGCAGGCGTTCGGACAGTCGTTGCGAGTGGAAGGACCAGCACATGCAGAAGCGCCGTATCGGGGACGTCGAGGTCGGGGCCATCGGCCTCGGCGGCATGCCGATGTCCATCGAGGGCCGGCCCGACGAGGAGCGCTCGATCCGTACCATCCACGCCGCGCTCGATGCGGGCGTGACGCTCATCGACACGGCCGACGCGTACCACATCGGGGCTGACGAGGTCGGGCACAACGAGTCGCTCATCGCGAAGGCCCTGGCGAGCTGGAGCGGGGACTCGTCCTCGGTCCTCGTGGCGACGAAGGGCGGCCACCTTCGCCCGGGCGACGGCTCGTGGACGGTCAACGGGCACGCCGACTACATCAAGTCCGCGTGCGAGGCCTCGCTCAAGCGGCTCGGGGTGGACGCGATCGGGCTGTACCAGTACCACCGGCCCGACCCCGAGGTCGACTACGCCGAGCCGATCGAGGCCCTGCGCGACCTGCTCGACGCGGGCAAGATCCGCATGGCGGGCATCTCCAACGCCAACCTGGACCAGATCCGGCAGGCGAACGAGATCCTCGGCGGCCGGCTCGTGTCCGTGCAGAACCAGTTCTCCCCGTCGTTCCGCTCCTCGGAGCCGGAGCTGGAGCTCTGCGACGAGCTCGGCATCGCGTTCCTGCCGTGGAGCCCGCTCGGCGGCATCACCTCGGCGGCCGACCTCGGCTCGAAGTTCGCCGCGTTCAAGGAGGTCGCCGACGCGCACGGCGTCTCGCCGCAGCAGGTCTGCCTGGCCTGGGAGCTGGCCAAGTCCCCCGTCGTCATCCCGATCCCCGGCTCGAGCCGGCCGGAGACGATCCAGGACTCTTTGAAGGCCGTCGACCTGGCGCTGAGCCCGGACGAGGTGCTGAAGCTCGACGACGCGGGCTGAGCCCGCGGGCGGTCGCCGCTCAGCGGCCGCACCCCCAGTTGATCGGGGCCCCCGATCGAACGGGGCTCCGGGAAGAGCAGATGGGGCTCGTGTCCAGCACATGCGCTGGGAACGGGCCCCATCTGCTCGACATGAGCAGACCGTCGGGCACGAGGCCGCGACCTCGTCCACAGCCACGCCGGACAGGCGAGTCGTCCACAAGCAGGTGGCGGACGCGGTACGCGGGGGCGCGCCCCGCCGACACTGCGGCGGTGCCCGACGCCCTGCAGCTCCTCGACACGACGCGCCCGTTCACCCGTGCGGCCGCCCTGCGAGCCGGCTACAGCCAGGACGAGGTGCGCCACCGGCTGCGCCGCGGGCTCTGGGTGCGGCTGCGGCACGGCGTGTACATGGACGCGGAGGCGCACCGCAGCCTGCGCACTCCAGCCGAGCGGCACCGCGCCCTGGTGCTCGCCCACCTGCTCAAGCTGGGACCCGGCGGCGTCGCCAGCCACCGCTCGGCCGCGCTGCTCCACGGCCTGCCCCTGCTGGAGCTGCCCGGACCGGTCGAGATCACCCTGCCGGAGGGGACGCAGCGCTCGGGCCCGGCGCTGCGCGTCTACCAGTCGCCCCTTCCCGAGGGGTCCCTCCTCGTCGCTGACCCGCCGCTGACCAGCGTGGCGCGCACTGTGCTCGACCTCGGACGTGCGCTGCCCTTCCGCGACGCCCTGGTCGCGGCGGACGCCGCCCTCAACACGGGCGCGGTCGGCAAGGAGGAGCTCCGCGCGTACCTCGAGGTCGTCCGCACCTGGCCCGGGTCGCCTGGTGCTGCGCGGGTGGTCCGCTTCGCCGACGGCCGCGCGGAGTCGCCCGGGGAGACGCTCTCGCGCATCGACCTGAGCAGCATCGGCATCCCCGACCTGGAGCTCCAGGCCGTGGTCGAAGGGGCCTCCGGACGCGCCTGGCGCGTCGACTTCCTCAGCCGCGCGCTGCGGACGGTGTTCGAGTTCGAAGGCAAGGTCAAGTACCTCGACGGCACCCTGGAGGAGGGGCGCCGCGCCCTGCTCCGCGAGAAGGAGCGCGAGGACGACCTGCGGCTTGCCGGCTACGGCTTCGTCCGCATCAGCTGGGCGGAGCTCGGCCGGCCGGCGCTGCTCCGGCGCAAGCTCGAGGTGGCCGTCAGTGGGCTGCGGGCGAGCTGATCCCGAGCAAGTGGGGCTCAGGTCCAGCACATGCCCTCGGGCTGGGCCCCGATTGATCGGGGACCCCGATCAAGTGGGGGTGCTGGCAGCAGAGGTGCCCCCGGCAGGATTCGAACCTGCGCACACGGCTCCGGAGGCCGATGCTCTATCCCCTGAGCTACGGGGGCTCGGGCGACGCAGACGATACCAGCCGCCGCGCCCCCACCGCGTACGCCGCGGGCGGCCGACCGCGTGGACCGGCCGCCCGACGCGCGTCAGGTCGCGGGGACGGCCTCCTCCGCACGGGCCTGCGCCGCGGAGCGGCTGCGCAGCGGCAGGTCGGGCAGGAAGAGGATGACGACGAGCCCGGCGAGCATGACGAACCCGGCCAGCACGAAGATGAGGTCCATCGAGGACGCGAAGCCCGCGCGGAACGGGTGCGCCAGCGCCGGGTCGAGGTGCTTGAGGAACGACGTGTCCTCCAGCGAGGAGCCCGACCCGCTGCCCTGCAGGGACTTCGCCTGGTCCGGGTGGGCCTGCGCGGCGGCCTGGAACTGCGGCGTGCGCTGCGCCTTCGTGAACTGGTCGCCGATCCGGCCGCCGATCGTGCTGAAGAGCACGGAGAGGAAGATGGCCGCGCCCGCCGTGCCGCCCATCTGCCGGAAGAACGTCACCGCGGCGGTCGAGACGCCGATCTCGCGCGGCGACGACGCGTTCTGCACGGCCGTCACGACCGGCTGCATGTTGCCGCCGAGGCCGAGGCCCATGATGAGCATGACGATCATGACGAGCACCAGCGAGGTGTCGGCGCCGACGCGGCTGAAGAGGAACAGCGCGACGACCATGAGCGTGCTGCCGATGATGGGGAAGATGCGGTAGCGGCCGGTCCGGGCGATGAGCTGGCCGCTGATGACCGAGCCGATCATGATGCCGAGGACGAGCGGCAGCGTCTGCAGGCCGCCCTTGGTCGGCGAGGAGCCCTTGACCACCTGCAGGTAGAGCGGCAGGACGAGCAGCCCGCCGAACATCGCCATGCCGACGATCGTGCTGCTGAGGCTGGCGATCGCGAACGTCCGCCCCTTGAACAGCCGCAGCGGCAGCAGCGCCTCGTCGCCGTACGCCCGCTCCGCCAGGAGGAACGCGACCAGGCCGATGGCGCCGATGACGTAGCAGGCGAGCGAGCGGCCGGAGCCCCAGCCCCACGTGCGGCCCTGCTCGGCGACGGTCAGCAGCGGGACGAGCGCGACGACGAGCGAGAGCGACCCGGGCCAGTCGATCCGGTGCTCGTTGCGGTGCGGGGTCAGGTGCAGCACCCGCGCGACCACGACCATCGCGATGAGGCCGATCGGCACGTTGACCCAGAAGACCCAGCGCCATCCGGTGATCCCGATGATGCTGTCGGTGCCGGCGAAGAAGCCGCCGAGCACGGGGCCGAGGACGCTCGACGTGCCGAACACCGCGAGGAAGTAGCCCTGGTAGCGGGCCCTCTCCCGCGGGGGCACGATGTCGCCGATGATGGCCAGCGCCAGCGAGAAGAGCCCGCCCGCGCCGAGGCCCTGCAGGGCGCGGAAGCCCGCCAGCTCGTACATGTTCTGCGAGAGCCCGCAGAGCGCCGAACCGACGATGAAGATGCCGATCGCGAGCATGAAGAACTGCTTGCGGCCGTACATGTCCGAGAGCTTGCCGTAGAGCGGCGTCGTGATGGTCGACGTGATGAGGTACGCCGTGGTCGCCCACGCCTGGATGTCGAAGCCCTTGAGGTCGTCGGCGATCGTGCGGATCGCGACCGAGACGATGGTCTGGTCCAGCGCCGCGAGGAACATGCCGAGCATGAGCCCGCTGATGATGGCGAGGATCTGGCGGTGCTCGTAAGAGACGGGCTCGCTCTCGACCGGAGCGGCGGCGGCGGTGGACACGGCTCTCCTTGCTGCAGCGTCGGGTGTCCGTCCCAGTCTGTACCCCCGGGCAACCACCGCGCTCGCCAGTATCCCGGGCGAGCGCGGCCGCGGCGCGGTCAGAAGCGCTGCTCGCGGCCCCCGCCGAGCGCCTCCCAGACCTCCTGCACGTTCGCGTACTCGCGGTCCTGCGGCAGGCGCGCGATCTCCTGCAGGACGCGGTCGGTCGCCTGGCGCTCGACGGCCACCTCGCGCAGGGCGTCGGCCGTCGCGGGCCACACCTCCTTGCCGAGGTACGACGCGAGCTCGCTGCGCCCCTCGACGTCGCCCGCGTCCACGCCGGCAGGGGTGCCGCCGGTCAGCGTCCCCTCCGCGGAGAGGTCGGCCGTCGGCTGGTCCTCGCCCGAGGGCTCCGGGTCCTTCCACTCCTCCGCGTGGGTCGAGTGCCCGCTGCGGACGAGCCCCTCGACCTCGCCGGCCAGCCCGTCGTCGGTGCGGGGCCCGTGCTTGTCACTGCCGCGTTCGATGGTCATGCCGGAGCCGGTACCCCGCACCGGCGTACCGGATGCGCGGCCGGACCGCCCGTTTCGTCCCGGTCACGACGCATGTGTCCCCCCAGGGGGCCCGGGTACAGGTCAGCGCATGAGCGCACTCGAGCCCGACCTCATCGAGACGACGAAGCTCGTCGCGGTGACGCTCAAGAAGGCGCAGGTCCCCTTCGCCCTCGCCGGCGGCTACGCCGTCTACGCCCGCGGCGGGCCGCCGAGCGTCCACGACACGGACTTCTTCCTGCGCGAGCGCGACGTGCCCAAGGCGCTGGACGCGCTCGGCGACGCCGGGCTGCGGCACGAGCGCTGCGCGGAGGACTGGCTGGTCAAGGTCTTCCACGGCGACCTGCTCGTCGACCTCATCCACCAGATGAACGGCCGGCCCGTGGACGACGCGATGCTCGGGCGCTGCGACGAGGTCGAGGTCGGCAGCGTGCGCATGCCCGTGCTCGACGCGGCGGACATCCTCATCGGCAAGCTGCTCGCCCTCTCCGCCCACCACTGCGACCTGGCGCCGCTGCTCGCGGTCTCGCGCGCGCTGCGCGAGCAGGTCGACTGGGACCGCGTGCGCGCGCAGACGCACCACAGCCCGTACGCGCGCGCCTTCCTCACCCTCACCGACGGTCTCGGCATCACGGCGGACGCCCCGGCCGACACCGTCGAGCACGTCCCGGACACCATCCCGGCCGACGACATCCCCGCAACGGAGGACCTCGCATGACCCGCCTGTCGCACCTGCGCGCGCTCTACGACGAGCGCGGCCCGCTGGCCACCGTGTACCTCGACTCCACCCGCACCACCGAGACCGGGGACCACGAGGTGGAGCTGCGCTGGGCTGCCCAGCGCGCCGCCCTCGAGGAGGCCGGTGCGCCGCGCGACGTCATCGAGGCGTTGGAGCCGAGCGCACTGCGCCCGACCGGCGTGCCGGGCGGGACCACCACGGTGCTCGTCGGCGGCGCCGACGGCCTGCTGTTCGAGTCCGTGCTGCCGCTGCGGATGCCCGAGCGCGCCTCCTGGGCCCTGCTGCCCGACCTCGCCCCGCTGGTCGTGGCGCTCGGCCGCACCGCGCCGTACGTCCTGGTGCACCTCGACCGCACGGGCGCCGACATCGACGTCGTCGGGCCGCTCGGCGAGACGCAGGCGCACGAGACCGTCCAGGGCGGCACGCACCACGGCCGCAAGGTGAACGCCGGCGGCTGGTCGCAGAAGCGCTACCAGCAGCGGGCCGAGAACCTCTGGGAGGAGAACGCCGACCAGGTCGCCGCCGAGCTCGACCGGATCCTCGCCGAGACCGGGATCGAGATCCTCGCGGTCACGGGCGACACGCAGGTCCGCGAGAAGCTCGCCGACGCCCTCGGCCAGCGCGGGCGCGCGGCGTACGTGCCGCTCGAGTCCGGCGGCCGCGGCGCCGGCAGCAGCGAGGAGGCGGTGCGCGAGGAGCTCGGCCGCGTGCTCGCCGCGCACGTCACCCGGCAGTCCGAGGACCCGGTGTCGCGCTTCCGCGAGCAGACCGGCGCCGGGCACGGCGCCGCGCTCAGCGGCCGCGCCGCGGTCGTCGAGGCGCTGCAGAAGGGGCAGGTCGACGCGCTGCTCGTCACCCCCGACCTCGACGACGACTCGACGCTGTACGTCGGCGCCTCCCCCGAGCAGCTCGCCACGAGCGAGGCCGACCTCGCCGCGATGGGCGTGGAGGGCGGTCAGGCCGTCCGCGCGGACGCCGCGCTCGTCGCGGCCGCCGTCGCGACCGACGCCGGGGTGGTGGTCGTCCCCAAGGGGCGCATCGACCTCACCGACGGGGTGGGCGCCCTGCTCCGGTACGCCGACGCCACCTCGAGCTCGTGACCGGGCTCCACGAGGCCGCCGCCCCGCGGCCCGGGACGCTCCAGGTGTGGAGCGACCCGAGCTGCCCGGCCGCCACCCGCGGGCTCGCGGCGATGCGGCGCACTCGCGAGGAGCTCGGGCTCGAGACCGTCGTCGCGGTGGAGCTGAGGGCGTTCCCGCTCGTGTGGGCGCACGGCGCAAGCACCGACGACGTCCCCGTCGAGCACGCGGCCGTCCGCGCGGCCCAGCTGCCCGGCATCGGCTCGCTCGCGGCCTCCGAGGAGCTGGACCGCCGGCTGCGCGACGCGGGCGGCGGCGACCCGCTCGCCCTGGCCGAGGACGTGGACGGCCTCGACGCCGCGGCCCTGCGCGAGCGGCTCGGCGAGGGCGAGCAGCTCGTGCGCGAGGACTGGGCGCTCGTGCCCGAGCTGGGCGTCGAGGGGAGCCCGTACGTCCGGCTCGCCGACGGCACCACGGCGTACGACCCGGCGGACGGCGACTGGGACCGGTTGCTGCGCGCGGCCCTCGCCCCCGAGGGCTGAGCGCGCAAGCGTGCGTACTACCCTTGACCAGGCTGTCCTGGCCGGTCGACCGGCCCCTTGTCGATTGTTGCGGAAGTAGGCGAACGCCGCCGTGTCCCAGCCCACGTCCTCGCAGAGTCCATCGGCGACGGGCTTCGGCCCCAACGAGTGGCTGGTCGACGAGCTGTACCAGCAGTACCTCGCGGACCCCGACTCGGTCGACAGGGCGTGGTGGGACGTCTTCGCCCAGCGGCAGAGCGGGACCGACGGGGGGACCGCGGCCGCCCCGGCTCCGGCAGCACCACCCGCGCCCCCGGCACGGCCCGCAGCAGCAGCGCCCGCCGCCCCGCCCGCGCCCTCCCCCCAGCCCGCCGCCTCCGGCCAGCCCGCACCGCTCGCACCGTCCCAGCCCGCCCGCGCCGCCGTCGCCCCGGTCCCCGCGGCCGCCGCCGCTCCCGCCCCCGCCGCCGTCGCCCGCCCGGCCGAGAACCGCGCCGCGAACCCCGCGCCGCCGCCCGCGCCGAAGCCCGCCCCGGCCCCCGCGACCGAGCCGCAGACCGTGCCGCTGCGCGGCCCGAGTGCCCGCGTCGTCACCAACATGGAGGCCTCGCTCGAGGTCCCCACCGCGACGAGCGTGCGCGCGGTGCCGGCGAAGCTGCTCATCGACAACCGCATCGTCATCAACAACCACCTGCGCCGCGGCCGCGGCGGCAAGGTGAGCTTCACGCACCTCATCGGCTACGCCGTGGTC
This sequence comes from Motilibacter rhizosphaerae, assembly GCF_004216915.1. Taxonomy (NCBI): domain Bacteria; kingdom Bacillati; phylum Actinomycetota; class Actinomycetes; order Motilibacterales; family Motilibacteraceae; genus Motilibacter; species Motilibacter rhizosphaerae. The sequence goes on from NZ_SGXD01000003.1 coordinate 385,424, forward strand.
CGCGCGGTCGCCGGCATGCCGGACATGAACGCCGCCTACACCGAGGTCGACGGCAAGCCCGCGGTGCTGCGCCCCGCGCAGATCGGGCTCGGTCTGGCGATCGACCTCGCCAAGCCCGACGGCACCCGCCAGCTGCTCGTCCCCGCCATCAAGGGCGCGGGCGCGATGGACTTCGCGCAGTTCTGGACGGCCTACGAGGACGTCGTGCGCCGCGCCCGCGGCGGCAAGCTCACCGCCGACGACTTCGCCGGCACCACGATCAGCCTCACCAACCCGGGGACCATCGGCACGGTCCACAGCGTCCCGCGCCTGATGAAGGGCCAGGGCGCGATCGTCGGCGTCGGCGCGATGGAGTACCCCGCGGAGTACCAGGGCGCCTCGCCCGAGACCCTCGCGCGGCTCGCCATCAGCAAGGTGCTCACGCTGACGAGCACCTACGACCACCGCATCATCCAGGGCGCCCAGTCGGGCGAGTTCCTCCGCCGGGTGCACGCGCTGCTCCTCGGCGAGGAGGGGTTCTACGACGAGATCTTCCGCGCCCTGCGGATCCCGTACGAGCCGGTGCGCTGGGCGGCGGACGTCGCGGCGAGCCACGAGAACGACATCGCGAAGTCCGCGCGCGTGCAGGAGCTCATCCACGCGTACCGCGTCCGCGGGCACCTCATGGCCGACACGGACCCGCTGGAGTTCCGCCAGCGCAGCCACCCCGACCTCGACGTCGTGAACCACGGCCTCACGCTGTGGGACCTCGACCGGGAGTTCGCGACGGGGGGCTTCGGCGGCAAGCCGATGGCGCTGCTGCGCGACATCCTCGGGACGCTGCGCGACGCGTACTGCCGCCGGGTCGGCCTGGAGTACATGCACATCCAGGACCCCGAGCAGCGCCGCTGGATCCAGGACCACGTCGAGCACGTCCAGGACAAGCCCGACCGCGAGGAGCAGCTGCGCATCCTGCGCCGGCTCAACGCGGCCGAGGCCTTCGAGACCTTCCTGCAGACGAAGTTCGTGGGGCAGAAGCGGTTCTCGCTCGAGGGCGGCGAGTCGCTCATCCCGCTGATGGACGCGCTCATCTCCGCGGCGGCCGACAGCGGGCTCGACGAGGCCGCGATCGGCATGGCCCACCGCGGTCGGCTCAACGTCCTCGCCAACATCGCGGGCAAGAGCTACGGGCAGATCTTCCGCGAGTTCGAGGGCAACCAGGACCCGCGCTCGGTGCAGGGCTCCGGCGACGTGAAGTACCACCTCGGCACCCAGGGGCGGCTCACCTCGCCCAGTGGCAAGGAGTGCAAGGTCTACCTCGCCGCGAACCCCTCGCACCTCGAGGCGGTCGACCCGGTGCTCGAGGGCATCGTGCGCGCGAAGCAGGACCGGCTGAACAAGGGCGGCGGCGACGAGGGCTACTCGGTGCTGCCGATCCTCGTGCACGGCGACGCGGCCTTCGCGGGCCAGGGCGTCGTGGCCGAGACCCTCAACCTCTCGCAGCTGCGCGGCTACCGCACCGGCGGCAGCGTGCACGTCATCGTCAACAACCAGGTCGGCTTCACGACCTCGCCGGCCTCCTCGCGCTCGTCGTTCTACTCGACCGACGTGGCGCGGATGATCCAGGCGCCGATCTTCCACGTGAACGGCGACGACCCCGAGGCGTGCGTCCGGGTGGCGCGACTGGCGTTCGAGTTCCGCCAGCAGTTCCGCAAGGACGTCGTCATCGACATGGTCTGCTACCGCCGCCGGGGCCACAACGAGGGCGACGACCCCTCGATGACGCAGCCGCTCATGTACGCCCTCATCGAGGGCAAGCGCTCGGTGCGCAAGCTCTACACCGAGGCGCTCATCGGCCGCGGCGACATCAGCGTCGAGGACGCGGAGCAGTCGCTGCGCGACTACCAGGAGCAGCTCGAGCGGGTCTTCCTGGAGACGCGCGAGGTCGGTACGGGCCGGGCCCCCGCGGCGCTCGACGCGCCGGAGGAGCAGCAGCAGCGCCCCCACGCCGAGCCGCGGCCGACGGCCGTGCCGGTGGAGGTCGTCAAGCGGATCTCCGACGCGCACGTCAACATCCCCGACGGCTTCACCGTCCACCCCAAGCTCAAGTCCCTGCTCGAGCGCCGGGCCGCCATGGCGAGCGAGGGCGGGATCGACTGGGGCATGGGCGAGCTGTTCGCCTTCGGCTCGCTGCTCCTCGAGGGCGTGCCGGTCCGGCTGGCCGGACAGGACAGCCGCCGCGGCACCTTCGTCCAGCGCCACGCGGTCCTCATCGACCGCAGCACCGGCGCCGAGTGGACGCCGCTCGCCAACCTGGGCGAGGGACAGGGCCGGTTCTACGTCTACGACTCGCTGCTCTCGGAGTTCGCGGCGCTGGGCTTCGAGTACGGCTACTCCGTCGCGCGTCCCGAGGCGCTCGTGCTGTGGGAGGCGCAGTTCGGCGACTTCGTCAACGGCGCGCAGACGATCATCGACGAGTTCATCTCGTCCTCGGAGCAGAAGTGGGGCCAGCGCTCCTCGGTCGTGCTGCTGCTCCCCCACGGCTACGAGGGCCAGGGGCCGGACCACTCCTCCGCGCGCATCGAGCGCTTCCTCCAGATGTGCGCCGAGGACAACATGACGGTCGCGCAGCCCTCGACGCCGGCGAGCCACTTCCACCTGCTGCGCCAGCAGGCCTACCGCGAGCCGCGCCGCCCCCTCGTCGTCGCGACGCCGAAGTCCATGCTCCGGCTCAAGGCCGCCGTCTCCAGCGCGGAGGACCTGGTCTCGGGCACCTTCCAGCCGGTCATCCCGGACACGGCGGCCCTCGACCCGCGCCGGGTCGACCGCGTCGTGCTCTGCTCCGGCAAGGTCTACTGGGACCTCGTGGCGGAGCGGACCAAGCGCGCCGACGAGCGGACGGCGGTCGTCCGGCTCGAGCAGCTCGCCCCGCTGCCGGTCGAGGAGCTGCTGCAGGCGGTGGCGCCGTACTCCGGGGCAGAGCTCGTCTGGGTGCAGGACGAGCCGCAGAACCAGGGCGCCTGGTCCTTCGTCCTGCTCAACCTCACCGAGCGGCTCGACGGGCGGCGGCTGCGGGTCGTGTCCCGCCCGGCGTCGGCCTCGCCGGCGGTCGGGTCGCACCGGGCGCACGAGGCCGAGCAGAAGGCGCTCGTCGCCGCGGCCTTCGACCGCTGAGGACGGCGGGGTGTACGCGAGCGACCGCGGGCTCGAGGAGCTGGAGACCCGGCGGGGTGACGAGGAGGTCACCCTCGCCTGGCTCGCCGAGCGGCTGCGGGTGTTCGTCGACCTGTTCCCGGAGTTCGAGGTGCCGGTCGAGCGGCTCGCCACCTGGCTGGCCCGGGCGGACGACGAGGACTAGCGCGTCCGCGGTCCCGCGACCTACACTCGAACACATGATCGAAGCGGTCGGCCTGCAGGGCTCGCTGTTCGACGAGGGCGCGGTGCGGCCCGACCGTGCCTTCACCGGGCTGCGGAGGATCGCGCTCGACGAGCGCAGCTGGGTGGACTCGTGCCCCAGCTGGCTCGGTGGCGCCGACGCGCTGTTCGAGGAGCTCCTGGGCACGGGCCGCTTCACCCGGCGCACGGTGCGGGTGTGGGACAACGAGGTGCTGGAGCCCCGCATGACCGCGGGCTTCGACGTGGAGGTCGACTCGCGCGGGGCGGGCGCGGCACCCGCCGCGCTGCGCGACGTCGCAGCGGCGGTGTCCGAGCGCTACGGCGTCACCTTCGACCGGATCTGGGTCAACCTCTACCGCGACGGGCGCGACAGCGTCGCCTGGCACGGCGACCGGAACCGCCACTCCCACCGCGACCCGCTGGTCGTCACCGTGTCGCTCGGCGCGACCCGGCGCTTCCTCCTGCGTCCGCGCGGCGGGCGGACCGCGCTCGAGCTGCACCCCACCGGCGGTGACCTGCTCGTCATGGGCGGGGCCTGCCAGCACGAGTGGGAGCACACGGTGCCGAAGGAGGCCGCCGTGACCGCGCCGCGGATGAGCGTCACGCTGCGGCACACCGCGCACCTCGACCGGCCCGGCGAGCGCGCCGAGCTCGCGGGCCGGGGCCGCACCTGGTGAGGAGCGGATGACCGGCCTCGACCGCCGGCCCGTGCGCCGCGTCCAGCGTCGTGCGGGCGAGGAGCTGCCCACGGGCTGGCCCTACGACCTCCCGCCGGTGCGTCAGCTGCTCCGGGACGGGCTGGACCTGCCCGAAGGGGTCACCTTCCTCGTCGGCGAGAACGGCAGCGGCAAGTCGACCCTCGTCGAGGCGCTCGCCATGGCGTACGGCCTGAACGCCGAGGGCGGCAGCCGCGGCGCGCAGCTCAGCACCCGGCGCAGCGAGTCCGACCTCTCCGACCACCTCCAGCTCGTCCGCGGGATCGACGCGCCCCGCTGGTCGTTCTTCCTGCGCGCGGAGACGATGCACGGGCTCTACACGTACCTCGAGGCCAACCCGGGCAAGCGGGACCCGGCCTTCCACGAGATGAGCCACGGCGAGGGCTTCTTCGAGGTCCTGCTCACCCGCTTCGACTCCGCGGGCTTCTACGTGCTCGACGAGCCGGAGTCGGCGCTGTCGTTCTCCTCCTCGCTCGCGCTCGTCGGCGTCCTCGCCGAGCTCGTCGAGAAGGGCTCGCAGGTCGTCTGCGCGACGCACTCGCCGCTGCTGTGCGCCCTGCCCGGCGCCACCATCCTCGAGCTCGACGACCAGGGCTACCACGAGGCGGCCTGGGAGGAGCTCGAGATCGTCGACCACTGGCGGCGCTACCTCGGGGACCCGGGCGCCTACCTGCGTCACATCCTCCCGAACGAGCGCAGCGGCCGGTAGCGCAGCACCACGACGCCGAGCACGTCCCCGGGCGGCACCGGGCGGCCGATCGTCCAGGAGTCCGTGCCCTCAGCCGGGTTCTCGCTCTCGACCCACCACCCGTCCGCGTCGCGAACCCCCGCGCGCTTCACCGCGAGCGGCCGGTCGGGGAGCCGGACGACGACGGCCCGGCCCGGGCGCGGCTCGCGGCCGGTGCGGACCAGCAGCCGGTCGCCCGGCCGCAGCCGCGGCAGCATCGAGCGACCCTCCACGACCGCGCGCAGCCAGCCCATGCAGCCTCGCCCCTCCCGTTGCCCCGGCGCCGTCCGGGGGTAGTGTCCCTGGAGGTAGATCCTCACCCAGTTGAAAGGTGGGCTCCGTGCTCGCACGACTGTTCCCCCGCGTGCGCGTCTCCGCGCACTGCGACCTCCCCTGCGGCGTCTACGACCCGGCGCAGGCGCGCATCGAGGCCGAGTCGGTCAAGGCGATCTGCGAGAAGTACCAGGGCAACGAGGACCCGGTCTTCCGCACCCGCGCCCTCATCATCAAGGAGCAGCGCTCCGAGCTGGTCAAGCACCACCTCTGGGTGCTGTGGACGGACTACTTCAAGCCGCCGCACTTCGAGAAGTACCCGCACCTGCACCAGCTGTTCAACGAGGCGACCAAGCTCGCCGGCGCCGCTGGCGGCAAGGGCACCGTCGACCCGGCCGAGGCGCAGAAGCTCCTCGACAAGATCGCCGAGATCGACACGATCTTCTGGGAGACCAAGAAGGCCGCCTGAGCCTCTGCGCTCCCGTCCGCGGGCCCGCCTCCGTCCGTCGGAGGCGGGCCCGTGGCGTCCCCGGGGGCCGCCGCCCCCCCCCGGCCCCCTGCTCTCCCGCCCCTCCCTGACCGCCCCTCCCCCTAACCGCCCCTCCCCCTGACCGAACAAGGGCACCCAGTGGCGCTCCCACGGCCACTGGGGCACCCCGTTCGGATCGGCGGCGCGGGCCGCGCGTCCGAACGGGGGCACCCAGTGGCGCTCCCACGGCCACTGGGGCACCCCGTTCGGACCGGAGGCGGGCGGACCCGTCCGGTCTGTCCCGGTACGTCTGAGTGCGGACCGGTGCGCTGGGAACAACCCCGGCATGCCCCCCACTCCGGCAGCCGCGCCGAGCCCAGCGGCCCCCTCCCCCACCGTCTCCCGGCGCGCGCTGCTCGCCGGCCTCGCCGCGGTCAGCGCCGTGGCCGCCGCGCCCGCCACCGCGTACGCCGCCCCGCCGAAGGCCCCGGCCGGGAAGAAGCCGGTCGGCTTCGTGCTCTCCCACGAGCAGTTCCGCACCCAGTCGCTCGTCGCCTGGTCCACGCAGGCCGAGGCGGCGGGCTTCGGCTACCTGTGGACCTCGGACCACATCCAGCCCTGGGAGGACGTCCAGGGCCACGCCATGCACCCGTGGATCACGCAGGCCCTGCTCAGCCAGTCGACGCGCACGGCGACGTTCGGCACGGGCGTCACCTGCCCGATCTACCGCCACCACCCCAGCGAGGTCGCCCAGGCCTGGGCGAGCCTCGGCATCCTCGCCCCCGGGAGGGTCTTCCTCGGGGTGGGTGCGGGCGAAGCGCTCAACGAGCGGGCGGCGACGGGGCAGTTCGGCCCGTACGCCGAGCGGGCGGCGCGCCTCGTCGAGGCCGTGCAGCTCATCCGCGAGCTGTGGAAGGGCCAGCGGACGACGTTCACCGGCCAGTACTACTCGGTCGACCAGTTCCAGCTCTACGACGTGCCGACGAAGCCCGTGCCGATCCTCATGGCGGCGAGCGGGCCGAACAGCGCGTACAACGCCGGACGCTACGGCGACGGGTGGATCGGCTCGGCCAAGGACCAGATGGACCCGGCGCTGCAGGCGGCGTTCCAGAAGGGCGCGCAGGACTCGGGCCGCGACCCGGCGACCCTGCTGCGCTACGCGGAGCTCTTCGTCAGCACCACGACGCTGCCGACCCCGCTGCACTACGCCGCCGAGCGCTGGCGCTTCACCTACGACTCCTGGAACCCCACGCTGCTCTACGACCCGAACCCGCTGAGCATCCAGCACAAGGCGGAGCGGATGTTCTCGATGGCGCAGGTCACGTCGACCTGGCCCAAGGGCGCGAGCGCGCAGGTGCACGTCGACGCCGTGCAGGGTCTCCTCGACATGGGCGTGCTGCCGTTCGTCCACTCCGGCGAGCGCGACCAGCCGGCGGTCATCGACTTCTACGGCGAGCACGTGCTGCCGAAGATCAGCTGACACCCGTCCCGGGCTGGTGGGCGGTGCGCTTCCCGCGCACCTCCCGCCAGTCCTCCGCACGGAACTCCAGGGCCATCGCGTAGCCCACCAGCACGACGAGGTGCAGCACCCAGAGCCACAGCCCGACCGCGACGATCGCGCCCACGACAGGCAGCCCGCCGAAGGGCGCCTCGAGGTCGATCGGCAGCGCGAGGAAGAGCACGAACCCCTGGAGGAACCCGCTCACGAACGACGCCGCGACGAGCCCTGCCGCGAGCGCCGCCACCCAGGAGCCGACACCCCGCCCCACGACCCGGTAGGCCCAAGTCACCGGCACCGACAGCACGAGCCAGTCGACGACGAGCGCGACGAAGACCCCCAGCGCGGTCGGGGCGGCCGCGTTGCCGCGCAGCAGGCGGGCGAGCAGCGGGGTGATGCCGAGCACGGCCAGCAGCAGCGGCGGGGCCACGGCGATGAGCGGCAGGACGCGGACCCGGCCGCGCCAGCCCACGAGCCGCTCGGTCCCCGCGTCCTCCAGGCTGAGGAACGAGCGGCGCAGGCCCTCGCCGTACAGCGAGGCGGGGAACGCCGCGACCAGCGCCTGCACCCAGTGCAGGTGGGCGCCCGTGTCGACGAGCCGGCGGGCGACGCCGGGCGCGCCGAGGCTGTCCGGGAGGGCGCGCCCCAGCGACCCGGCGAACGACACCATGCGCGGCTCGCCGACGAGCAGCCCGGCCGCCCACGACGCCACGAGCAGGCCGGGGACGACCGCGATCCCCGCGTAGAACGTGAGCCCCGCCCCGACGAGCGCGAGGTCGCGCCCGGTCAGCCGACGGCGTACGCGGCGCAGCCAGGCGGTCACGGCCGCGACGAGGGGTCCCACCTGCGCAGCCTGCCCGCTGGCGGGGCCCCTACCCCGCGCCGGCTCAGGCGACGAGGCCGAGGCGGCGCAGCTCGACCTGCAGGTCGTGCGGGCTGCTCGATGCCTCGAGCGCGTCCTCGAGGCGGACGACGCCGTCGCGGACGAACGAGACGAGGTGCTGGTCGAAGGTCTGCATGCCGTAGAAGCCGCCCTCGGCGATGATCTGCGTGATCCCGGAGGTCTTCTCCTGGTCGGCGATCGCCTCCAGCACGCGGCCGGTGCCGATGCACACCTCCATGCCGACGCTGCGGCCCTTGCCGTCGGCGCGCGGGACGAGCCGCTGGCAGATGACCGCGCGCAGCGCGCCGGCGAGCGAGTGCCGCACCTGCTGGCGCTCGTGCGGCGCGAACACGTCGATGACCCGGTTGACCGTCTCCTGCGCGTCGATCGTGTGCAGGGTCGACAGGACGAGGTGGCCCGTCTCGGCCGCGGAGATGGCCGCCCGCACGGTCTCGGCGTCGCGCATCTCGCCGATGAGGATGACGTCGGGGTCCTGGCGCATCGCCCCGCGCAGCGCGGTCGAGAAGGACTCGGTGTCGATGTGGACCTCGCGCTGGTTGACCATCCCCACCTTGTCGGCGTGGAGGATCTCGATCGGGTCCTCGACCGTGACGATGTGCGCCTCGCGCGTGGAGTTGATGTGGTCGATCATCCCGGCGAGCGTCGTGGACTTGCCGGACCCGGTGGGGCCGGTGACGAGGACGAGGCCGCGCGCCTCGTTGGCGATGGTCGAGACGATCGGCGGCAGGCCGAGCTCCGGGAGCGGGATCGCGCCCTCCGGCACACGGCGGAAGACGAGGCCGACGGACCCGCGGGCGCGGTACGCGTTGACGCGGAAGCGCCCGAGACCGGGCACCGAGTGAGCGAAGTCCGCCTCGGAGGAGCGGGCGAAGGCGCCGACGAGGTCGGGGCGGATCACCTCGGCGAGCATCGCCTCGGTGTCCGCCGGGGTGAGCACGTCGGCCTGGAGCCGGCGCAGCCGGCCGTCGATCCGGATCCGCGGGGGGCTGCCCACCTTGCAGTGCAGGTCGCTCCCGCGCAGCTCGCTCAGCGCCTGCAGGAAGGGCAGGACGGACGGCGGCGGGGTCACACCCGCAGGTTCGGCGGGTGGAGGCCGGTCCTGAGCCGAACCTGGCCGGCCGGCGGGCAGGATAGCGGCATGGGACTCGTGCTCGCCGTCGCGCTGCTCGCGCTGGCGCTGTCCCTGGGGACCGGCGGGCGGGTGCGGCTCCTCGCGGAGCAGCGGCTGCGCGGCGCCGCGGTGCTGGTGCTCGCCGTGCTGCTGGAGGTGGCGGCGGCGGCCCTCGGCGCGAGCGGGACGGCGTGGACCGTCGTCTCCAGCGCCGGCACCCTGCTCGCAGCCGGGGCCGTCCTGGCCAACCGGCGGACGGCTGGCTCGCTCCTGCTGGGCGCCGGGCTGCTGCTCAACGCCGCGGTCGTCGTCGCGAACGGGGCGATGCCGGTGAGCACGGCAGCGGCTGCGCGCGCCGGCGTCCCGGCAGCCGAGCTCCGCCTGGCGGAGGACCCGGCCCACGAGGCGCTGGACGGGCGTACGCGGCTGCCCTGGCTCGCCGACCGCCTCCCGGTGGCCGCCCCGTGGCGCAGGGAGGTGGCGAGCCCCGGCGACGTGCTCGCCGCCGCCGGGGTGGCCGCGTGGGCCTGGTCGGCTACTCGACCGGGCCGAGCTCCACGGAGACCTGCCGGATCCGGAGGAGCACCTTGGCCCGCAGCTCGGTCGGAGCGGGGTCGGCGCAGGAGCGCCGCACCAGCGCCTTGACCTCCTCCTCGATGCCGAACTCGCGCAGGCAGGGCGAGCACTCGTCGAGGTGGTGCTTCACGGTGGCGCAGTCGGAGCCGCCGAGCTCGCCGTCGATGTAGGAGTAGACCTGCGCGAGGACCTCGACGCAGGGGGTCTCGTGGTGGTTGCCGCAGCTCATCGCGACCCCTCCTGACCGCCGTTGGCCGGCACGAGCCCGCGCTCGCGCGCGTAGTCCTCGAGCAGGGTCCGCAGCTGGCGGCGACCCCGGTGCAGGCGCGACATCACGGTGCCGATGGGCGTCCCCATGATGTCCGCGATCTCCTTGTAGGAGAAGCCCTCGACGTCGGCGAGGTAGACCGCGATGCGGAAGTCCTCGGGGATCGACTGGAGCGCGTCCTTGACGTCGCTGTCCGGCAGGTGGTCGAGCGCCTCCGCCTCGGCGGACTTCAGCCCGCCGGAGGTGTGGCCGCCCGCCGCGGCGATCTGCCAGTCCTCGATCTCCGAGGAGTCCGACTGCTGCGGCTCGCGCTGCTTCTTGCGGTAGGTGTTGATGAAGGTGTTGGTGAGGATCCGGTAGAGCCACGCCTTGAGGTTGGTGCCCTCGGTGAACTGGTGGAACGAGGAGTACGCCTTGGCGAAGGTCTCCTGCACCAGGTCCTCGGCGTCCGAGGGGTTGCGCGTCATGCGCAGCGCCGCGGAGTAGAGCTGGTCCACGAACGGCAGCGCGTCGCGCTCGAAGCGCGCGGTCCGCTCGGCGTCGGTCTCGGTGCTCATCGGGGACGAGCCTATCGGTGCCGACCCCCCGGCACCTGCCGGCCACTGCCGCCAGGAGAGGTGCGCGACCTCCCCCCGGTGCAGCGTGCTCGCGGCGAGCATGGGCTCCTCCTCCGTCCGGGCGCGCCGTGCGCGCCGCCGGGTGTGGTCCGACCTGCGTCAGGGCCGAGCGGGCTCGTCGCCCGCGGTCCCGACGGCCGGACCCCCTGCGGCCCGGCTCCCGTCTGCTCCAACACCTCGACGGGCACGGGCGATTCCCCACCTCGCGACCTCAGCGAGCGCCGCGGCCGGCACGCCCCCGGCGAGCGCGTGGTCACCGGGGACGCCGAGGACCCGCCGCCCGCGACCCGCGGGCAGCTCCTCCGGCCGCCCGAAGGCGTCGCGCTCGCCCTGGACCACGAGGACGGGGACCCCCGCCCCCGTCAGCTCCTCCGCCCGCGAGCGCTCGGGCCGACCAGGAGGGTGGAGCGGGAACGCGAGGGCGAGCACGCCCGCCGCCCCCAGCTGCCGCGCCGTGCGGCAGGCGACGCGCGCCCCCGCGGAGCGGCCGCCGAGGAGGAGGGCGCCGGCGAGCGGCAGCGCGGGCACGGCCGCGAGCCACGCGGCGTCGAGCCGCGGGGGCGCCGGGGCCACGCGCCCGCCGGCGACCACCCAGGGCTGGTCGACGCGGACCACGCGGATGCCGCGCGGCGGCAGCGCGCGGGCGAGGTCGAGCAGGTCCGGGGTGTCGCTGCCGCGTCCTGCACCGTGCCCGAGGACGAGGGTGGCGCGGGGCGGGCCCGCCGCGTCGTGCACGTGCGCCCGGGCGGGTCCCAGCGGCGTCGGCACGTCCAGGACCGCGTCCGGCTCGGGAGCGCCGGCGCCGGCAGGGCGGGAGGGCGGCACGGCTCAGAACAGCGTCGGCTCGTCCGCCGGGGCGAGCGGCTCGACGAGCTCGGGGCCGTCGTTGCGGACGCTGTTGACCAGCGTCGAGACCGGGCGGGCCTCCAGCGTGCCGGGGGGCGCGGCCAGGAGCAGCCCGTGCAGCTCGGCAGGGTCGGAGACGTGCGGGTCGAGCCACCGGGCCCAGCCGTCGGGCTCGACCTGCATCGGCATGCGGTCGTGGATGTGGCCGAGCTCGTCCTCGGCGGTCGTCGTGATGACCGTGGCCGTCCACAGCAGCGGCGCCTCGGGCCCGCCGGCGGGGTCGCGCCACACCTCGTAGAGCCCGGCCATGGCGAGGCTGCGCCCGTCGCGCCGGGTGATGAAGAACGGCTGCTTGCCGCCGGCCTCCTGCGCGTACCACTCGTAGTAGCCGTCGGCGGGGAGCAGGCAGCGCCGGGCGGCGAAGGCCCGGCGGAACGCGGGCTTCTCGGCCACGGACTCGACGCGGGCGTTGATGAGCCGGCTGCCGATCTTCACGTCCTTCGCCCAGGAGGGGACGAGACCCCAGCGGGCGAGGCGCAGCTGGCGCTCCTGGACCTCGTCGTGGGCGCGCTCGACCACCATGCGCACCGGGTCCGTCGGCGCGATGTTCCAGCTGGGCGGCAGGTCCGGGTCGACCAGCCGCGCGATGTCGAACTCCTCGACGAGGTCGTCGGGGTTCCGGCTGGCTGCGTAGCGACCGCACACGGGGCCCAGCATGCCACCGCCCGCGGCACCGGGGAGGTGCCGCGGGCGGGAGCGGGACGTGCGCGGACGGGGTCCGCCGTGCAGGGCCGGCGCGTCAGGCGACGGCCATCGCCCCGTCGGTGGGGACGTCCTCCTTGTGCGCGGTGACGAGCAGCGCCGCCGCCACGAGGGCGACGAAGAGCAGCACGCCGCCCCAGAAGAAGGCCGTGCGGTAGCCGTGCATCGTCGACTCGAGGGCGAGCGCGGCCTGCGCGGGCTTGGTGGTCGCCGCCGCCACGTGGGTGGTGATGTAGCTCGTCACCGCCGAGGCGAACAGCGTGTTGAGCAGCGCGGTGCCGAGCGAGCCACCGATCTGCTGCGAGGTGTTGAGCACTGCCGAGGCGATGCCGGCGTCGTGCCCGCCCGCCCCGACCAGCGCCGTGCTCGACGCCGGGATGAAGACGAGCGCCATGCCGACGCTGATGATGACCTCGGAGGGCAGGACGTGCGCCCAGTACGAGCTCGTCTGCTCCAGCCGGGTCAGCCAGAGCATGCCGAGCACGCCCATGACGAGGCCGGTGAGGAGCAGCGGGCGCGGGCCGACGCGGGGCAGCAGCTGGGCCGCGACGCCGGCGGTGACGATGATGCCGAGGCTGAAGGGCAGGAACGCGAACCCGGCCTTGAGCGGCGAGTAGCCCAGGTTGAGCTGGAAGTAGTAGGTGAGGAACAGGAACATCGCGAACAGCCCGGCGCCCACCAGGAGGAAAACGAGGTAGGAGCCGCCCCGGTTCTTGTCGAGGATGATGCGCAGCGGCAGCATCGGGTTGGCCGCGCGGGACTCCCAGACGAAGAACGCGACGAGCAGGACGACGGCGGCCACGAGGAACGCGATCGTGCTCGCGCCGGTCCAGCCGACGATGTCGGGCTGGTGCGTCTTGGGGTTGATCGTCGACTTCTGCTTCGCCGCTTCGGTGAAGCCGTAGACGAGGCTGACCAGGCCGAGCGTGGCGAGCAGCGCGCCCGGGATGTCGTAGCGGGTGTCGCCGTGCGCCTTGCTCTCGTGGACGACGGCCGCAGCGGCGAACGCCGTCGCGACGGCGATCGGGAAGTTCACGCCGAGGCACCAGCGCCAGGAGGCGTACTCGGTGAGCACGCCGCCGAGGATGAGGCCGAGCGCCGCGCCGCCGCCGGAGATCGCGCCGAAGACGCCGAAGGCCTTGGCGCGCTCCTTCGGCTCGGTGAAGGTCACGGTGACCAGCGAGAGCGCCGCCGGCGCCATGATCGCGGCGAACGCGCCCTGGAGCGCGCGGGCCGCGAACAGCATGGCCTCGCTCTGCGCCACGCCGCCGATGGCGCTGGCCACGGCGAAGCCGATGAGGCCGATGATGAAGGTGCGCTTGCGCCCGTTGTAGTCGGCGATGCGGCCGCCGAGCAGGAGCAGGCCCCCGAAGGCGAGGGTGTAGGCGGTGACCATCCACTGCCGGTCGGCGGTGGAGATCCCGAGGTCCGCGCTCGCCTTCGGCAGCGCGATGTTCACGATGGTGGCGTCGAGGACGATCATGAGCTGCGCCACGGCGATGACGCCGAGGGCCAGCCAGCGGCGGGGGTCGGGCGCCTCCGTCACCTGCCCGCCCTGCTCCAGGCTCGTCGAGGTCATGCGGACTCCTTCTGCTCGGCCCGGGCTGGCACCGGGCGCTGGCGGGTCAACAGGGGGATGAGGACGTCGTCGGTGACGTAGGTGAGGAACTCCTCGTCCACGGGCTGGCCGAGGACGGTGACGCGGAAGAACACGAGCGCCGGCGCCACGACGTGGAACACGTCGGGGTCGGCGTCCGGGGGGACCTCGCCGCGTGCCACCGCGCGCGAGACGAGCGTGCGGGAGAGGTCGCGCTTGGCCTCGAGGATCTGCTCGCGCACGGCGTCCGCGATCTCGGGCACCCCGGCCAGCGCGCGGAGGACGCCGCTGACGAGCAGCATGTCCTCGCGCATGGTGCCGGTGTCGACCATCCCGAGCGTGGCGAGGATGTCGCCGCGCAGCGTGCCGGTGTCCGGGACGACCACGCAGGACGGGCCGCGCAGGTGCAGCGCGTCGAGGACGAGGTCGCGCTTGCCCGCCCAGTGCCGGTAGATCGTCGCCTTGCTCGCGCGCGCCCGGGCCGCGACCGCGTCCATGCTCATGCGGTCGTAGCCGTCCTCCGCGACCACCTCGAGGGCGGCGCGGCAGATCGCCTCGTGGCGCGGCGAACCGGTCGGCGGCACGGGTCCCCTCCTCGCAGGTCGGTACGGGCTGGCGGTGCGGGCCCGGCGGGCTCGTCCGCGGTCGGGCGGCTGGGCCGCTCGCGCTCGGGACGGACGGCCGGGAGGCCCTCCGCCCAGCGGTCTGCGCGGCTCGGTCGCCACCGCGAAACGAAACTGTATCGTACAGCCAGCAGTCTGGCAGGCGCAGCGTCCGGAGTCCACTGGATATTCCGGCCGCACCCGGGGAAGGGGCACCGCATGCCGCTCGTACGCCGCCTCGCGCGCCCCATGCTCGCCGCCACCTTCGTCTCCGGCGGTATCGCCCAGCTCAAGGACCCGGAGAGCAAGGCGGAGGCCGCCGAGCCCGTCGCCACCCCCGTGGCGCGCAAGGTCTCCTGGCTGCCCGAGGACGCGACGCAGCTCGTCCGCATCAACGGCGCCGTGCAGGTCGGCGCGGGGGCGCTGCTGGCCCTCGGCCGGCTCCCCCGCGTCTCGGCGCTGCTGCTCGCCGGCTCGATCGTGCCGACGACCCTGGCCGGCCACCGCTTCTGGGAGCAGACCGACGCCGCGTCCGCCGCCCAGCAGCGCACGCAGTTCCTCAAGAACCTCGGCCTGCTCGGGGGCCTGCTCCTCGCGGCGGTCGACACCGGCGGCAACCCCTCGATCGCCTGGCGGACCCGCCACGCGGCCACGAGCGCCAAGCGCGTCGCCGCCGCCGCCCCGACCCGCGCGCTCAAGGCCGTCGCCTGAGCCGCGCGGACGGGGCCTAGGCTCCGTGCACGTGACGACCGCCCAGCTCCCCCTCTGGCCCGCGCCGCTGGCGAGCGGCCCGGTCGACGCGGTCGTCCCCGTCCCCGGGTCGAAGTCGGTGACGAACCGCGCCCTCGTGCTCGCCGCCCTCGCCGACGGCCCCTCGCTCCTGCGCCGCCCGCTGCGGGCGCGCGACACCCGGCTCATGGCCGCGGCGCTCGGCGCCCTCGGGGCGGGCGTCGAGGAGCTCGGGGAGGACTGGAGGGTCACGCCCGGGACCCTGCCACCCTCCACCGACAGTGCCGCTCCCGGAGCGGCCAGGCCGGCGCTCGACGTCGACTGCGGCCTGGCCGGCACCGTCATGCGCTTCGTCCCGCCGCTCGCGGGGCTGCTCGACGCCGACGTCCGCTTCGACGGCGACCCCCACGCGCGCGTCCGGCCGATGGCGACCGTGGTCGGTGCGCTGCGCGGCCTCGGGGTCGCGGTCGACGACGACGGCCGCGGCACCCTGCCGTTCACGGTCCACGGCACCGGAGCGGTGCGCGGCGGCGACCTCGTCATCGACGCGAGCGCCTCGAGCCAGTTCGTCAGCGGCCTGCTCCTGGCCGGCGCCCGCTTCGGCGAGGGCCTCGCGCTGCGGCACGAGGGACCTCCGGTCCCCTCGCAGCCGCACATCGACATGAGCGTCGAGATGCTGCGCGCTGCGGGGGTCGTCGTCGACGACTCGGCTCCTGGCGCCTGGCGCGTCGAGCCCGGTCGCCTGCGCGCGCGGGACCTCGACGTCGAGCCCGACCTGTCCAACGCGGCCCCCTTCCTCGCCGCCGCCCTCGTCACCGGGGGCCGGGTGCGCGTCCCGGGCTGGCCGCGCCGCACGACGCAGCCCGGCGACGCCCTGCGCTGGCTGCTCGGCGCGATGGGCGCGGCGGTCACGCTCGACGACGAGGGCCTCGAGCTGCGGGGCACCGGCGAGCTGCGCGGCATCGACGCCGACCTCCACGACGTCGGCGAGCTCACGCCCGTGCTCGTCGCCGTGGCCGCGCTCGCCTCCACCCCCTCCACCTTCCGCGGCATCGCCCACCTGCGCGGGCACGAGACCGACCGCCTGGCCGCCCTGGCCCGCGAGCTCGACGGACTGGGCGGCGACGTCACCGAGACCCCGGACGGGCTCGAGGTCCGCCCGCGCCCGCTCCACGGCGGGGTCTTCCGCAGCTACGCCGACCACCGCATGGCGACCGCGGGCGCCGTGCTCGGCCTCGTCGTGCCGGGCGTCGAGGTCGAGGACATCGAGACCACGAGCAAGACGCTCCCGGGCTTCGCGGGCATGTGGGCCCGCGCCCTGGGCTAGAGCGGGCGACGTGGCCGGGAGGGGGCGCGAGCTCGACGAGGACGACGTCCGCGTACGCCCGGGCCGCGGCAAGTCGCGCCCGCGCACGAAGGACCGGCCGGCGCACGAGGCGGCGGCCGCCGGGTTCGTGACCGCCGTCGACCGCGGCCGCTACACCTGCCGGCTGCCCGACGCCTCGGTCGTCACCGCCATGCGCGCCCGCGAGCTCGGGCGCAAGGGCGTGGCCGTCGGGGACGACGTCGCGCTCGTGGGCGACCTCGCCGGCGGGCCGGACGCGCTCGCGCGGATCGTCCGCGTCGAGCCGCGGCGCACCGTCCTGCGCCGCACGGCCGACGACACCGACCCGGTGGAGCGCGTCCTCGTCGCCAACGCCGACCAGCTCGTCGTCGTCACGTCGACCACCTCCCCCGAGCCCCGCCCGCGGCTGCTCGACCGGTGCCTGGTCGCGGCGTACGACGCGGGGCTCGTCCCGCTGCTCTGCATCACCAAGGTCGACCTCGAGCCGCCGGACGCCCTGCTGGCGGCGTACGGCGCGCTCGAGGTGCCGTGGGTGGCCGTGCGCCGCAGCGAGGGCGTCGAGGAGCTCCGCGCGCGCCTCCAGGGGCGAGCGAGCGTCCTCGTCGGGCACTCGGGCGTCGGCAAGTCCACGCTCGTCAACGCGCTGACCGGCGCCGTGCGCACGACGGGGTCGGTCAACGACGTGACGGGCCGCGGGCGGCACACCTCCACCTCCGCGGTCGCGCTGGAGCTGCCCGGCGGCGAGGGGTGGGTCATCGACACTCCCGGCGTCCGCAGCTTCGGGCTCGCGCACGTCGACCCGACGCGGGTGGTGGCGGCCTTCCCGGACCTCGCGGGCGGGCTGGAGGAGTGCCCGCGCGGCTGCACCCACGACGAGCCCGAGTGCGCGCTCGACGCCTGGGTCGCGACGGGCGCGAGCTCCCCCGCCCGGCTCGAGTCGCTGCGCCGCCTGCTCCGCAGCCGCACCGAGGCGGTCTAGCCAGCCGCGAGGTCGACCTCGAACCAGATCCGCTTGCCGAGCGGCAGCGGGTCGACGCCCCAGCGCGAGGCGAGCAGCTCGACGAGGCGCAGCCCGCGCCCGCCCTCGGCCATCGGCTCCTGGTGGCGCGGAGCGGGGAGCCGGGGGCTCTCGTCCGTGACGGAGACCCGCAGCACGTCGCGCCGGCCCTGCAGCTGCAGGCGCAGCGCGGACTGCGCGTGCAGCACCGCGTTGGTGACGAGCTCGTCGGTCAGCAGCACCACGGCGTCCACGGCCTCGAACGCCCCCGGGCCGCCGGCGTCGTCCGAGCCGCCGTGCCCCCAGTCGGCGAGGGCCGCGAGCACCCGGGCGCGGGCCACGCGCGCGGCGTGGACGCTCGGCGGCAGCTCGACGTCGAGCGAGCGGGTGCCGTCCTCCGACGTGGGCGACTGCGACCGGGCCCGCATGGCGACGAGGGCGACGTCGTCCGCGGCTCCGGGAGCCGCCACAGCCGCCACCGCGGTGGCGACGGCCTCCGCCCCGCCCCCCGCGGCTCCCGCGGCGGCCGCGCGCACGCGGGCGAGCCCGTCGTCGACCCCCGCCCCCAGCACGCCGTCGGTGAGCAGCACGACGGTCGCGTCGACGGCGAGCCCGGAGACGTGGTCGACGGAGAACCCCTGGCGCATCGTGCCCGCGCCCAGCGGGACGCCCGGGTCCAGGTCGAGGTACGCGCCGGTGCCGTCCGCCTCCAGCACCAGCGGCGGCACGTGGCCGGCGGTCGCGGCGCTCAGCCGCCGGGACTCCGGGTCGTAGCGGACGTACGCGCAGGTCGTGAAGGCCGCCTCGTCGAAGGTGCGGACGAAGGCGTCGAGCAGCCGGAGCACCTCGGCGGGCGGGTGCCCCTCCAGCGCGTACGCCCGCAGCGCCGCGCGCACCTGCCCCATCCGCGCGGCCGCGCCCACCCCACGGCCCATCGTGTCGCCGACGGCGAGCCCGAGCCGGCCGTCGGGGAGCTCGAACGCGTCGTACCAGTCCCCGCCACCGCCCGCGCTGCCCGCGGCGTAGTGCGCGGCGAGCTCGATGGAGGGCAGCCGCGGCAGGGCCTCGGGCAGCAGGGCGCGCTGCACGAGCGCGCTCGCGGAGGCCACGGCGAGCGCCGGCTCGAGCAGGGCCGCGAGCGCCGTCAGCAGCTCGGGCTCGTCCGGGCCACCGGCCAGGGCGAGCGCGCCCCCGCCCGGCAGCCCGGCGACGCGCCACCGGCGACCGTCGGCGTCGCTCCAGTCCTCGACCTCGCCGAAGGGGACGCGCGCCGCGGGCCGCTCGGGCGCGGCCCCCTCCCAGGACACGGCGTCGACGGTGCCCGCGGACCCGGGCCACACGACGGCCGCGTCCGCACCGGCGGCGCGCGCGACGACCTCCAGCGCGGCGGCGGCGGACGCCGTGCGCTGCAGCCCCGTGGCCGCGGCGGCGAGGGCCGCGAGCCGGGTCTCGCTGGTCACGCCGGACATCCTGCCCCCTGCACGGCCCTCGGCGTCCAGCGGGGCGCTAGCGTCAGCCGGTGCCCTCCCCCCACCTCGACGACAGCGACGACCGCGACGACCGCGTGGACGACCTCGCCCTGGCCCACGCCGTCGCGGACGCCTGCGACGCCATCACGCTGGCGCGCTTCCGGGCGCTCGACCTCCAGGTGAGCGCGAAGCCCGACGCGACCCCCGTCTCGGACGCGGACACCGCCGCGGAGCGCGCCGCGCGCGAGCTGCTCGCCCGGGAGCGGCCCGGCGACGCGGTCCACGGCGAGGAGTACGCCGACACCGGCAGCGGGCCGCGCCGCTGGGTGCTCGACCCCATCGACGGGACCAAGAACTACGTGCGGGGCGTGCCGGTCTGGGCGACGCTCGTCGCGCTCGCCCTCGACGGCGAGGTCGTCGTGTCGGTGGTCTCGGCGCCCGCGCTCGGCCGCCGCTGGTGGGCGGCGCGAGGCACCGGCGCGTACGCCGGCACGGGTCCTGCGGACGGCACGCGCCTCGCGGTCTCGCAGGTGGCGCGGCTCGCGGACGCGTCGGTGTCGTACTCCGACCTCGTCGGCTGGGGCGAGCGGCGCGGGGCGTGGCTCGGCGTGCTGGACGGGGCGTGGCGCACCCGGGCCTACGGCGACTTCTGGTCCTACGCCCTGCTCGCCGAGGGCGTCGTCGACGCTGCGGCCGAGCCCGACGTCGCGCTCCACGACCTGGCGGCGCTCGACCTGCTCGTGCGGGAGGCCGGCGGCCGCTTCACCGACCTCACCGGACGTCCCGGCCCCGGCCACGGCAGCGCGCTCGCGAGCAACGGGCTGCTCCACGACGCGCTGCTCGCCCGGCTGGCCTGAGCTAGAGCAGGCCCGCGCGCGACGGCGGCCAGAAGCGCAGCACCGCGCGGCCGACGACGTTGCCCTCGGGCACAGGGCCGACCGAGCGCGAGTCGCGCGAGTCGCTGCGGTGGTCGCCCATCACCCACATCTGCCCGGCGGGCACGACGACGGGGCCGAACCGGCGGTGGTCGTCCTCGTAGACGTACGGCTCGGCCAGGCCGCGCCCGTCGACCGTCACCCGGCCCTGCACGTCGCAGCAGGCGACGGTGTCGCCCGGCAGCCCGACGACCCGCTTCACGACGTCGCGCTCGCCCAGCGCGGCGTACGCGGTGCCGGTCGTCCGGAAGACGACCACCTCGCCGCGGCGCACGCCCGAGACCCGCCGGGTGACCTTCTCGACGAGCACCCGGTCGTTGCCGGAGCAGCCGGCGCAGCCGTGCAGCGTGCGCTCCATCGACTCGGACGGGATGGAGAACGCCTGCACGAGCCACGTGCGGGAGCCGGCGGCGGCCGCCACGCCGAGCACGGCGACGACGGCGCCGCGGAGGAGGAGCGAGCGGTCCGGGGAGGCGGCGGGCATCCGACGGTGCCGCCCCGCGTAGTCGGCGCGCGGGGTGCGGCGGTGACGGCCGCCTCCGCTCACGCCCCGCCGGGCTCGAGCGCGCTCGGCGCGCCCCCCGCCTCCGGCGCCCCGCCGGGCAGCTGGGCGGCGAGCAGCGCCGCGCCGACGATCCCGGCGTCGTTGCGCAGCGCCGCCGGCACGATCTCCGTCTCGAGCTCGAGCAGGGGGAGGAACTTGTCGGCCTTCTTGCTCACGCCGCCGCCGACGACGAACAGCGACGGCGAGAAGAGCATCTCCAGGTGGGAGAAGTAGCGCTGCAGGCGGTGCCCCCACTCCTTCCACGAGAGGTCCTCGCGCTCGCGGGCCGAGTCGGCCGCCTTGCGCTCGGCGTCGTGGCCGTCGAGCTCGAGGTGCCCGAGCTCGGTGTTGGGGAGCAGCCGCCCGTCCGAGATGACCGCCGTGCCGATGCCGGTCCCGAGGGTGACGACGATGACGACGCCGTCGCGGCCCTTCGCCGCGCCGTACGCCACCTCGGCGAAGCCGGCGGCGTCCGCGTCGTTGACCGCGAGCACCGGTCCGGCACCGGTCGCGCCGGAGACCAGCGTGACCACGTCGGTGCCGATCCAGCTGGGGTCGATGTTGGCGGCGCTGCGGGCGACCCCGCCGCGCACGACGGCGGGGACGGTGCAGCCGAGCGGTCCCGTCCAGTCGAACGAGCGGGTGACCTCGCCGACCGTCGCGGCGACGGCCTCGGGCGTCGCGGGCTGCGGCGTGGGGATGCGGACGCGCTCGGCGAGGAAGGCGCCGGTGGCCAGGTCGACCGGCGCGCCCTTGATCCCGCTGCCGCCGATGTCGACGCCCAGCGCGGTGCCGGTCAGGGGACGTGCCTGCTGCTCCTGGGCCATGGGGACATGCTTACCGCATCGCCCCGACGCCGTGGGCCGCGACCGGCGGCGGGCTCCCCGCCCGGGTCAGCCGAGCAGCCCGGACAGGCGCAGCCAGCGGTAGCCGTAGCCCCCGAGCGCGACCTCGGCGAGCTCGACGGTGCTCCCCTGCCCGGCCCCGTCGGCGCCGAGCACCTCGACCGCCGTCTCCCCGAGCGCGGAGAGGTCGACCGCGGCGGGCTCGTCGGCGAGGTTGTGGAGGAAGACGATGTCGCCGGAGGCGCCGCGCGCGCGGTGGGCGAGCACGCTGCGCGGCGCCCCGTCGCCGAGCTCGACGACCTCGTGGCGCCCGGTCCCGATCTCGGCGCACTCGCGCAGCGTGTGGAGCATCCGCTCGAACCACTGCAGCAGGGAGGCGGGGTCGCGCCGCTGGTCCGCGACGTTGACGCGGTCGGGGGCAAACTCCTCGTCGCTCACCAGCGGCTTGACGAGGTGCTCCGAGCGGGAGAACCCGGCGCCGGGGCCGCCGCTCCACTGCATGGGCGTACGGATCGCCTCCCGCTGGGGCAGCGCGAGGTCCTCGCCCATCCCGATCTCGTCGCCGTAGCGCAGGACCGGCGTCCCCGGCAGCGCGAACTGCAGGCTGTAGGCCATCTCCAGCCGGCGCCGGTCGCCGCCGAGCATCGGCGCGAGCCGGCGCCGGATGCCGCGGCCGTAGACCTGCATGTCGGGGTCGGGACCGAAGGCGGCGAAGACGTCGCGCCGGGCGTCCTCGGGCAGCGTGGAGAGGTCGACCTCGTCGTGGTTGCGCAGGAACGTCGCCCACTGCCCGTGGCGCGGCAGCTGCGGCACCGCGCGCAGCGCGTCCTCGACAGCGGTCGCGTCCTGCCGTGCGAGCGACACCATCGCGGCGGCGTCGAGGTCGAAGGAGAACAGCATCTGGATCCGGTCGGCCTCGCTGCCGCCCGAGGAGAAGTAGCGCAGCTGCTCCTCCTCCGGCACGTTGGCCTCGGCGAGCAGGAGCACGTCCCCGCGGCGCCACGACAGGTGCTGGCGCAGCTCGGTGTAGAAGTCGTGGTCGTGCTCGCCGTCGGCGCGGTCGGGCCGGGTCAGCTCGACCACGAAGGGTGCCGCATCGATCCGGAAGCCCGCGACGCCGAGCCGCACCCAGAACGCCGCGATCTTGAGGATCTCCCGGCGGACGACGGGGTTCTCGATGTTGAGGTCGGGCTCGAAGTCGTAGAACCGGTGGTGGTACCACCGCCCCACGCCCTCCGCGTAGGTCCAGGTCTCCGTCTGCACGCCGGGGAAGACCATGCCCTCGTGGCGGGCGGGCGGCTCGGTGTCGGACCAGACGTAGAAGTCGCGGTACGGCGAGTCGGGGTCGGTCGACGCCGACCGGAACCACGGGTGCTCGCTGCTCGTGTGGTTGACGACGAGGTCGAGCACGACGCGCATCCCGCGCGAGTCGGCCTGGTTGAGCAGCTCGGCGAAGTCGCCGAGCGTCCCGATCGCCGGGTCCACCTCGTAGTGGTCGGTGATGTCGTAGCCGCCGTCCCGCCCGGGCGAGGGGTGGACGGGGTTGAGCCACAGCGCGGTCGCGCCGAGCCGGGCGAGGTAGTCCAGCCGCTCGGTCAGCCCCACCAGGTCCCCGACGCCGTCGTCGTCGCTGTCCTGGAAGGTGTGCACGTCGAGGCTGTACACGACGGCGTTGCGGTACCAGCGGTCGGCCATGACCAGCACCCTCCCCGCGGCCGTCGCGATCATGCTCGGGAAGATCACCGCTATTTCTGCCAAGAGGGCGTACGATTTGCGGGTGAGCACGACGCCCGCGGTCAGCGCAGACCCCCTGCGCGAGCTCAACCGCCAGCGCGTGCTCGAGCAGCTCAGCCGGAGCGGGGCCCTGACCCAGTCGGAGCTGGGGCGCACGACCGGGCTGTCGCGCACGACGATCTCGAGCATCCTCACCGAGCTGCGCGACGGCGGCCTCGTCGAGGACGTCCGCGCCGAGGACCCCGGCCGCCGCGGGCGCGGACGCCCGGCGACGCTGGTGACGCTCGCTCCCCCGCCGGGGTACGCCGCTGCCGTCGACTTCGGCCAGCGCCACGTGCGCGTCGCCGTCGCCGCGCTCGCACCGCGCGTGCTCGCCGAGCGGGTCGAGCCCTTCGACACCCCGCGGTCCGGCCGCGACGCCCTGGACGAGGCGGCTGCGCTGCTCGCGCGGGTCATCCCCGAGGCCGGTCTCGAGCGCGAGCAGCTCTCGCGGGTCGTGCTCGGCGTCCCCGGCCCGCTCGACCCCGCGACCGGCAACCTGCTCTCCGGCGTCATCCTGCCGGGCTGGACGCGCATCGACCCCGCGGTCGAGCTGCAGCGGCGGATCGGCATCCCGGTCACGGCGGAGAACGACGCCAACCTCGGCGCGCTCGGCGAGGCGGCGTTCGGCGCCGCCAAGGGACTGGGCGACGTCGTCTACGTCAAGGTGGCGACCGGCATCGGCGCGGGGCTCGTCCTCGGCGGTCGGCTGCACCGCGGCACGAGCGGCATCGCGGGCGAGATCGGGCACGTCCAGGTCCGTACGGACGGCCTGCCCTGCCGGTGCGGCAGCACGGGCTGCCTCGAGGCGGTGGTCCGCGTCCCGCAGCTGCTCGCCGACCTCACCCCGCCCGGCGGGCCGGCGCTCACCCTCCCCCGGCTGCTCGAGCGCGTCCGCGCCGGCGAGCCCACCGCCGTCGCCGCCATGCGCAGCGCCGGGAGGGAGATCGGGCGGGTCGTCGCCCCCCTGTGCAACGCGCTCAACCCGGCGGCCGTCGTCATGGGCGGCCTGCTCGGTCCGGTGGGCCAGCCGCTGCTCGACGGCGTGCGGGAGAGCATCGACGAGCACGCCCAGCAGGGCGCCGCGGAGGCCGTGACGGTGCTGGCCGGGACGCTGGGCGACCGCGCCGAGGTGCTCGGGGCGCTGGCGCTCGCCGCCCAGGAGGCGGGCCACCGCATCGGGCCGAGCGCGCTCGCCGCGCCCTAGCCCGTCACGCGGTGGGGGCTAGCTCTGCCGGCGGCTGGCGTGCGCCGGCGGCACGGCGTCCGTGCGCTTGCGGTCGCGCAGGTCGAGGCCCTGCGCGCCGTCCTTGGTCGAGCGGTCCACGACGTCCTGCAGCTGCAGCATGCGCGGGCCGTCGAACCACGAGCGGGTGTCGCAGTCGCTGCAGCTCATCAGCGTGACCGGCGTGCCGTCCGTGAGGGTGATCGCCATGCGCGTGACGCGGCTGCCGTGGCAGTGCGGGCAGGCCGTCGGCACGTCGGCGGCCGGCTGCGTGGTGAGGGGGCCGCTGCCGCGCCGCGCGGCCGGCCTGCGGGCCCTGCTCGACTCCGCCATGGGAACGCCTCCTCGTGGTCCGGACGGGCGGTCGTCGAGTGCCGGTACCAGCACACTCAGCGACCGCCCGAGCACTGTCGGTCCTGCCCGTGCCCTGCGTCAAGCCCCCGATCAGGGCTGGAGCACGACCTTGACGCAGGCGTCCTCCTTCTTCTGGAACATCTCGTAGCCGTGCGGGGCGTCGGCCAGCGGCAGCAGGTGCGTCGCGAAGTCCTCGGTGCCCAGCGGGTCGGCGTCGTCGAGCACGAGCGGGAGGATGTCGTCGGTCCAGCGGCGCACGTGCGCCTGGCCCATCCGCAGCTGCAGCCCGCGGTCGAAGATCTCCATCATCGGCAGCGGCTCGAGCTCCCCGCCGTACACGCCGGAGATGGAGACGGTCCCGCCGCGCCGGCAGCCCTTCAGCGCCGTCACCAGGGCGTCCACCCGGTCGAGCGCCGCCTTGTCGATCAGCGGCTTGGCGAGCGCGTCGGGGAGCAGGCCCACGGCGGTCTGCCCGGCCTTGCCGACGATGCCCCCGGCGCCGCCGTGCGCCTCCATGCCGACCGCCTCGATCACGGAGTCCGGGCCGCGCCCGTCGACGAGGTCGATGAGGGTGTCGGCGACGTCGTCGACCTCGGTCATGTCGAGGACCTCGGCGCCGTACCGCTTGGCGAAGGCGAGGCGCTCGGGCACGGAGTCCACGCCGATGACCCGCTCGACGCCGAGGTGCTTCGCGACGCGCACGGCCATCTGCCCGATCGGGCCGAGCCCGATGACGGCGAGGGTGCCGCCCCGGGGGACGTCGGCGTACTGCACGGCCTGCCAGGAGGTCGGGAGCACGTCGGAGAGGTAGAGGAAGCGCTGGTCGCTGGGGCCGTCGGGCACCTTGATCGGGCCGAACTGCGCCTGCGGGACGCGGAGGTACTCCGCCTGACCGCCCGGCACCTGGCCGTAGAGCTCGGTGTAGCCGAACAGCGACGCGCCCTTGCCGAACTGGCGGACCTGCGTGGTCTCGCACTGCGCGAACAGCCCGCGCGAGCACATCCAGCAGTGCCCGCACGAGATGTTGAACGGCACCACCACGCGGTCGCCGGGCTTGAGGTTCGTCACCTCGGAGCCCACCTCGACGACCACGCCCATCGGCTCGTGGCCGAGGATGTCGCCGCTGTGGAGGTACGGGCCCAGCACCTCGTAGAGGTGGAGGTCCGAGCCGCAGATCGCCGTCGACGTGACCTTGATGATCGCGTCCGTCGGCTCCTGGATCCGCGGGTCGGGGACCTCCTCGACGCGGACGTCGCGCTTGCCGTGCCAGGTGAGTGCCTTCATGGGGGTCGACCTACCCCTGGCGCGGCTCCGCGACTCCCGCGGTGGGGGACCGGGGCACGGGGAGCCGTGGGCAGGGCGGCGGTGGAGTCGTCCAGCGCGAGCTGGCCGCCGGACGAGCAGGGCAACCGACGAGCAGGACGAGCAGTGCGCCCGACGAAGTGGTGCCCGGCAGCACGAAATCCCATCCGTACGGCGACCACCCCGTGCGGCCGGCCGCGCACTTGATCGGGCTGCCCGATCAAACTGGGCGGCAGGCCGTCGCAGTCGATCGGGCTGCCCGATCGACTGCCCCAGCGCTAGTCGGCGTTCGCGGACTGCGAGGGCTTGACGTTGATGAGGTGGGTGTCGTCCCGCACGACGGCGCCCGCGGCGGCGAGCGCCGGCGCGTACGTGCGGGCGTGGTGGCCGCAGAACAGCAGCTCCCCGCCCGCGAGCCGGGCGCGGACGAAGGCCTGGGCGCCGCACTTGTCGCAGCGGTCGCGGACGAGGAGGGCGGGCAGCGGGGCGGAGCCGAGGACCGCTGCGGGGCGCGTCGTGGTGCTCATGCAGGCATGTCGGCAGCAGCGGGCCGCGGGCTTAGCGCTCCCGCAGGGTCGCGAACGGGTCGTCCAGCAGGGGCCGCCCCGGCGCGCGCCCGACCTCGACGAACCACTCGCGCCGGAAGGCCAGGCGGAACAGCGGCGCGGGGAGCCGGAGGAACACCCCGAGCGTCCGCGCCCCCTCGTCGGCGGTGGCCTGGGAGGCGTGCGCCGACATCGACCCGCGTTTCCTCCTCCAGTAGGGCGCGACGTCGACCTGGTGCGTGAGATCCTTGCTCTCCACATAGGCCGTGGCCAGGCGCCGCGGGGAGAACTCAGCGGGCACCCGAGGGAGCCGATGGACCAGCCGAGCAGCGCGGAGCAGCCGCCCGCGGTCCACCGTCGCCTCGAGCAGGACCGGCGTGCCCGCGAGCTCGGCGGCGCGGCGCGCCACGCGGTGCACCTGCACGTGGTCGGGGTGGCCGTACCCGCCCGAGGCGTCGTAGCCCGTCAGCACGTCGGCCTCCTCCTCCAGGAGGAGGGCGGCGAGCCGTGCCGCGGCCTCGTCGACGTCCGCGGCGGCGAAGGCGTCGGGACCCGCGCCCGCGCGCTGGTCCGGCGTGAGCCCCGAGTCGGCGTAGCCCAGGTGCTCGACGCGCGCGCAGCCGAGCTCGGCGGCGGAGCGGCGCAGCTCCGCCATGCGCTGCTCGGCCAGGTCCCCCTTCGCGCGCACCTCGCTGGAGGCGAGCCCCGCGCCGCCCGTCGTCGCCACGACCAGCACGACGCGGTGGCCCTCGGCCGCCGCTCGGGCGAGCGTGCCCGCCGTGAGCAGGGCCTCGTCGTCGGGGTGGGCGTGGAAGGACACGAGGGTGTACCGCACCGCCGCAGCGTAGGCGGCGGCTGCAGGGGGCGCGCGTGAGGATCGCCCACGTCACCGACATGTACCTCCCCCGCCTCGGGGGCATCGAGATGCACGTCAGCGACCTGGCCCGGCGACAGCTGGAGCAGGGCCACGACGTCGAGGTGCTGACGTCCACGCCCGTGGGCGACCAGCCCGAGGGGCCGGTGCCCGTGCGCCGACTCGTCGAGGGCCTGCGTCCGAGCAGCGCGTTCAACCCGCTGGCCGTGCCGCGGGTCTACCGCACGCTCGCCGAGGGCGGCTACGACGTCGTGCACGCGCACGCCGGGGTCTGGTCGCCGTTCGCCTTCGCCGGCATCCACGGCGCCGTGCGCGCCGGCCTGCCGGCGGTCGTCACCGAGCACTCGCTCGCGGCGTACGCAGAGCCGGCCTTCCGCGCCTTCGACCGGGTGACCCGCTGGAGCCGCTTCCCGGTCCAGTGGACGGCGGTGAGCGACGTCGCCGCGGAGCCGCTGCGCCGGCTCGTGGGGCCGGGCTCGGTCAGCGTGCTGCCCAACGCCGTCGACCCCGCCGACTGGATCGTCCACCCGCGCCCCCGTCCGGCCGACGAGGTCGTCGTCGTCGCCGTCGGCCGGCTCGCCGCGCGCAAGCGGCCGCGCCCCCTGCTGCACCTGCTGCGCGACGCGCGCACGCAGCTCCCCGGGTCGATCCAGCTGCGGGCCGTCATCGTCGGCGACGGCCCCGAGCGGGCCGGGCTCGAGCGCTACGCCCGCCGCCACGGCATGGACTGGGTGGAGTTCGCCGGCCGGCTGCCCCGCGACGAGATCCGCGCGCTGTTCGCGCGGGCCGACCTGTTCGTCGCCCCCGCCGTGCTCGAGTCGTTCGGCATCGCCGCGCTGGAGGCGCGCAGTGCCGGGCTGCCCGTCATCGCGCGCGCCGAGAGCGGCGTCGGCAGCTTCGTCACCTCGGGCACCGAGGGCCTGCTCGTCTCCAGCGACGCCGAGATGGCCGCGGCCGTCGTGACCCTCGCCACAGACGCAGCGCGACGGGCGGCGATGGCCCGGCACAACCGCCGTACCCTGCCTGGCATGACGTGGGACGCCCTGCTCACCCGCACCGAGGAGCTCTACGCCCGCGCCGGGGCCGACGAGTCGGTGCACGCGGCGTGAGGGTGCTGCGGGGCTGGCGCCGGTTCCAGGAGGGCCGGACGCCGGTCCTCGGCGAGCTCGTCGTCGTGCTGGCGCTGCTCTGGGCCTACGACTGGGTGCGCTCGAAGTCCCACCCCCGGGTCGGGCTCGCGCAGCGCAACGGCGAGGACGTGCTGCGCCTCGAGACCCGCCTCCACATCGACGCCGAGCACGCGGCCAACGCCTGGGTGGGCCGGCACGACGTCCTCGAGTGGGTCGCGTCGCTGTGGTACCAGAGCGCCCACATCTGCATCACGATGGGCGTGCTGGGCTGGCTCTGGTGGCGCCACCCCGACCGCTACCGGGTGGCGCGCAACGCCCTCGTGCTCATCAACGTCGCGGGCCTCGTCATCTTCGCGCTCTACCCCTGCATGCCGCCGCGGCTGCTGCCCGGCCGGCACTTCGTCGACGCGATCGAGGCCTCCGGGCTCGGCTCCTCCCCGGCGGGACCCGTCCCCGCCGACCAGTACGCCGCGATGCCCTCGCTGCACCTCGCCTGGGCGACCTGGGTGGCGGTGACGGCGAGCCTCGCGGTGGGCAGCGTGGTGCTGCGCCGGCTCTGGCGCTGCTACCCGCTGGTGACCGCCTCGGTCGTCGTGGTGACCGCCAACCACTACGTCCTCGACATCGTCGCGGGGGTGGCGGTGGCCGCGGTGGCGCTCCCGCTCGCCGCGCGGCTGACGCCGCAGCGGGCCGCCCGGGAGGGCGGGGTCAGAGGATCCGGCGACGGACCAGCAGGCCGAGCGCCAGCGCGCCAGGGAGCAGCGGCGCCCACACCGTGACGAGCCGGTAGGCGAGCACCGCGGACAGCGCCGTCGTCGTGTCCGCGCCCGCGGCGACGAGCGCGCCGGAGAGCGTGACGTCGAGGGCGCCGACGCCGCCGGGCGAGGGCACGAACGCGCTGACGGCGGACGCGGCGAGGTAGGTCAGCACCGTCGCGGACACCGGCAGCGGTGCGCCGAGCGCGTGGAGCACGGCGACGAGCACGAGCGCGTGGAGCAGGGGCGCGCTGACCGCGCCGCCCCAGAGCTGGAGGCCGCGCCGCGGGTCGCGCAGCACGGCGAGCAGGACGCGCAGCTCGGTGCGCAGGGCCGGGAGCGCCTTCACGGCGGCCCCGCTCGCGAGCAGCGTCACCGCCACGGCGAGCGCGACCACGCCGGCGTGCGAGTGGCCGAAGGCGTGCAGCGCCGGGCCGATGCCGGGGATGGCCTGCGGGACGAGCACGTGCGGCGCGAGCAGCAGGGCGACGCCGAGCATGGCGACGTGGCTGACGGCGCCGACCGTCGTGTTGAGGGCCTGCGCCGCGATCGCGGACTCCCGGGTGAGCCCGAAGCGGCGCAGGAAGCGGACGTTGACGGCGAGGCCGCCGGTGCCCGCGGGCAGCAGGGAGTTGGCGAACGACGCCGCGACCTGCACCGCGAGCAGGCGGCCCACCGGCGGGCGGACGGACAGGGCGCCGAGCTGGCTCACCGTCCCGGCGACCCAGAGCAGGGCGGCGAGCCCGGCGGCGAACAGCAGCCAGGAGACGTCGGCGTAGGGCAGGGCGGCCAGGCCCTCGCGCAGCGTCGAGCGGTCGCGCATGGCCATGGCCAGCACGCCGCCGACGACGAGGGCCGGCAGGCCGACGCGCACGAGCACGCGGGTCCAGCGCCGCTGGGAGGAGACCCCGAGCCGGTCGGTCGCCCCGGGCGGGGTGCGGAGGGACACGTGCTCGACGGTCGGTCGCGCACGGTCCGGGCAGGCGTCCGCGCCCGGGGCACCCACCGCCTGTGACGGGGCCTGCTCCGGGGCCTCGTCGCCTCCGCACCGGAGCACCGACAGTCCCACCCTCCTATCCTGCCCCCTCCTCCCGTTGATTGCGAGGAGGTAACGGTCGCCCCGCGCTCTCGGGCACAGCGGACGCTCAGGAAGGACCCGTACGGCCCAGCCGGGACGCGACAGCGTCCGTCTGGCGCGGCGGCTACTCCCGGCGGGGCCCGCGGTCGCGGCGCACGTTGACCGGGCGGCCCTTCACGGTCGAGCCGCGCAGCGCGTCGACCACGCGGTCCGCCGCGCTCTCCGGCACCTCGACGAGCGAGAACTTGTCGGCGATCTCGATCGCGCCGATCTGCCGGCCGGGCAGCCCCGCCTCACCGGCGATGGCGCCGACGAGGTCCTGCGGGCGGACGCCCGCCATGCGGCCGAGCGAGATCCACAGCCGCGTGGTCGGCCCGCCGGTGCGGCCGGCGAAGCGGTCACGGCTCGCGCCGCTCCGACCGCCCGGACCGGCACCGCCGGTGCGGTCGTCGCGCACGGGGCGCAGCGTCGCGTCGGGGATCTCCTCCTCGTCGCTCGTCGGGCCGCCCGCCTCGTGGGCGAGCTTGACGGCGGCGAGCGCGATCTCCATCAGGCCGTACTCGGCGGCGAGGGTCTCCACGACCACGCGGAAGCCGTCGAGGTCGTCCTCGACCAGCGCCTCCTCGACCGCGGCCCGGGTCATCTCGAGCCGGCGGGCGCGCATGTCGGCGACCGTCGGGACCTTCTCCACCGGGATCGTCGCGCGGGTGACGCGCTCGATCGTCTTCAGCATGCGGTGCTCGCGCGGCTCGGCGAGGGTGATCGCCACGCCGGCGCGGCCGGCGCGGCCCACGCGGCCGATGCGGTGGACGTACGCCTCGGGCGCGGACGGCACGTCGTAGTTGACGACGTGGGTCAGCGTGTCGATGTCGAGCCCGCGCGCGGCGACGTCGGTGGCGATGAGCAGCTCCGCGGTGCCGGCGCGCAGCCGCCCGACGACGCGGTCGCGCTGCTCCTGCGAGAGCCCGCCGTGCAGCGCCTCCGCGCGGTAGCCGCGCCCGTTGAGCGACTCGGTCAGCGTGTCGACCTCGTCGCGGGTGCGGCAGAACACGATCGCCGCCTGGGGTGCCTCGACGTCGAGCAGCCGGCCGAGGGCGGCGGGCTTCGCGGCGCGGGGGACGACGTACGCGACCTGGCGGACCAGCGGCGACTCCCCGCCCGTCGGCCGCTCGCGCTCGATCTGGATGCGCCGCGGGGAGCGCTGGTGCTTGCGGGCGATCGCCTCGACGCGCACCGGCATCGTCGCGGAGAACAGCACCGTCTGCCGGCCCTCGGGCGCGGCCTCGAGCAGCGCCTCGATGTCCTCGGCGAAGCCCATGTCGAGCATCTCGTCGGCCTCGTCGAGGACGACGACGTGCACCTCGGAGAGGTCGAGCGTGCCGCGGGAGAGGTGGTCGAGCGCACGGCCCGGGGTGGCGACGACGACGTCGACGCCGCGGTCGAGCGCGCGCAGCTGGTGGCCGATCGGCTGGCCGCCGTAGATCGGCAGCACCCGCATGCCGAGGTCCTTGCCGTACTTGTGCGTGGCCTCGGAGACCTGGACGGCGAGCTCGCGCGTCGGGACGAGGACGAGCGCGCCCGGGCGACGGCCGTCGCGCGGGCCCGCGGCGAGCAGGTGCAGGACGGGCAGGGCGAACGCCGCGGTCTTGCCCGTGCCGGTCGCGGCCTGGCCGAGCAGGTCGGCGCCCTCGAGCAGCGGCGGGATCGCCTCGCGCTGGATCGGGGTGGGCTCCTCGTAGCCGAGCGCCGAGAGCGCGGTGAGCAGCTCGGGACGCAGGCCGAGGTCGGAGAAGCCGCCGTGCTCGTCGTCCGGCTGCTCCTGCACCGGCTGCTCGGCCGGCGCGGTCGTCTCGTGCGTCTCGACCGGTGCGCCGGTCGTCATGTCGGTCGTGTCGGTCGTCGTGTCGGTCGTCGTCGTCTCGGTCGGCTCGCTCATCGCGGTTCCTCATCCAGCACCTTCGGGCGCCAAGCGGGGCGCCGCCTGACCCCCCATCCTCTCAGGTCCGGGGCCCTGGGCCCCAACGCCGGTGGTCGCGGGCCGGTTGGCAGGATCGGCGGCATGACCGTGACGGCCGGGCTGGAGGAGGAGCTGCCGCCCGACCCCCGCACCCGCACCCGCACCCGCCGGGGCGCCGTCCTGGCTGTCCTGGCGGTGCTGCTCGTGCTGCTCCTGCTCACCGCCCTCGCGGCGTACGCGGCGGTGCGCGCCCGCCGTGACCCGGCGCCGCTCGCCCTGGTCGACGGCCCGCGGGTCGGCGCTGAGCAGCTCGGGCTCAACGCGGTCGACCCCGCGCGCTGGCCGGAGGCGCCCTTCGGCTCGCTGCGGCTGTGGGACAGCGGGACGACCTGGGCCGACCTCGAGCCCGCGCCGGGCGAGTGGCACTGGGAGCGGCTCGACGCGCTGGTCGCAGCCGCGCAGCAGCACGGGGTGCGCGTCCTGCTCACGCTCGGCCTCACGCCGGCGTGGGCGGCGGCGCGACCCGGCGACGCCTCGCCGTACGGCGGGGCGACGAGCGCGTCCGAGCCCGCCGACCCGGCGACGTGGACGGCGTACGTCACGGCGGTCGCCCAGCGCTACCGCGGGCGCATCGAGGCCTACGAGCTCGGCAACGAGCCGAACCTGCGCATGTTCTCGACCTCCTCGCCGGAGACGACGGCGCGGCTGAGCACGGCGGGGGCCGCTGCCGTGCACGCGGCCGACCCGGCGGCCACGGTGGTCGCGCCGGCGCTCGCGGCCACCTCGCCGGGTGCGGAGGAGTGGATGCGGCGCTTCGTCGCGGCGGGCGGGCTGGCCGGGAGCCAGGTCGTCGCCTTCCACGCGTACCCGGAGCAGGGCAGCACCCCGGAGTCGCTCGTCACGACGGTCGCCGCCGTGCGCGCGCTCGTCCCGGCGGGGCTTCCCCTCTGGGCGACCGAGGTGGGGTGGGGGCTGGCGCAGCCGACCGCGACGCGCCCGGCGTGGCTGCTGACCGGGGGGCAGGCCAGGGCGTACGTCGCCCGCTCGCTGGTCGCCCTGCTCCGCGCCGGGGTGGTGCGGACCTCCTGGTACGGCTGGACCAACCAGTACGTCGGCCTCCGGCTCACCCGCTCCGACGGGAGCACGGACGACGGCGGCCGCGCGTACGCCGCAGTGGCGTCCTGGCTGACGGGCGCGGGCTGGGGCGGGTGCACCGACGACGCGGCGCGCGGGCTCGTCTCCTGCACCTTGACCCGCGCAGCGCAGGGCGAGCGGGACACGCTGGTCTGGGCGACCGGTGCACCCGTCCGCGTGACGGTGCCCGGCCGGACGAGGGAGCTGCGGGCGCTGGACGGTTCGCGCCGGGCCCTGCGGGGGCACGAGGGGCTCGAGGTCGGCAGCGAGCCGGTCCTGCTGGTGCAGCGCTGAGCCCCTCCGGGGCGTCGCGGACGAGGAGGTGGGCAGTGCCGGTGCAGCAGGACGAGCGGGAGCCCGTCTCCAGCGCGGTCGGCGCGACGTTCGGCGTCGAGGAGGAGTTCCACGTCGTCGACGCCACCTCGCTCGCGCCGCTCGACTCCCCCGGGCTGGCCGAGGACCTGCAGCAGGGGCGCTGGGGCAGCACCGTGCACCCGGAGATCTCGACCGCGCAGATCGAGGTGACGACCGGC
This sequence comes from Motilibacter rhizosphaerae, assembly GCF_004216915.1. Taxonomy (NCBI): domain Bacteria; kingdom Bacillati; phylum Actinomycetota; class Actinomycetes; order Motilibacterales; family Motilibacteraceae; genus Motilibacter; species Motilibacter rhizosphaerae. Next base: position 419,289 of record NZ_SGXD01000003.1, read on the forward strand.
GTCTGCACCTCGCTCGAGCAGGTGCGCCGCGAGGTGCTGGCCGGACGGGCGGCGGCCCGGGCGGCCTGCGCCGAGCACGGTGCCGCGCCGCTCCCCGCCTCCACGCACCCGGAGCTGCACTGGGAGGACCAGCGGCTCACGGGGCAGGCGCGCTACCTCGACCTCTTCGACCGCTGGGGGCCGATGGCCCTGCAGCAGACGATCTGCGGCTGCCACGTGCACGTCGGGGTGCCCGACCTCGACACCGCCGTCGCCGTGATGGACCGGGTGCGCCCCTGGCTGCCCGTGCTGGTCGCCCTGACGGGCAGCTCGCCGTTCCACGAGGGCGCCGACACCGGGCACGAGAGCTGGCGCACCACGTGGTGGTCGCGCTGGCCGATCAGCGGGCCGCCCGAGCTGCTGGGCGACGCCGAGGGCTACCGGCGGGCGGTCGAGGAGCTCGTCGGCGCCGGCGTGGTGGACGACGCGCACGGGCTCTACTGGGACGTCCGGCCCTCCGCGCGCTACCCGACGCTGGAGTTCCGCGTCGGCGACGTGTGCACGCGCGTGGACGACGTCGTCCTGCACGCCGCGCTGTGCGGGTCGCTGACCCGGGTGCTGGCCGCGCACGCCCGCGAGGGACGACCGGTCCCGCAGCTGCGCCCCGAGCTCGCCCGCGCGGCGCGCTGGACGGCGGCGCGCCACGGCCTGCGCGGGCCGCTGCTGGACCCGCTCGCCGGCGTGCCCGTCGCGCCCGACACCGCCGTGGGGGCCCTGCTCGCCCTGCTCCGCGACGACCTCGAGGACCACGGGACGTGGCCCGAGGTCGAGGCCACGACCACCGCCCTGCTCGCGCGCGGCACCTCCGCGGCGGCCCAGCGGGAGCGGGTGCGGCGGACCGGCTCGCTGCGCGAGGCGGTCGCCTGGGCCCTGCGGACGGGGTCCGAGGGGTGAACACCGGTGGGTCCGGGGAACGAAGCGGCCCACTTCCTGGTTGCATAGGCAGACGCAACGGCGCGGAGCAGTTCGGAAGCCGGAACGGTGCCGGGAGACCGGCGAGACAGGAGCAGAGCAGATGACGAACACTCTCAGCGCCCGGCCCGACGTCGAGAGCATGGGCGAGGACCTCGCCCCCCTGGCTGTCGCGGACCGCTGCGACCAGTGCGGTGCGCAGGCCTTCGTGCGCGCCCGGCTCGAGAGCGGCGAGCTGCTCTTCTGCGGCCACCACGGCCGTGAGGCGATGGCGCGCCTGATGGAGCTCGGCGCGGCCGTCCGCGACGACACGGCGACGATCAACGCCAAGCCCTCGGTCTCCGCGACGATCTGACGGCGCGCAGCCGCCACGACGGCGGTCGTCCTCCTCCGGGAGGCGGCCGCCGTCGTCGTCCCTGCCCCGTCGTGGCGCTGGTACGGCGCGCGGGTTGGCCCTCCGCGCCGCCCGTGCGTCATCCTGGGATGCCCGCGAGACGGTCGGCGGGGCCCGGCGACGTGCGCCGGGGAGGCGGAGGGAAGCGGACGATGCTCGGCACGGTGCAGTGGTTCAAGGCGGACAAGGGCTTCGGCTTCCTCACCCCGGAGGACGGCGGCGACGACGTGTTCGTCCACGTCTCGGCGTTCCACGAGGGGCTGGGGACGCTGCTCGAGGGCCAGCGCGTGGAGTTCGACCTCGTCGAGGGCGAGCGCGGCCCCCAGGCGGCCGACGTGCGCGCGGTCGAGCCGGAGCCGGCCGGCCCGTACGAGCCGCGGGAGGGGGCGGTCACTGGCACCGTCACCTGGTACGACCCGGACAAGGGCTTCGGCTTCCTCTCGCCCGACGACGAGGGCGCCGACGTGTTCGTGCACTCCTCGGCCCTCGCCCCGGGCGCGCTGCCCGAGGGCGGCGACCGGGTGGAGTACTTCCTCGGCGAGGGCCCCCGCGGCCCGCAGGCCGAGCAGGTGCAGGTGCTCCCCGAGGAGCCCGGATCACGCCTCGTCATCAGCGGCACCGTCCACTGGTTCGACGAGGAGAAGGGCTTCGGGTTCATCACGCCCGACGACGTCTTCGTCCACTTCACCCAGATCAGCGGTGCCACCGGCTACCGCACGCTGCGCGAGGGGCAGAAGGTCGAGTTCTCGATCGCGCCCGGCGAGCGCGGGCTGCAGGCGGAGAAGGTGCGCGTGACCGGCGCGGCACCCGCTCCGCCCCGTGACGACCGGCACCGTGACGACCGGCGGGGTGGCGGCGACCGCCCGCGCGGCCGGGACGGCGACCGGCGAGGCGGGCGCGACAGCGGCCCGCGCGAGCACGCCCCGCGCAGCGGCGGCCGCAGCGGCGGGGCCGGCTCCGGTGGCAACGGGACCGTCCAGTGGTTCAAGGCGGACAAGGGCTTCGGCTTCATCACCCCGGACGGTGGGGGCGACGACGTCTTCGTGCACTTCTCGGAGATCGCCGAGGAGGGGAAGTTCCGCAGCCTGCACGACGGGCAGCGGGTCGCCTTCGAGGTCGTCCAGACGGACAAGGGCCCGCACGCGCGCTCGGTCCGTCCCGTCTGACCGCGTCCCCGGCCGGCGTGGGGTCCGCGCGACCACCTGCGGACTGAACCGGTCCAGCACCCCGCGGCGCACGGGCACTCCCCTGCTGGCAGGATGACGATCATGACGCGGAGCCTGCTGCTCGTCGGGTCGTACGACACCCCCGGCGAGCCGGGCGCCGTGCGGGCGTACGCGCTGGACCCCGAGGACGGCGTCGGCGACCTGCTCGCGACCCTGCCGCTGAGTGACGCGTCCTTCCTGGCGACGCACCCGGTGCTGCCGGTCGCGTACGTCCTCGGGGAGGGCGACGAGGGCACGCTCAGCACGGTGGCCCTCGGCCCCGACGGCTCGCTGGAGCTCCTCGAGACGGTGCCGAGCGGCGGCGCGGCCCCGTGCCACGTCGCGGTCGCCGCGGACGGCACCCACGTCGTCACCTCGCACTACGGCGACGGCGCGGTCACCGTCTCCCGGCTCGACGGCGCCGGGCGCTTCGTGCGCCACGACGTGCTCCGCCTCGAGCGGCGGGACGGCCGCGTGCCCCGCGCGCACTCGGCGCTGCTCGGCGGGGGACGGGCCTGGGTCGCCGACCTGGGGCGCGACCTGGTCGTCGACCTCGAGGTCTCCGCCGACGGCGCACGCGTCGTGCAGGAGGCGGCCGCTCCCGCGGGCAGCGGCCCGCGCAGCAGTGCGGAGCACCCCGACGGGACGCGCTGGGTCACCGGGGAGCTGGACGGCACCGTGCTGCACTACGGCCGCGCCGACGGCGGCTGGACCCTGCTCGCAGCAGCACCGTCGTGCGCCGCCGGGCGCGAGCACGACGCGCGCGTCTCCGCGCTGCGGACCAGCCCGGACGGGCGCTGGCTCTGGGTCGCCAACCGCCACCACAGCTGCCTGAGCCGCTTCGACCTCGCCGCCGGCGGCGCACCCGCCGCCCACGTCGTGGTCGAGGGCGACGAGCTGCGCGACTTCTGCCTGTGGGCAGGGCGGGTGCTCGTGGCCGTGCAGCGGGCCGGACGGCTCGTCGTGCTCCCCGAGGACGGCGGCGAGCCGGAGCAGGTGCTCGAGGTCCCCGGCGTCGCCTGCGTGGTGCCCTGGGCGCAGCCCTAGACCGCGAGCGGCCGCGCGCTCGGCGGGATCGGGAACGGCAGCTCCGTGGCCCCGGTGAGGTACGCGTCGATGCCCGCCGCCGCCGCGCGGCCCTCGGCGATCGCCCACACCACGAGGGACTGGCCACGGCCCGCGTCACCGGCGACGAAGACGCCCGGCACCCGCGTCATGTAGTCCTCGTCGCGGACGAGCCCGCCGCGCGCGTCGAGCTCGACCCCGAGGCCGGCCAGCAGCGGGCTGCGCTCGGGCCCGGTGAAGCCCAGCGCGAGGATGACGAGCTGGGCCGGCAAGTGCCGCTCGGTCCCGGCGGTGGGGGTGAAGACCCGCTCGACGCGGGTGCCCTCCACGACGACGATCTCGGCGATGCTGCCCGCCCCGTCGCCGACGAGCTCGACGGTGTTGAGCGCGTACGCCCGCTCGCCGCCCTCCTCGTGCGCGCTGGAGAGCCGGAGCACCCGGGCGTGCACCGGCCACGGGTCGTGCTCGGGCCGGTCGGTGGGCGCCTGGGGGTTGATGTCGATCTGCGTGATGGAGCGCGCGCCCTGCCGGATGGCGGTGCCGTAGCAGTCGGCGCCGGTGTCGCCGCCGCCGATGATGACGACGTCCTTGCCCTCGGCAGTGATCGCCGGGACGTACGTCGCGTCACGCGCCGTGCGGTTGCCGTGCGGCAGGTAGTCCATCGCCTGCACGACGCCGGCCAGCTCGCGCCCGGGGACGTCGAGCTCGCGGCGGGCGGTCGCGCCGACCGCGAGGAGCACGGCGTCGTAGCGCTCGCGCAGCTCCTCGGCGGTGATGTCGGCGCCGACCTCGACGCCGCAGCGGAAGCGCGTGCCCTCGGCCCGCATCTGCGCGATGCGGCGCTCGAGGTAGCGCGTCTCCATCTTGAACTCCGGGATCCCGTAGCGCATGAGCCCGCCGGGGGCGTCGTCGCGCTCGTAGACCGCCACGGTGTGGCCGGCCCGGGTCAGCTGCTGGGCGGCCGCGAGGCCCGCGGGCCCCGAGCCGACGACCGCGACGGTCTTGCCGGTGAGCCGGGTCGGCGGCTTCGGCTGGACCAGGCCCTCGTCCCACGCGCGGTCGGCGATCGCCGCCTCGACCATCTTGATCGTCACCGGGTCGTCGCCGATGCCGAGCACGCAGGCGGACTCGCAGGGCGCGGGGCAGACCTTGCCGGTGAACTCCGGGAAGTTGTTGGTCGCGTGCAGGCGCTCGATCGCGTCGGCCCAGTCGTCGCGCCAGGCGAGGTCGTTCCACTCCGGGATGAGGTTCCCGAGCGGGCAGCCGTTGTGGCAGAACGGGATGCCGCAGTCCATGCAGCGACCGGCCTGCGTGCGCAGCGACTCGGTGCTCATCTCCTCGTAGACCTCGCGCCAGTCGCGGATCCGCACCTCGACCGGACGACGGGGCGCACTCTCGCGCGGGGCCTTGAGGAAGCCGCGGGGGTCGGTCATGGCGGTCCTCTCGAGGATCCGGGGAGGGAGGATCTCGACCGCAGCGGCGGGGTCGTGGTCCGGCGGAGGATCGGGCGCTCGAGGAGCGGCCCGACGGGTCGACGCCGGTGTCTGCGCACATGGTACGGCCGCGCAGGCGCTCCGCGCGCGCGAGATCCGCCGTCAGCCGACCGGTCGCGCCAGCCAGCCGGTCCTGTCAGCGAGCCCGTCCCGCCACCCAGCGGGTCCGGTCAGCCGGCCGGCAGGGCGGCGGGCTCCCCCAGCTCGAACCAGATCTCCTTGCCGTCCGGCCGGTGGCGGCACCCCCAGTGCTGGACCAGGGCCTGCACGATCTCCAGCCCCCGCCCCGACTCCGCCAGCGGGTCGGCGTGGGCGCCGGCACGACGGGCCTGCGGGCAGTGGGGGTCGGCGTCTGAGACGTGCACCTGGACCTGGTCGTCGTCCAGCGAGACGCCGACCCGGAAGGGCGGTCTGCCGTGGCGCAGGGCGTTGCTCGCGAGCTCGGTCACGGCGAGCAGCGCGGCGTCGAGGAGGTCGCGCTGCGTCGAGCGCGCGAGGGAGGAGGTCACGAACTGCCGCGCGACGCCGCAGGCGCGCTCGTCACCGGGGAGCTCGTGCGAGACCGACCACTGCCGCACCGGTGTCCTCCGCAGCGTCACGGCCCGCCGCTGCTCGACGGGCCTCCACCGCCAGTCGTGCCCACGCCGGCAGGCGCACAACCGGCTCCGGGCGTACGCTCCGCGGCCGCGTGCCGGGTCGGCCCACCTCGGCCCTCCGTCCGGCAGCCCAGGGCGGCGCCGTCTTTGACAGGGGCTGGATGACCTCGTACTGTCGTCAGTGGTTGGTTTTTGCTTCACGCTCGTTTCTCGAACGCCGCGGAGTGAGACAGCAGGCGATCGAGGCATCTCCCGAGTGGTGACGCCCCCGGTGCCGGTCAGACCCGGGTGCGGCGTCCGCAGCACCTGAACCCCTCCCCCACAGGAGATCCCATGCCTCAGGGCACCGTGAAGTGGTTCAACGACGAGAAGGGCTTCGGCTTCATCGCGCAGGACGGTGGCGGCCAGGACCTGTTCGTCCACCACACCAGCATCGAGGCGACCGGCTTCCGCAGCCTCGCCGAGGACCAGCGCGTGGAGTTCGAGATCACGCAGGGCCAGCGCGGCCCGCAGGCCTCGCAGGTCCGCGTCATCTGACGTCGTCCTGACGACTCCCGGCCTCGCCGGGACCTGCACATCCCCCGGCTGAGCCGGGACTGCACATCGCACGAAGGGCCAGCGGCAGCAGCCGCTGGCCCTTCGTCGTGCGTGGCGCACCCTCGACCTGTCGCGCTGCAGCGTGGGCGGTCCACGTGCGCGTCCGGGTCCGGCGCGGAGCGTTAGCACGGCACGGACGACGCGCCAGGGAACGGGCCGGGAGACGCCTCAGGCCCCCCACTCGGAAGTGAGGGGCCTGAGGACCCTGTGTAGCGGGGGCAGGATTTGAACCTGCGACCTCTGGGTTATGAGCCCAGCGAGCTACCGAGCTGCTCCACCCCGCGTCGGCTCTGCCAGCATACGCGACCGACGGGGACGGACCAAATCGCGGGCGGTCAGCCCGACGGCGAGGGGCTGGGCACCGCGCTCGGCGTCGCGCTGGCCGACGAGCTCGGGCCGACGCTCGGCAGCGTCGCGGACCCCGTCAGCTGCTGGAGCTGCTGCAGGACCGCCTGCAGCCGGGTCTGGGCCGAGAGGTAGCCCACCGTGTCCTTGGCCTGCAGGTCCCGCTGGCCCTCCTGGTAGATCCGCAGCGCCTCGTCCACGAGCGCCGTCACCTGTGCAGGTACGGCGGTGGCCCCACCGGTCGTGGTCCCACCGCTGCTCGCGGACGGGCTGGGGGTCGGGCTCGTGGAGCTGCCCGTGCCCCCGGAGCCGCCGGTCGCCCCCGTCGTCGGGGAGCCGCCCTGCGCGAGGTTCTGCAGGGCCGCCTCGAGCGTGCTGCCGTAGGCCGCGTTCGTGCCGTCGGACACGAGGACCAGCTGCAGCGTCGGGAAGCGCGCCGTCCCCGACGCGGGCTTGACGTAGACGGGCTCGACGTAGACGAACCCCCCGCCCGCGGGCAGCGTCAGCAGGTTGCCGTAGTCCACCTCGGAGGCGCCACCGCGGGAGAGCAGGCTGATCTGCTGCGCGATCCCCACGTTGCTCTTGAAGGAGCTCTGCGCCAGCTGCGGGCCGAAGGTCTGCGAGCCCGAGCCCGACGTCGGCACGAGCAGCACCCGCAGCGTGCCGTACGCGGTGGAGTCGGTGGGGTCGCTGTCCACGGACATGAAGGCCGTGAGGTTCTCGCGGTTGCCGATCGGCACGAAGGGCGTCGTGAGCGAGAAGGAGGGCTTCGCCGTCCCCGGCATCTGCACGGTGAGGTAGTAGGGCGGGACGTCCTGCGTCTCGTCGCTCCTCGTCGGGTCGCTGGGGATGCGCCAGAAGTCGTTGTTGCTGTAGAAGACCTTCGCGTCGGTGACGTGGTAGCGCGAGTAGAGCTCGCGCTGCACCTTGAACAGGTCCTCGGGGTAGCGCACGTGCGACAGCAGCTGCGTGTCCTTCTCCAGGAAGCTGCGGTCCAGCACGGTGCCCGGGAAGGCGTTGCGCCAGGCCTTGAGCACGGGGTCCGTCTCGTCCCAGGCGTAGAGCGTGACCTTGCCCGAGTACGCGTCGACCGTCGCCTTGACCGAGTTGCGGATGTAGTTGACCCGCCGGTCGTCCTGCGCGGCGACCACGCTCGAGGTCTTCGTCACGATGTCCGTCGTGGCGGCTCCCAGCTCCTGGCGCGTGGAGTAGGGGTAGGAGTTCGAGGTCGTGTAGCCGTCGACGATCCACACGATGCGGCCGTTCACCACCGCGGGGTACGGGTCGCCGTCGACGGTGAGCCACGGGGCGACCTTCTCCACGCGCTCGCGCGGCTGCCGGTCATAGAGGATCTGGGACGCGGAGTTCACCCGGCTGGAGAGCAGCAGGTTGGTGTCGCGGTACTTCGCGGCGTAGACGAGGCGGTCGAACAGCCCGCCGATGGGGACGCCACCCTTCCCCTGGTAGGTCGAGGTGGTGCCGGCGTTCGGGTCGTCCGCCTCCACCGGCTGGCTCCTCGGAGGGGCGCCGACGATGGAGTACTCGGGCGACTCCTCCCCGAAGTAGATCTGCTGCTGGTACTCGCCGAACGCGTCCGCGGCGAAGAACTTCGGCTCGCCCTCGGTGTCGGGCTGCGCCGCGGGGGCGGCGACGAAGCCGTAGCCGTGGGTGTAGACGGTCCGCTCGTTGGTCCAGTTGCGCTGCGACTGGTTGAGCTTGCTCGCGTCGACCTCGCGCACCGCGACGACGGTCTCCACCTGCTTGCCGCCGATGGTGTAGCGGTCGATGTCGAGCGGGTCGGGGAACTCGTACCACGTCTGGCTCTGCTGGGACGCGGTGAACGTCGGCGAGACGACGTACGGGTCGATGAGCCGCGCGGCCGCCAGCGTCGGGCTGCTCGCGGCCGCGGCGACGTCGGTGTCGCGCGCGGTGGTGTAGGACTTCGCGACGACGCGGTCCAGGCCGTACGCCGTCCGCGTGGCCGCGATGTTGCGCGTGATCTGGCCCGACTCCTTGTCTGCCTCGCTGGGCTTGACCCGCAGCTGGTGGAAGAGCGCCGGGTAGAGCCCGCCGATGAGCACCGCGGCCACGAGCAGGGAGCCGAGTCCGAGCCCCGGCAGCAGCCAGGTGCGGCGCCACACGTTGGCGAAGAAGAGCACGGCGCAGATCAGCGCGACCCACGCGAGGATCGTCTTCGCGGGCAGCACGGCGTTGATGTCGGTGTAGGTCAGCCCGGTGAAGTCGCTGCGCCCCACGGTGCTGTCGGAGACCTCGAGGGAGTAGCGGTCGAGGACGTAGGCCACGGCCTTCAGCAGGACGAACAGCCCCAGCAGCACGCTGAGGTGCACGCGTGCGGCGTCGCTCGTCCGGTCACCGCCGCTCTGCACGCGGATGCCGCCGTAGAGGTAGTGCACGACGGTCGCCGCCACGATCGTCAGCAGCAGCAGCGAGAACCCGTAGTCGAGCAGGAAGCGGTACCACGGCAGCTTGAACACGAAGAACGACGTGTCGAGCCCGAACTGCGGGTCCTTGCTGCCGAACGGCGTGCTGTGCCGCCAGAGCAGGTAGGTCTTCCACTGCGTCGCCGCGGACAGCCCGGCGATGACGCCGAGCAGCACCGACGCAGCGATGAGCAGGAGCCGGCGGACCGGCTCGAGCGCCATGCGGTAGCGGTCGAGGCTCTGCTGCTCCTGCGAGCTCGGGATGTAGACCGGCCGGAGCCGGAAGGCGAGGTAGGCGTTGCCGCCGACGACCCCGCCGAGCACGGCCCCGAAGACGAGGAAGAGCCCGACGTGCACGCCGATGCGGCGGACGAAGACACCGGACTCGTCGACCGAGCGGTACCACAGCAGCTCGCTGTAGTACGCGGCGAAGGCGAAGAAGCCGATGACCAGCAGGACCAGGATGATCACGGTGGGCACGAGCACGCGCCCCCTGCGGCGGACGAACGCGCGCGGCCGTCCTGGGTCCCTCGGCATGGAGAAGCTCACGCGGACAGCACCTACCGGTTCGGCTCGCCGGGCCCGGACGGGACCGGTCGTCGGCTCAACTTACCCACCCGTGCTGTGGGTTCCCCGCTGAGCGCGTCTGCCAGACTCCCGGCCATGACCAGCACGCCCCCCAGCCCGCTCGAGGAGGTCGTCGTCGAGGTCGAGCGGCACGTGGCCCGCGGGGGCTGGGACGCTCCCCCGCGGCTGTTCGCGCTCGTCCCCACGAGCGACCTGCTGGCCGCCGAGCCCGGCCTCGCCGCCTCCCTGGCGGACGCCGGCGCGTACACCCCCGTGGAGCAGGAGGACCTGCCCAGCGCCGACTCGCTCGAGGACCTCCTGGGCGGCATCGCCTGGCCGGACGCGGTGGTCGGAGCGGCGCTCGTGGTCGAGCGGCTCGTGCTGCCCGCGGACGCCGAGGGCGCGATACCCGACGACGAGCAGGACGCCCTGCGCTGGGTCGCGGAGCACCCCCGGCGCCAGGAGGTGCGCCTCGCGGTCGGCGTGCTGCGCGACGGGGAGCGCGCCAGCGTCGTGCGGCTGCGCGACCACGACGACGACCTCGAGGTGCTCGTCGGGCAGGACCTCGTGCCCGGCCTGCGCGAGGCGCTCGCCGCCACCTTCGGCTGACCGGGGTCGCCCGGGACGCTAGGGCTCGCGGACGAGGACCCGGACCGCGACGAGCCGCGGCCCGCACTCCTCCAGCACCGCGCGGCGCGGCTCCGGCACGTCGAGGCGGCGCTCGGAGACGAGGGGGCGCAGCACCGCGAGCCGCGGGTCCTCGAGCACGAGCTCGCAGGAGCGGCGGTCGCCGCCCGTGACGAGCGCAGCGAGCGTGGCGGCCTCCGGCACGAGGACGGCGGCGGCGAGGTCGGCGGCCGCGGCGTACGCGACCCTCGCCTGGCCCTCGCGCCGCCGTGCGAACCGCTGCTGCGACCAGCCCCCGGCGGCGGTACGGCCCTGGACGTGCCGCGACCCGGCGCGGCCCCCCTCGAGGGTGGCGCCGGTGAAGACGCCGGCGGCGTGCCCGCCGCGGCGGACGAGCAGGACGCCCGTACGCCGTGTCAGCGCCGCGTGCGCCGCCAGGACCTCAGCGGCGGCCGCAGGGTCGGTGGGCAGCTCAGGCACGGGCGGGTACGGCGCCGCGAGCTCCGCGCTGGCCCCGTCTGGCGCGGCCAGGACCAGGCGAGCGCCCTGGACGTCGGCCGCCGGCGCGCCGTGCCGGGCCGCGAAGCCCTCGACCCAGCGCACGAGCCGCTCTGGAGCGACCTCGACCTGGCGCGACTGCACCGGGCTCAGCTGCAGCTGGGCAGGCTCGCGGTGCGGTGCTCGCGGATGGCCTGCAGCGCGTTGAGGGAGTCCTGCAGCTTCGCGACCTTGATGACCTGCAGGCCGGAGGGCACCGCGCCCTTGGTCTCCCCGCAGTTCGCGGCGGGCGCGAGGAAGAAGGTCGCGCCGGCACGCCGCGCGGCGACGAGCTTCTGCTGGATGCCGCCGATCGCCCCCACGTCGCCCGCGTCGTCGATCGTCCCGGTGCCTGCGACGAAAGCGCCGCCGGTGAGGTCGCCGGGCGTGAGCTTGTCGATGATCCCGAGCGTGAACATCATCCCGGCGCTGGGACCGCCGACGTCCTGCAGCCGGATGGAGACCCTGAAGGGGTAGACCGCGTCCAGCGCGGGCGTGATCCCCACCTGCGCCTTGCCGCTCGCGTCGCGCGTCGGCACGGTGAGGTCGAGCGTCTTGCCGGCGCGCAGCACCTGCACCGCGACGGTCTGGCCGGGGGCGTGGGCCTGGATGCCGGCGCGCACCTGGTCCGGGGTCGACACGGCCTTGCCGTCGACCTGGACGATCTGGTCGCCGGGCTCCAGGACGCCCTTCGCCGGCGCGTCCCCCGCGACGGCCTGGATGACGAGCCGCCGCCCGATCGGGATGCGCAGCTGGTTGAGCGCGGCGGTGACCGCCGTGCTCTGCGACAGCTGCATCTCCTGGTCGTCCTCCTGCTTCACCTGCTTCTCGCTCTTGTCCGCGAACAGCGAGCGCTCGGGCAGCACCGCGTCGGCCCGGTCGAACCACGCGCGCAGGGCCTGGAGGAGGTCGACGCTGCGGCCGGGACCGCCGTACAGGCTGACGGTGAGCAGCTGGAGGTGACCGCTCGCGGGGTAGCTCGCGTGCCCCGAGATCGAGATGACGTCGCCGTTCCTGCCGTCGACGCCGAGCGTGTTGGCGGTGGGCCCCGGCGTGAGGATGACGTACGGGACGGGCAGCAGCGCCGCGAGCGCGGTCAGCGCGATCACGAGCGCGGCGGCGACCGCGAGGCTCAGCGTCCGCGGCTGGAGCGGCGCGAGGCGCACCCGGCGACCGCTCGCCGGCGCGGTGTCGACGGTGGTCACGCGCCGGCCGCCGGGGGGCCGGGCCGCTCGCCGCTCGCCGTGCGGAGGGCCTCGCGGAACCGCGCGTGGCGCCGCACGGTCTCCTCCGTGCCCTCCGGTCGGCGGGTCCGCCGCGAGAGCGCCACCAGCACGATCGCGAGCGCGACGGCGACGACCGGGATCGCGTCCCAGAGCAGGGGGGTCACGTGGGTCTCGCTCCGTCGGTCTGGTCCGGTCAGGCGTTCTGGTCTAGGGCAGGGCGGTCGTGGTGCTGGCGGTCGGACAACGCCGCAGGTGCGGAGGAGTGTTCCCGCGGGGTTCCCAGTCTGGTGGTGCCCGGAGGGCACGCGCTGCAACCGGGCGGCTACGGCGAGCCCACCCACTCCTCCGTGCCGTCGGTGAAGCGCTGGTGCTTCCAGATCGGGACGCGGCGCTTGAGCTCGTCGACCAGGCGCTCGCAGGCGGCGAAGGCCTCGCCACGGTGGACGGCGGAGACGGCGGCGACCAGCGCGAGGTCGCCCAGCCCGAGCTCGCCGGTGCGGTGCACGACGGCCACCGCCACGACCTCGCCCGTCGCGACCTCCTCGGCCACCTCGCGCAGGGCGTCGACGGCGGAGGGGTGGGCGGTGTAGGCCAGGCCGCGCACGCCCTTCCCGCCGTCCGCGTCGCGGACCGCACCGACGAAGACCACGACACCGCCGGCCTGCTCGTCCGCGACGGCGCCCCGCACCTCCTCGACGTCGAGCGCGCTCTCGCGCACGTCGACCAGGCGCACGGCTCCGGCCGCGCTCACCGCCCCGACCTCCGCCGGCGGGCGGCGCGCACGAGCGCGGCCGTCCCGACCACGGCGACCGCGGCACCGGCGGACGCGAGCGTCGCGTCGCGCCCGAGGCCGCGCCGCCCGTCGGCGTCGAGCGCGTCGAGCAGGGCGCGGAACGCCGCGACGTTGTCGTGCGCCGGCACCCAGCCCGCCGCCTCCAGCCGTGCCGGCGACACGACCCAGGGGTGCACGACGTAGGCCAGGTCCGTCGCCGGACCAGGGACGACGCCGACCCGGTGCAGCCGCTCGGCCGTGCTGAAGGCGAGGGCCGGGGGCAGCTCGATGCGGCGCAGCCCGGAGAGCACCTCGACCTGCTCCTGCTCGAGCCACCCGGGGCTCGCGACGGGGAGCGGTCCGGCGAGGCCCGACGTGACCACGAGCGCAGCGGCCGTGGCCAGGTCGTCGAGGTGGCAGAACTGCCAGCGGGGCACGCTGCCCCGGACGACGAGCAGGCGCGGGGCCGCGAAGTGCCCGGCCAGCGCCGGCGTGAGCCCTGGTCCGACGAGCGTCGCGGGCCGGAGCACGGCGACCTCGAGACCGGGGTGCGCGAGCGGCGCGCGGGCCGCCATCGCCTCGACCTCGAGCAGGTCGCGCAGGTGCCCTTCGCCGGGCGCCGCCCGCAGCGGGGCGTCCTCGTCGAGGGGGACCGGGTTGTCCGGCAGCGCGCCGTAGACCTCCGCGCTCGTCACGAGGACGACGCGGGGCACGCGGGCCGCCGCCGCGGCGGTGAGCGCCGTCGCCGCCGCGAGCACGGGCTGCACCGCGCGGCTCGGGGCGACGAGGGCGTCGACGCCGTCGAGCACGGCCGCGAGGCCCGGGCCGTGCAGGTCGACGGGGAGCACCCGCGCGCCGGGGCCCTCGGACCCCGAGCCGGCAGGGGCGGCACCGTCGAGCCCGGCCCCGTCGGGTGCGGCAGCGTCGGGGCCCGTACCGCCGGGCTCGGAGGCGTCCTCGGGGACGAGGGCCAGGACCTCGGCGACGCCCGGGTCCTGCGCCAGGGCGGCGACCACCGCAGCGCCGACCGGGCCGTCCGCCCCCGCGACCGCGACCCGCAGCCCGGGCGTGCGCTGTCCGCGAACGCCACGCTCAGCGGACGGGGGCAGCGTCACCGCGACCCCCCGCGGGCCGCCGGGGAGCCGGCGCGCGCGGATACGGTGAAGCGCATGAGGGCGCGCGCCGCGGTGCTCGAGGGGTCCATGAGGATCCCCATCCTGCCCTGCGCGGCCCTCCCCCACACGGTCCGGGTGCGGCGCACGACGGCGCCCCGCCCCGCCGCGACCGCGGGGACGACGGCGAGGAGCGCGGCATGAGCACCCCCTTCGGCTTCGGCCCGGGCACCGGCGGCGGGGAGGGCTCCGGCGGATCGGGCGACCCGTTCGGGCTCGGGGCCTTCGGCGACCCCTCCCAGATGGCGGAGGCGTTCGCGCAGATCGGGCGCCTGCTGTCGTGGCAGGGCGGCCCGGTCAACTGGGACCTCGCGCGCGACACGGCCCGCCAGGCCGTGGCCGGCGGTGACCCCTCCCCCTCCTTCGGCGACCGCAGCCTGGTCGAGCAGGCCCTGCGCCTCGCCGAGCTCTGGCTCGACGACGCCACCACGCTGCCGGCCGCCGGCGGCCGGGTCGAGGCCTGGAGCCGCGCTGAGTGGGTGGAGCGGACGCTGCCGGTCTGGCACGAGCTGGCGGAGCCGGTCGCCGAGCGGGTCCAGGAGGCAATGACCGCCGCGCTGCGCGACCAGCTCTCCGGTGCCGGCGCCGAGGGGCTCCCGCCCGGCATGGAGGGCCTGCTCGGGGCGGGCGTCTCCCCGGAGACCTTCGCCCAGCAGCTGCAGAGCCAGCTCGGCCCGATGCTCAAGGCGATGAGCGCCTCGATGTTCGGCGCGCAGGTCGGCCAGGCGCTCGGGGCGCTGGCCGGCGAGGTCGTCGGGTCCACCGACGTCGGGCTGCCGCTCGCCGGCACGGGACGCAGCGCGCTGCTCCCCTCCGGCGTCGCCGCCTTCGGCGCCGGGCTGGAGGTCCCCGAGGAGGAGGTGCGCGTCTTCCTCGCGCTGCGCGAGGCCGCCCACCAGCGCCTGTACGCCGCCGCGGGCTGGCTGCGCCCGCGCCTGCTCGGCGACGTCACGGCGTACGCCCGCGGGATCGCGATCGACGCCGCGGCCATCGAGAGCGCGGTCTCCCAGCTCGACCCGAGCGACCCGGCGGCGGTGCAGGAGGCGCTCGGCTCCGGGCTGTTCGCCCCGGACCCGACCCCGGAGCAGCAGCTGGCGCTCACCCGCCTGGAGACGCTGCTCGCGCTCGTCGAGGGCTGGGTCGACACGGTCACGGCCGCCGCCGCCGAGCCGCACCTCAAGCACGCTGCCGCCCTGCGCGAGGCGGTGCGCCGGCGCCGCGCGACCGGTGGCCCGGCGGAGCAGACGTTCGCCAACCTCGTCGGCCTCGAGCTGCGCCCGCGGCGGCTGCGCGACGCCGCCCGGCTCTGGGAGCTCGTCGCCCGGGCGAGGGGCACCGACGGGCGCGACGCGCTCTGGACGGCGCCCGACCTCATGCCGGGAACCTCGGACCTCGACGAGCCGGAGCTGTTCGCGAGCACCTCCAGCGTCGAGGTCGACCTCGACGAGCTGCTCGGACCGGACGGCGACGGGCCGCAGGCGTGACGCTGCACGACGACGCGGTGCGGGTGCTGCGCACCTGGGAGCCGCCGGACGCCGGGCAGGAGGAGCTGCGCACCGCGTACCTCGAGCACCTGGCGGCCCACCCCGACGCGATGACCCGCTCGTGCCTCCCCGGCCACCTGACGGCCAGCGCGCTGGTCGTCGACCCCGACGGCCGCGTCCTGCTGACCCTGCACCGCCGGCTCGGCCGCTGGCTGCAGACGGGCGGGCACTGCGAGCCGGGTGACGCCACGCTGGCGGCCGCCGCGCTGCGCGAGGCGAGCGAGGAGTCCGGCATCGACGGGCTCCCGGAGCCCGCGCAGCCCCTCCGCCTGGACCGCCACCACGTGCCGTGCGCGGGACCGGGGAGCAGCGTCGCCCACCTCGACGTCCAGTACGCCGTGCTCGCCCCCCGCGGCGCGACGACCCGCATCAGCGAGGAGTCGAGCGACCTGCGCTGGTTCGCCCCGGACGCCCTGCCGGAGGGGACCGACGACAGCGTGCGCCGGCTGGTCGCCGCGGCGCTGCTGCTGCCGCAGCCGAGGGGCTAGGCGCCCGGCCCCGTGCCGGCGGCCGAGTCGACGCCCTCGAGGAAGCCGCGGGCGCGCTCGGTGCGCGGGTACGCCTCCAGCAGCGCCCAGAACCCCGGCCCGTGCCCCGGCTCGAGCAGGTGGGCGAGCTCGTGGAGCAGGACGTAGTCCAGCACCCACGTGGGCAGGCCCTGCACCCGGCGCGAGATGCGGATGGTCCCGTCGGACGGCGTGCACGAGCCCCAGCGGTTGGCCTGGTTGTCGACCCAGCGCACGCTGCTCGGGACGGCGCGTCCGCCGAGGTAGCGCCGGGAGAGGTCGGCGGCGCGCGCGGCCAGCTCGCCGTCGCCCGGCCGGCGCCGCTGCTCCTGGGCGTCGAGGCGGGAGAGCATCGTGCGGACCCACCGCTGCTCCTGCGCGGGCGGCAGGCCGGCGGGGAGCAGCACGACCACGGCGTCGCCGTCGCGGTACGCCGACACCGTCCGCCGCCGGCGGGAGCTGCGGCGGACCTCGACCCGGACGGCGGGGGGCGGCCCGCCGGCACCCGGCGGCTCGGTGGGCTCCGGCGGCTCGGCGGGCTCGGGCGGCTGGGCCACCGCGACGGGCGCCGGAGCGTCGTCGGGGGCGCTCTGCAGCGCGAGGGCGTGCTGCAGCTCCAGCTCGGCGCGGGCCGCGCCCCGCTGCGCCGTCCTCATGGAGGGACGCTACCGTGCCAGGGCGGACAGGACGGGACGATCCGCGCGACACCTGCTGCCGGGCCCCCGCGGCCCCGGCGGGGAGGGGCCGCGCACGGCCCGCGCAGTGCCTGGCGCGCCGCTCCGCGGAGCCCGTGGAGCGGTGTCGTAGGGTGACGCCGAACCTGACCGCCCGCTCGGCGACCGCCGGGCCGGAGCCCATCGGGGGCGCGCGACGGCCGCCCCCCGACGACGAGGAGTCCCCCATGGCCGAGAGCTACAGCGGCGACGCGTACTGCGTGAAGTGCAAGGAGAAGCGCGAGTTCACCGGCGAGGTCAAGGTGAGCGAGTCCGGCCGCCGCATGGCGCAGGGCACCTGCCCGGTGTGCGGCACCAAGCTCAACCGCATCCTCGGCAAGGCCTGACGCACGACCCGGCCCCCTCCGCGGGGGCGCTCAGGAGGGGCGGTCGCCGTACGGCGACCGCCCCTCCTGCTGTCCAGGCCGTCACCCGGAGCTGTGGACGACCGGCCCTGAGCGCGGCCTGTGGACAGCCGTTCGCCGCGCCCCGCCCGAGCGACGAGGCTGGGCCAGCGCCGAGGGCGACCGGACGGGCCGGTCCCGACCAGCCCGGCGCCGAGGAGGTGCCGGGATGGGACCAGCGCAGGCGCGGCCGCGGCTGCCCGAGGCGGTCGTCGTGCTCCGGCGCTCCGCCACGGAGGTGCAGCTCGGCGTGGACCCGGAGCGCGCGGTCGTCATCGGCGGGCTGGGCCCGGCCGAGCTCGACCTGCTCGGGCGGCTCGACGGCTCGGTCGAGCACGACGAGCTGCTGGGGCACCCGTCGGCAGGGCCCCGGTCGGCGCGGCTGCTCCACCTGCTGGAGGAGGCCGGGCTCCTGGCCTCCTCCCCGTCCGGGGGCGCCGTGCTGCGCAGCCTCCCCCTCGCCTCGCGCGACCGGCTGGCCCCCGACGTCGCCGCCTGGGCGCTTCCGCCGTCCGGCCGGCAGCGGCTGCAGCGCCGCGCAGCCAGCTCGGTGCTCCTGCTCGGGGCGGGGCGCGCCGGCGCGGCGGTCGCCCGGCTGCTCGCCGCCGGGGGCGTGGGTCGCGTGGAGGTGGAGGACGACGCGCTCGTCGCCCCCGCCGACCTGCTGCCCGGCGGCTACCGGCCCGGCGACGAGGGCCGGCCGCGGGCGCTCGCCGCCGCGGACCTGCTGCAGCGCGAGGCCCCCGTCCCTCCCGAGCTCGCCGCACGGCTGCGCCAGGTCCGCCGGAGGGCCGGCGCTCCTCCGGGCCGGCTCGCGCGCGACGCGCCCGACCTGACCGTGCTCGCGGGGGACGCCCCGCCCGCTCCCGCCCTCGTCGACCGGCTGGTGCGCCGAGGGGCGCCGCACCTGCTGCTCGGCGTCCGCGACGGCACGCCGGTCGTCGGTCCCCTCGTGGTCCCCGGGGCGACGGCCTGCCTGCGCTGCCTCGACCTGCACCGCACCGACCGCGACCCGGCCTGGCCGCGGGTCGCCGCGCAGCTGCACGCCGCCGGTCCGCGCACCCGGGCCGCTGACGGCGCGCTGCTGAGCGCGGCCGCCGCCCTCGCCGCGCTGCGGGCGCTCGCGCACCTCGACGGGGAGGACGCGCACGCGCCCGACGGCTCCGGCGCGGTCGTGACGCTGGAGGTCCCGCCGCCCGTCGGGGTGGTGCGGGAGCGCCGCTGGCTCCCGCACCCCTGCTGCCCGTGCGGAGCCGACGCCGCGCTCGGGCCGGAGCCGCCGCCCGCGGTGCTCCCGGTGGTGCCGGCGCCGGACGCCGGGGCCCCCGGTGTGCCGGGCGTGCGGGACGAGACGGGCTCACCGGACGTACGGGACGCGGAGCCGGTCAGGCCGTCGGCGGCTCGGGGAGCCGCTGGTGCTGCGTGAGGACCGGCGCCAGGAGGTCCCCGTGCCGCTCGACGCGGTCGAGCACCTCCGGCGCCGTGAAGCGCAGCTGCTCCGCCGAGCGGCAGCCGGCGACCTCGTCCCAGGTGACCGGAGTCGAGGCGGTCGGCCGCTCCCG
Source organism: Motilibacter rhizosphaerae (assembly GCF_004216915.1). Lineage (NCBI taxonomy): Bacteria > Bacillati > Actinomycetota > Actinomycetes > Motilibacterales > Motilibacteraceae > Motilibacter > Motilibacter rhizosphaerae. The sequence goes on from NZ_SGXD01000003.1 coordinate 438,006, forward strand.
GGCGCGCAGGCTGTAGGCCGCGACCGTGGTCTTCGCCCCGTTGTTCTGGCTCCAGTCGAGCAGCACCTTGCCGGGGCGCAGCGACCGCGTCATGCGCGACACCACCAGCTCGTGCTCGACGCGCTCGAGGTGCTCGGCCAGGGCGTGCGCGAACGCGTGCGTGCGCTCCCACGGCACGGGGGCGACGGGCACGTAGACCTGGAGGCCCTTGGAGCCGCTCGTCTTCACCCACGCCTCCAGCCCGCCCCACTCCGGCCGGGCGAGGGTGTCGCGCAGCAGCACCGCGACCTGGCAGCACTGCACGACGTCCGCCGGGGCCCCGGGGTCGAGGTCGAGCACGAGCAGGTCAGCGCCCGCGGGCGCGCCGTCCGCGTCGACCCGCCACTGGGGCACGTGGAGCTCGAGGGCGGCGAGGTTCGCGAGCCACACGAGCGTCGGCAGCCCGTCGACGACGACGTAGTCGATGGTGCTCCGGCCCTTGGTGCTGCCCGGCGAGTCGAGGGTCGCCGTCCGCACCCAGTCCGGGGTGTGGCGAGGCGCGTTCTTCTCGAAGAAGTCGCCGCCGTCCACGCCGTCGGGGTACCTCTTGCGCGTCGCCGCCCGGCCGGCGAGGTGCGGCAGCATGACCGGCGCCACCCGCGCGTAGTAGTCCACGACCTCGCCCTTGGTGAACCCCGTCGCCGGGTACATCACCTTGTCGAGGTTCGAGAGCACGAGCTGGCGGCCCTCCACCTCCACGGTCGTCCTCGTCGTCCTCGTCGTCCTGGTCCCCGCCACGCCGCCTCCGTCCCCGCTGGTGGGCGCCGGGACGGCGCGCCTGTTCCCATGCTGCCCGCGATCGGGGACACTGCCCCCATGCAGGCGATCTGGAAGGGCACCGTCTCCTTCGGCCTGGTGTCGATCCCGGTGCGGCTCTACGCCGCCACCGAGGAGAAGGGCATCTCGTTCCGCCAGGTGCACGACGCGGACGGCGGGCGCATCCGCTACAAGCGCGTGTGCTCGGTGGACGGCGAGGAGGTCGCGTACCGCGACATCGTCAAGGGCTACGAGCTGCCCGACGGCGAGATGGTCGTGCTCACCGACGACGACCTCGGGGCCCTCCCGCTGCCGACGAAGCGCGTCATCGACGTGCTCGAGTTCGTGCCGCTCGACCAGGTCGACGGCATCTACCTGTCGAAGCCGTACTTCCTCGCCGCCGAGGGGCCGGGCACCAAGCCCTACGTCCTGCTCCGCGACGCCCTCGAGGCCGCGGGCCGGGCGGCGCTCGTCAAGGTGGCCCTGCGCAACCGCGAGTCGCTGGCGGTGCTGCGCCCGAAGGACGGCGCGCTGCTCGTGCAGACGATGCTGTGGCCCGACGAGGTGCGCGACGCGGGGGCCTTCGCGCCCGACGAGGCGGTGGAGGTGCGCGACCAGGAGGTCGCGATGGCGCAGTCCTACATCGAGACGCTGTCGGGCGACTTCGACCCCGAGCAGTTCAGCGACGACTACCGCGTGGCGCTGGAGGAGCTCGTCGAGGCGAAGGTGTCCGGGCGCGCGGTCCAGGAGCCCGCGGAGCAGGCCGACACCGGCGGGACGGTCGTCGACCTCATGGCCGCGCTGCGCGCGAGCGTGGAGGCGGCGCGGTCGCGGCGCGGCGACGAGGGCACCGGCTCCGCCGCCGGTGCAGGGGAGGCCGCGGCGCCGGAGCGGGCTCCGGCGGAAGCCGCTCCGAAGAAGGCCGCTCCGAAGAGGGCCGCTCGGAAGAAGGCCGCTGGGGAGAAGGCCGCAGTGGAGGAGGCGCCCGCGAAGAAGGCACCCGCGAGGAGGGCTGCGGCGGAGCAGGCTGCCGCGGAGGAGGCACCCGCCAAGAAGGCCCCCGCGAAGAAGGCCCCCGCGCGGAAGGCCTCGACCACGGGGGAGGGTGCGACAGGCGCGCCTGCCACGAAGGCGGCGGCGAAGCGGCCTCCCGCCAAGAAGGCGCCCGCCCGGAAGGCGACCGCGGGTGGCGCCGCGTCCCAGGACGCTCCCGCGGCCACCGAGGGGCGGCGCGCCCGCAAGACCGCCTGATGCTCGACGGCCCGCGACGGCGACTCGGGCCGTCGAGCAGGGGTCGTGCGGGCAGGGTCAGCCGCGCAGCCCGCGGACGGGGACCTGGGTCCGCCGCTCGAGCAGGGCTGCTGCGAGGATGCGACGGACGACGTAGTGGGGAAGGGGTGTGCTGGTCATGGGGGTCGTGCTCTTCCTGGGCATGACGGCAGGCGTCCTGCTCCTGCTCGGTCTGGTGGTGCTGGTGGTGGCCCTGCTGGGCTCGCGCAAGGCGCGCGCCCGGCGCTAGGCGCGCCGGACGCTCGGCGCAGGCCAGCGCGGCGCAGCTCGTTACGGCCGGAGGACCCCTGCTGCTGCAGGGATCCTCCGGCCGTCGCTCGCTGGAGGTCCGGCGTCAGACGCTGGCCTCGAGCTGGGACTGGAGCCGGGTGACCTCGCCCGAGGCCCGGTCGAGGCGACGGAGGGCGAGGTCGAGCCGGCGCCGGGCGAGCAGCTCGCGCCGGTGCCGGTCGTGCGGCGTGGACGGGGCCGGTCGGGAGCTGGTCGGTCGACACTGCGCGAGTGCCAGGGCTTCGTGGAGGAGCATCGGGATCTGCCTTCTGGGGAGTGCGGGAGCTGCCAGCGCGTCGGCCGGTGCGGTACGTACGCGCTGGAGCGGGTCGTGGTGCGGACCGGAGTCCGCCGGGCCGGGCACAGGCAGGTCCTGCGCACGGCAGAGGAGGGCGACGGCGTCGAGCATCAGGCCGCGACCTCCGTCTTGCGCGGGCGGCCGCGGGGGCGCTTGCGCGCGACCACGACCCCCTGGACGAAGAGCTCGCCGCCCCAGACGCCCCAGGGCTCCTGGCGCAGCAACGCGCCGTCGAGGCAGGAGGCGCGGACGGGGCAGGTGCGGCACAGGGCCTTGGCCAGCTCCACGTCCGAGGGGGACTCGGCGAAGAACAGCTCGGGGTCGTCGCCGCGACACGGTATGTCGTCGTCGACGTCCTCGATGGTGAGGGACAGCTCGAGGAGCTGCACGGTGCCTCCTTCGGAGATCTGGACTGTCGGGGAGATGCAGAAAGGGCCGCGGAGCCCGAGGTGATCGGGTTCCGCGGCCCTGGGAGGCACGCTCTGGTCTTCTCAGACCGGAGGTCTCCGAGCTTGGAACCCGTGGCGCCCGAGGCGGCGCGCCTGGCGCTTGTCCTGCTTCACGCCCTGCTTCGCGATGGCCGTCGTGCCGGCCCAGCCCGCTGCCGGCACTGCTGCCACTGCCGGCGTCGAGCCGACGACGCCACCCGTCATGGAGGACGTCGTCGCCAGGGCGTTCTCATCGACATGCGCGACGGCAGCGACGAGATCGGCCTTCACGACATCGACGGCGATGACGTCGGCAGCGACGACCCCGGCAGCGGCGACATCCGCGGCGTAGCAGGGGATCGTGACGGCAGCGCGCATCTTCGGCGCGGCGGGAGCGGACGCGTACGTCATGGTCTCCATGGCGCGTCACCTCCTGCGGGGCCGGCCCGGTCGACCCGGGCGCGCTGCCGGATCCTCCGGCGGCGATCACGACCGTAGCGGGGGCGCTCGAGCAGGAGCAAGCCCTTTTAGCACCCGTCCGCGAAATGTCGTCCTCGAGGAGGAGGACACGTGCAGCCGCAACGAGATCCCGCGGTCTGCCAGCCGCTCCACGATGAGTCCGGCTCCGCTGCGTCGTCCCACCCCTGACGCGCCCGCAGCAGCAGCGAGGAGGAGACATGCCGGAGACCGTCGTGTGCCTGTGGTTCGACGGGGCCGCCGAGGAGGCTGCGCGCCGCTACGTCGAGGTCTTCCCGCGGTCCGAGGTGACGGCCGTGCACCGCCACACCGAGGCCGGCCCGGGCGAGCCGGGCACGGTGCTGACCGTGGAGTTCTCCTTGGACGGCAGGCCCTTCCTCGGGCTCAACGGCGGTCCGCTCTACCGCCCGACCGAGGCCGTCTCCGTCCAGGTGATGTGCGCGGACCAGGACGAGGTCGACCACTACTGGGAGGCGCTGTCCGACGGCGGCGAGCAGGGACCCTGCGGCTGGCTCAAGGACAGGTGGGGGTTCTCCTGGCAGGTCGTGCCACGACGGCTGCCGGAGCTGCTCGCGGACGAGTCCGTCGCCGTCCCCGTGATGCGGGCGATGATGCAGATGGGCAAGCTCGACATCCGCGCTCTCGAGGCGGCCGCCCGCGGCTGACCCTCACTCCGCGGTGAGGACCTCGAGGACGCCGGCGGCGTACTTCGCGAGCTTCGACGCACCGATGCCGGGGATGGCCGCGAGCGCACGCTCGTCGCGCGGGCGCTTCTCCGCGAGGGCCGCGAGCGTCGCGTCGGTGAAGACGACGAATGCGGGCACCGACTGCTCGCGCGCCTGCTCGAGCCGCCAGGCGCGCAGCCGCTCGAACAGCTCCTCGTCGTACGCCGGCGGGCAGTCGTCGCACCGCCCGACCCGCCGCTCGGCGAGCGTCGAGAGGGGACGGCCGCACCCCGGGCAGGTGGTCGGCAGCGGCGCCTTCCCCCGAGCAGGGCGCTCCCCCCTCGCTCCCGCACGTCCCCGCGCCGCCCCGGCCTCCGCGGGCCGGAGCCCGTCGAGGAAGCGGGAGGGCCGGCGCCCGCGGGCGCGCGACCAGGACAGGGACAGGGCGGTGCGCGCCCGGGTGACGCCGACGTAGAGCAGCCGGCGCTCCTCCTCGACGGCCTCCGGCGTCTCGGCGAACGAGATCGGCAGCAGCCCCTCGACGACGCCGACGAGGAAGACCGCGTCCCACTCGAGCCCCTTGGCCGCGTGCAGCGACGCGAGCGTCACGCCGTCGACCACAGGGGCGTGCTGGGCGGCGGCGCGCTCGTCGAGCTCGAGCACGAGGTCGCTGAGCGTGGCGCCGGGCCGGGTCGCGGGCAGCTCGTCGGCCAGCCGGACCAGCGCCGCGAGCGACTCCCAGCGCTCGCGCACCGCTCCGCTCGTGGACGGCGCCTCGGCAGACCATCCCGTGCTCGACAGGACGGCGCGCGCCGCCTCGCCGGCCGGGTCGTCGCCGCTTCCGGAGCGGGCCGCGCCGCGCAGCAGCAGGTGGGCCTCGCGCACCTCGCGCCGCTCGAAGAAGCGCTCGCCGCCGCGCAGGACGTAGGGGATGCCCGCGTCCGCGAGCGCCTGCTCGTAGGCCTCGCTCTGCGCGTTGGTGCGGAACAGCACCGCGATCTGGCTCGCTGGGGTGCCCGCTGCGACGAGCCGCTTCGCCTCGGAGGCCACCCAGTCCGCCTCCGCCGCCTCGTCGGCGTGCTCCTGGTAGCGCACCGCCGGACCCGACGGGCGCTGCGCCAGGAGCTCGAGTCGCTGGCCGCGCGGGCCGGGTGCGCGCTCCAGCAGGCCGTTGGCGACGGCGACGACCTGCGGGGTCGAGCGGTAGTCGCGGACGAGGCGCACCTCGGTCGCCGACGGGAAGCGGCGCCGGAAGCCCAGCAGGTAGTCCGGCGTGGCGCCGGTGAACGAGTAGATGGTCTGGCTCGGGTCCCCGACGACGCAGAGGTCCTCCCGGTCGCCGAGCCACAGGTCGAGCAGGCTGTGCTGCAGCGGGCTGACGTCCTGGAACTCGTCGACGACGAACCGGGAGTACTGCCGGCGCACGGTGTCGGCCACCGACCGGTCCTCGGCGAGCAGGCCCACGAGCAGCACGAGCACGTCCTCGAAGTCGATCGCGCCGCGCGCCTGCTTCACCTCCTCGTACGCCGTGAGCAGCCGCGTCGTCGCCGCCGCGTCGAGCCCGGCCGGCGGCGTGCGCCCGGCCCGCGCCACCGCCGCGGCGTAGTCGTCGGGGTGGACCTGGGTGACCTTGGCCCACTCGACCTCGGCCGCGTAGTCCCGCACGGCCGTGCGCTCCGTGGGCAGCCGGAGACGGCCCGCCGCCTCCGCGACCAGCGGGGCCTTGTAGGGCGCGAGCTGCGGCAGCTCGCCGCCGACCGCGCGGGGCCAGAAGAACTGCAGCTGGCGCAGGGCCGCGCTGTGGAACGTGCGCGCCTGCACGCCCTCCGCACCCAGCGCGCGCAGCCGGGTCCGCATCTCCCCCGCCGCGCGCGAGGTGAAGGTGACCGCGAGGACCGACTGCGGGCTCCACGTGCCGCTCGCCACGGCGTACGCGATGCGGGAGGTGATCGCCCGCGTCTTGCCGGTGCCGGCGCCGGCCAGGACGACCAGCGGCCCGTGCAGCGCCTCGGCCACCTGGCGCTGCTCCGGGTCGAGCCCGTCGAGGATCGCGTCGGCTGCCGTCACGGCCCCATCCTCCCAGCCGCAGGCGACAGTGCCGCGCGCGACGGCGCCCCCTGGGGACAGCCGCGCCCGTCGCGGGAAGGATCCGCCCGACTGGGGGGTTCCAGCAGTGACGGGCGGCGAGCAGCGCCGCACGAGGAGCAGGAGGAGCCGGGATGGCGTCCGTCGTCATGTACTCGACCGTGTGGTGCGGCTACTGCCGCCGGCTCAAGTCGGCCATGGAGCGCGCCGGCGTCGCCTACACCGAGGTCGACATCGAGCAGGACGCCGAGGCCGCGAAGCTCGTCGAGCAGGTCAACGGCGGCAACCGCACCGTCCCGACGGTCGTCTTCCCGGACGGCTCGGCGCTGACCAACCCGAGCCTGCGCGACGTGCAGTCGCGCCTCGCGGGCGTCTGACCCGCCGCGCTCACGAGGTCGCGCGCGCCACGACCCGGACCAGCTCGCCCGCGGCGGTGGGGCCGGTCCGGGTCGCGCCGAGCGCCGCCGCGACCGCATCGGCGAGGTGCCCCGCGAGCGCGCCGAGGTCGACGGCCACCGTGCTCAGCGCCGGGACCGCGAGGGCGGCCGCGGGCACGTCGTCCACGCCCACGACGAGGGCGCCCGCGGGCACCCGCGCCCCGTGCACCCGCAGACCGGCCAGCACGGCGAGCGCCACCTCGTCGTTGTACGCGCAGACCCCCACCCGCCCGGAGGTCCACGCCGCGACCGCGGTCGCCGCGGCGGCCGGGTCGAGGGCCACCTCGCGCACGTCGACGCCGCCCGTCCCCGCCTCCTCGGCCGCGGCGCGCACCCCCGCCAGCCGCTCGCGGGCGAACCCCGTCACGCGCACGTCGGCCGGCCAGGCGTAGGCCAGCCGGGCCGCGCCGCGCTCGAGCAGGTGCTCGACCTGCGCGCGGCCGACGCGGCGCTCCACGTCGCCGGGCCCGCTGAGCAGCCCCTGGACGAGCGCGATGCCCGCGGCCTCCAGCGCGTCGGCCTGCTCCTCGGCGAGGGCGTCGAGCACGACCACGCACGCGGGGCCGAGCGCGCCGGCGATGTCGGCCGCGGGCCGCCCCGCCCGGTCGTACGGGTGGGCGACGAGCGTGAGCCCGTCGGCGGCGAGGGCCGCGGAGAGCTCGGTGAGCATGGTGCCGACCGACGGGCCGATGGGCCAGTCCGGCAGCAGCGCCAGCACGACGTCGGAGCGCCCGCGGCGCAGCACCCGGGCCGCGACCGAGGGGGCGTAGCCCAGCCGCGCGGCGGCGTCGCGCACGCGGGTGCGGGTCACCTCGGGGATGGACTGGTGGGGCGTGTCGTTGAGGACGTAGCTGACGGTCGCGCGCGACACCCCGGCCTCGCGCGCGACGTCGGCGCTGGTCGGTCGCCGCGGCACCCGTGCTCCCCCCGTCGCGTCCTGCCGCTCGACAAGGGGCAGGGATCCGACCTACCGTACTGGCACGAGCAAGTTACTCGTGTCAGTCGATCTTCGGAGGTCCCGTTGGCGAGCACGCCGAGCCCGTCCGTCCCCAGCACCGCGCGCCTCCCGCTGGAGCGCAAGGTCGAGCTGCTGACGGGGGCCACGGCGTTCACGCTCGCCCCCGAGCCGGCGCTCGGGCTGGGCGAGCTGCGCTTCTCCGACGGACCGACGGGCGTGCGCGGACTGAAGTTCTCCGGCGGCCGGGTCGTCGCGCTGTTCCCCAACGCCACCCTGCTCGCCTCCGCGTGGGACGAGGCCGTGCTCGCCGAGGTCGGCCGGCTGCTCGCCGAGGAGGCCGCCGCCCAGCAGATCCACGTCGTGCTCGGCCCGACCATCAACCTGCACCGCTCGCCGCTCGGCGGGCGCCTCTTCGAGGCGTTCTCCGAGGACCCGCTGCTCAGCGGGCGGCTCGCCGCGGCGTACGTCCGGGGCATGCAGGGCTCTGGCGTCGCCGCCTGCCTCAAGCACCTCGTCGCGAACGAGTCGGAGACCGAGCGCAACACCGTCGACTCGGTCGTCGACGAGGCGACGCTGCGCGAGCTCTACCTGCTGCCGTTCGAGATCGCGGTCAGCGACGGCGGCGCCTGGACGGTGATGGCGGCCTACAACGACGTCAACGGGGTGGCGGCCACCGAGCAGGACCACGTGATCAACGGGGTCCTCAAGGGCGAGTGGGGCTGGGACGGGCTCGTCATGTCCGACTGGTTCGCGACGAAGACGGCGGCGCCCGCGGCCAACGGCGGCCTCGACCTCGTCATGCCCGGTCCGCTGGGCCCGTGGGGGCAGGCCCTCGTCGACGCCGTACGCCGCGGCGAGGTCCCCGAGGCCCGCGTCGACGACGCGCTGGCGCGGCTGCTCCGCCTGGCCGGCCGCGTCGGCGCGCTCGGCGAGGAGCGCAGCTGGCCGTCCGTCCCTGCGCCCGACAGCCCCGAGCGTCGCGAGCAGCTGACCCGGCTCGCCGCCGCGGGCATGACGGTGCTCACCAACACCGACGGGACGCTGCCGCTCGCCGCGGGCACCCGCGTGGCGCTCATCGGCCGCCACGCCGTCGAGACCATCGACATGGGCGGCGGCTCCGCGCAGGTCAACCCGCCGTACCAGGTCAGCGTCGCGGATGGCCTCGGCGCGCTGCTCGGCGACGCGCTGACGGTCGTGGACGGCGTCGAGGTGCGCACCCGCCCGGTGCCCGCCCGCCCCGAGCTCGTGCAGGACCCGGTGACGGGGCAGCCCGGCGTCCGCGTGACGCTGCTGGCCGCGGACGGCCGGGTGCTCGAGGAGCGCGCCGGCGCCCCCGCCGTGACCGCCGTCGGCTTCGACGACGACCTGCCCGAGCGCGTCGCCGCGGTCCGCTTCCAGGCCGTCGTCGCCGGGCCGGGGCGCCTCGAGGTCGGTGTCATGGGCCAGGCCGACTGGGAGCTCGCCGTCGGCGACGCCCGCTCGGCGCACCAGCTGCGGGTCGCCGGCACCGGCTTCGGCGAGGAGATGCTGCGGCCGCCGGCCACGACCTCGCTCGTCGAGACCGACGGCGGCCTCGTCCTCGACGCCACCGCGCGACTCGCGGAGCCCACGCCCGAGCGCCCGCTCGGCGGCGCGGGGATCTTCGCGGTCATCGCACGCCCGGCGCCGCGCCCGCAGGCCGAGGTGCTCGAGCAGGCGGCAGCCGCCGCTCGGGGCGCCGAGGTCGCGGTCGTCGTCGTGGGCCTCACCGAGGAGCAGGAGACCGAGGCGGTCGACAAGGACACGCTGGCCCTGCCGGGGGCGCAGGACGAGCTGGTCCGCACGGTCGCGGCCGCGGCGCGGCGCACCGTGGTCGTCGTCAACGCGGCGACCCCGGTCCTCATGCCGTGGCTCGGCGAGGTCGACGCGGTTCTCTGGGCCGGCCTGCCGGGGCAGGAGGGCGGCCACGCGGTCGCCGCCGCGCTGCTCGGCGACCAGGAGCCCGCCGGGCGCCTCGTCACGAGCTTCCCGGCCGCCGACGGGGCCTCCCCCGCCTGGTCCGTCACGCCGGTCGACGGGAAGCTGGAGTACGCCGAGGGCACGGCCATCGGCTACCGCGGCTACGCGGCCGGTGCGGCGCCCGAGCCGGCCTTCTGGTTCGGCCACGGGCTCGGCTACACGACGTGGGAGTGGTCCGGGGCCGAGCTGCTCGCCGCCGACGGCGGCAGCCCGCGGGTGCGCGTCCACGTGACCAACACGGGCAGCCGTCCGGGGCGCGAGGTGGTGCAGGCCTACCTGCGGCCCGCGGAGGACGACCAGCCGGTCCGCCTCGTCGGCTGGGCGTCCGTCGCGCTCGCCCCCGGCGAGAGCGCGGCCGTCGTCGTCGCGACCGACGAGCGGCTGTGGCGCCGCTGGGACACCGCGGCCGGCGGCTGGTCCCGGCTCGCGGACGGCGGGGAGCTGGTGCTGGCGCGCGGCCTGGGCGACGTCCGCGCCACCCTGCCGCTGGGAGGCTGAGGACCGGGCCGCCGCCTGCTGCGCTCAGCAGAGCGGGCGCCAGCCCGGCGCCTCGACACCGCCGGGCTGGACCGCGGCCGGCTCGTACGGCTCGCGGGTGAGGACGAACGTCGCGAGGTCCAGGTGCGACACCGCCCCCTCGGGCGTCCGCACCACGCGCAGCGTCTCGCCCGCGTAGTAGCCGTCGAGCCCGACCCACGCCCCGTCCACCCGGACGAAGCGGGCACCGCGACCCGCGGGGCCGAGCGGCACGAGGTCGAGGGCGTCGAGGCCGCGCAGCCGGACGGCGAGGGGCGTCACGCCCCAGTACCACGGGCCGGCGATCTCCAGGTCGCCCGGCTGCTCCGGGACGGCCCGCCAGGCGGGGACGACGTACGGCTCGCGCTCCTTGAGCAGGTCGAGCAGGTCGGCACCGATGGTGCCGTCGAGCCCGCTCGTGGCGTTCGCCATGACGATCGAGGCCGTCTGCTGCTCGGCGTCGACGAGGAACGACGCGAGGAACCCGGGCATCGACCCGCCGTGACCGGTCAGCCGCCGGCCGTCGGGGCGCTGGTGCACCTGCAGGCCCAGCCCGTACGCGCTCCAGCCCGAGGGCCGCGCGTCGACCACGCCGGGCACGGACATCTCGCGGACCGTCTCGGGCGAGAGCACCTGCGGGGCGCGGCCGAGGAAGACGCCGGCGTACTTGGCGAGGTCGGTGAGCGTCGACCAGAGCTGGCCGGCCGGCCCCATCGCGACGGCGTCCTCCTCCGGCTCGGGCAGCACCACGTCGGCCCACGGGTGGACGGCGAACCCCTGGGCCGCCGGCGCCTCCGGGCGCGGCGTGGTGCGCACCATGCCGAGCGGCTCGAGCACCTCCTCACGCGCGCAGTCGAGCCACGGCCGGCCGCGCACGACCTCGACGACGCGGCCGAGCAGGCCGAACCCGAGGTTGGAGTAGTGGAAGCGGGTGCCGGTCGCGAGCTTCTCGTGCTCGGTGGTGAGCCGCTGCGCCAGCTCGTCGAACGGCACGCCGGGCGTGCGCTCCCACCAGTCGCCCGGCGACTCGGCCGTGAGACCACCGGCGTGCGCGAGCAGCTGGCCCAGGGAGCGGTCCCCGAACGGCGTGCCGGGGACATGGGTCTCGAGCGGGTCGTCGAGCTCGAGCCGGCCCTCCTCGCGCAGCCGCATGACGAGGACGGCGACGAAGGTCTTGGTGATGGAGCCGATGCGGTACTGCGTGTCGGCGTCCGGCTCGCTGCCCGAGGGCGTCCCGTCGATGCAGCCGCGGCCGCACCACCAGCTCAGCGAACCGTCCTGCACGACGCCGGCGGCGAGGGACGGCAGCCGCCCCTCCGCCTGCGAGCGGGCGGCGCGGGCGAGCAGCTGGGCCTCGAGGTCGGGACGCATCTGCGCAGGCTAGCGGCGGCCACCTCGCCGGTCGGACGGGGAGGGCGTCGGGCCGGAGACGGGAGCGGCGGGAGCCGGGGGTGCGGTGACGGCGCTCGACACGGGGCTGGGCGCCGGGCTCGGTGCGAGGCTCGACGCGGGGCGGGGGTCCCTCCCGCCGCGCCGGCCCGCGTCGCCGTCGTCGGTCCCGTCGTCGCTGCCGAGGCCGGTGCCGTCGTCGCTGCCGCCGGTCACGGTCCCGTCGTCGCTGCCGCCGGGGAGCGCCCCGTCGTCGGTGCCGTCGGTGCCGTCGTCGGTGCCGTCCGTGCCGTCGTCCGTCCCGTCGCCGGTGCCGTCCGTCCCGTCGTCACTGCCGGCGGAGGCCGAGGGTCGCGCCGAGGGGCCGCGCACCTTGCCCGCGCGGTCCTTCACGCCGTCGACGACGTCGGTCCCCCCGCCGCCGGTGCACGCGTCCTTGCCCGCGCCGCCCAGCAGGACGTCGTCGCCGTCCTCGCCGAGCAGCGTGTCGTCGCCGCCGTTGCCGAGCAGCACGTCGTTGCCGGGGCCGCCGTGGAGCACGTCCTTGCCAGGACCGCCGCACACCAGGTCGTCCCCCGCTCCGGCGAGCACCGTGTGGCTGCCGCCCAGCACGACGATGACGTCGCGGTGGGCGGTCCCGCGCACGACGGCCGGGCCCTTGACCGGCACGACGAGGGTCGCCCGCTGCCCGCCGCACGAGACAGCGGCCGGGGCGTGCTTGTCGGCCTTCTTCGTGGCGGCGAGGGCCGGCGAGCCGGCGAAGCCGAGGACCGGCAGCACGGCGAGGAGCGCCAGGGCACGGCGCGCGGGAGACGAGGTCATGCCCGAGGTTCGGGCGTCCGCGCCTGCCGCTGGATAGGCCGAACCGGTCAGCGCCAGGCGACCTCGGCGTCGAGGGTCGCGCCGTACCAGTGCTCGATGAGCTTGCGGGCGATCGAGACGCCCGGCGGGAGCAGCAGGCTGCCGTCGTCGACGGCCCGCCCCAGCTCCTCGCGGGTGACCCAGCGGGCCTGCTCGATCTCGGTCCGGTCCGCGTGCAGCTCGGTCGTGAGCGCCCGGCCGACGAAGCCGAGCATGATGCTCGCCGGGAAGGGCCAGGCCTGGCTGGCGAGGTAGACGACGTCGCCGACGCTCACGCCGACCTCCTCCGCCACCTCGCGGCGGACCGCCTGCTCCAGCGACTCCCCCGGCTCGACGAACCCGGCCAGGGTGCTGAAGCGCCCCTCGGGCCAGGAGGCCTGCCGCCCGAGCAGCAGGCGGTCGGCCTCGTCGACGATCGCCATGATCACGGCGGGGTCCGTCCGCGGGTAGTGCTGCGTGCCGTCGGCCTCGCAGACGCGCACGTGGCCGCCGTCGGTGACGCGCGTCGGCGCGCCGCAGCGCGGGCAGTGCGTGTGCGTCGCGTGCCAGTTGGCGAGGGCGACGGCGTTGACGGCCAGCCCGACATCGCGGGCACCGAGCAGCGCACCGACGTCGCGCAGGCCGACCGCGCGCTCGTCGTCAGCGTCGTCAGCGCCGTCAGCGCCAGCATCGTCCGGCAGCAGGGCGTAGTACGCCACGTCTGCGTCGTCGAGCCCGAGGAACAGGCTGCGCTGCAGGGCTTCCTCGCGCGGTGCGACGAGCACGAGCGCGGGCGGGTCGCCGTCGACGAGGAAGCGGCCCTTCGGGAGCAGCCGCAGCACGCGGGTACGCGGGTCGGCCCACCGCCGTTCCAGCTCCTCGGGCTGCGTGCGCAGGTGCGCCGAGCGGTCGAGGGCCGCACGGGAGAGCGGGAGGTCGAGGAACTCCTTGGCGGGGGGCAGGATCTCGGTCACGCCTGCGCCGCCAGCTCGCTCCAGAAGTACGCCGCGGACTCCGCGCCCTTGAGCAGCATCTCGACGGGGACGTTCTCGTTCGGCGCGTGCTCCCGCGAGTCCGGCAGGCTCACCCCGAGGTAGACGAGGGGCGCCTCGAGGACGTCCTGCAGGTCGGCCTCCGGCCCGGAGCCGCCCTCGCGGGTGACGAGCACGTCCGTACCCCACGCGCGGGCCATCGCCCGGTGGAGTGCCTGCAGCGCAGGGGTTCCGAGCGGCGTGGCACAGGGGCGTACGCCGTCGCCCTCCCACGTCAGCGTGACCGTCGCTCCTGCCGGCGCGGCGGCGTGCGCCCACGCCTCGACGGCGGCGCGCACCTGGTCGGGCTCCTGCGCGGCGACGAGCCGGAAGCTCAGCTTCGCGTGCGCCTCGCGCGGGATGATGGTCTTCGTGCCGGCGCCGGTGTGCCCGGCCCAGTAGCCGTTGACCTCCGCCGTGGGCCGCACCCACACCCGCTCCAGCGTCGACCACCCGGCCTCGCCGGCGGGCACGGTCGAGTGCGCGTCGGCCAGCCACTGCGCCTCGTCGTAGGGCAGGGCGGCGGTCATCGCCCGCTCCTCCTCGCCCGGCTCCAGCACGCTGTCGTAGAACCCGGGCACGGCCACGTGGCCCGACTCGTCGTGCAGCGTGGCGAGCATGCGGGCGAGCGCGGTCGCCGGGTTGAGCACCGCGCCGCCGAAGCTGCCGGAGTGCAGGTCGACGTCGCGGGCGACGAGGTCCAGCTGGCAGGACACGAGTCCGCGCAGCCCGATCACCGTCGAGGGCACGTCCGCCCGCCACAGCCCGGTGTCCGACACCACGACGACGTCGCAGCGCAGCCGCTCGCGCTGGGCCCGGAGCAGGTCGACGAAGTGGGGCGAGCCGGACTCCTCCTCGCCCTCGACGAGCACCTTGACCGTGGCGGCCGGGGCGCTGCGGCCCGTGGCGGCGAGGTGGGCCCGCAGCCCGAGCAGGTGCATCGCGACCTGGCCCTTGTCGTCGGCCGCGCCGCGCCCGAGCAGCCGGCCGTCCACGACGACCGGGTCGTACGGCGGTGCGGTCCACTGCTCGAGGGGCTCGACGGGCTGCACGTCGTGGTGGCCGTAGACGAGGGCGACCGGGGCGCCGGCGTCGTCGGCGGGCCACTCGGCGTAGACCGCGGGGAGCCCGGGCGTCTCCCAGACCTCGACGGTCGGGAAGCCGGCCTCCCGCAGCGCCGTGGCGAGCCACTCCGCGCTGCGCCGCACCTCGCCCGCGAGCGCAGGGTCTCCGGACTGGCTGGGGATGCGGAGCCACTCCTGGAGCCCCGCCAGCCACTGGTCGGCGTTGCTGTCGATGAAGGTCCGTACGTCCTGCGCCTCGTCCACCCGCCCGACACTAGGCCAGTGCTGCCGGCGGCCCTCCACCGCCGCCGGGTGGGGGAAACCCCACCCTGGTCCCGGCTGCCCGCCTCATGGTGGGAGGCACCTCGGGCTCCCTAGCCTCGGAGCATGATCCCGGAACCCGCCCCGGAGCCCGCGCCCGCTCCGCGCGAGCGCCCCCCGCTCCTCGCGGCCGTCGCGCACGTCGCCCTCGACCCCTGGGTCGCGCTCGTCGGCTTCATCGTCGTCGTGGTGATGCTCAGCGTGTCCGCGGGACTGGTCGCGGCGTTCCTCCTCGGCCTGCCGCTCCTGGCCCTCACGCTGCTCGTCAGCGACCGGCTCGCGGCGGCGCAGCGGGCCCGGCTCGCCGCCGTGCTCGGCGTGGTCGTCCCCGCCCCCGCGCGGCCGGTCCCCCGCGCCCCCGGCCTCGTCGCCCGGGTCGGTGCCCGGCTGCGCAGCCGGGCGCAGTGGAAGCAGGTGGCGTACCACCTGTGCGCGCTGCCGGTGGCCCTGGTCGTCTCGCTGCTCCCCGTCGTGCTCGCCGGTGCCGGGGTCGCGCTCGTCAGCGTGCTCGGCTGGTCGACCCTGCTCGACCGCAGCCGCGTGGGCCTGCTCGACTCCGGCTGGCTGCTCGCCGCGTGGACCCTGCTCGGGCTGGTCGCGCTCGCCCTGGTCGTCCCCGCGGTGCGCCTGGCCGTCCTCGTCGACGTCGGGCTCGCCCGGGGGCTGCTCGGCGCTGACGACCGGGCCGCGCTCGTCGCCCGCGTCGACACGCTCGTGGAGTCCCGCGCCGGTGCCGTCGCCGCCGCCGACCTCGAGCGGCAGCGGATCGAGCGCGACCTCCACGACGGGGCGCAGCAGCGGCTCGTCTCGCTGGCGATGTCGCTCGGCCGGGCCCAGCACCAGCTCGACTCCGACCCCGAGCGCGCCCGGTTGCTGCTCGCCCAGGCCTCCGACGAGGCGAAGCAGGCGCTCGCCGAGATCCGCGACCTCGTCCGCGGGATCCACCCCTCGATCCTCACCGACCGCGGCCTCGAGGCGGCTCTCGGACCGGTGGCCGCCCGGCTGCCCGTGCCGGTCGTCCTCGACGTCGACGTGCAGCCGCGGCCGGCCGCGGACGTCGAGGGGGCGGCGTACTTCACCGTCGTCGAGGCGCTCACCAACGTCGCCAAGCACGCCGGCGCGAGCACCGCGGCCGTGACCGTGCGGCGCCGGGGCGACCGGCTGGAGGTCGAGGTGCGCGACGACGGCCGCGGCGGCGCCTCCGCCGACGGGGGTACGGGCCTGCGCGGCCTCGCCCAGCGCCTCGCCGCCGTCGACGGGACCCTCGCCGTCGAGAGCCCGCCAGGAGGCCCGACCGTCCTCACCGCCGTCGTCCCGTGTGGAGGTACGCCGTCATGAGCACGACCCTCCCCCCGGCACCCGCACCCGCGGCGCCCCCGCACCGCGCCCGGCAGCCCCTGCTGGTCGTGGGCCTGGTCGTCGCCGTCCTCGCGACCGGGTGGGGCGCCTTCAGTCTCGCGAGCGTCATGGGCCGGCACGACGAGGTGAGCTACGGCACGGTGAGCGGATCGGGCACGATCCGCACCGTGCACGTGTCGGCGAGCGGGCTGTGCAACAGCTCGGTCTCCGTGCTCGGCCTCGGTGACGAGGACGGCGGCGGTCCGACTCGAGCCTCGCTGCGCTGGCACGACTTCTGGTCCTTCGGCCGCCCGCGCCACGACGTGCACCTCGACGCCGGAGGCACGCTGCAGGTGCACACGTCGTGCAGCTTCGCCGCCTCCTGGGGCCCCGACAGCCGGCTCGTGCTGAGCGTCCCGCGCACCGCGGCCGTGAGCGTCAGCGGCGAGAGCGTGACGGTCGACCACATCTGGAACGACGTCCGCGTCTCCGCCGACAGCGGCAGCGTGCACGTCACCAACGTGATCGGAGACCTCCATCTCTCCGCCGACTCCGGCTCCGTGCACGTCGAGAGCACGCGCGCGCAGACCGTCGCGGTCTCGGCCGACTCCGGCTCGGTGTCGGTCTCGCTGGACGCCCCGCCGACCGACGTCGAGGTCAGCGCGGACTCCGGCTCGGTGACGCTGCGGGTGCCGGCCAGCGAGGCGTACGCGGTGCGCGCCTCCGCCGACTCGGGCTCCACCCGCGTGACCGTGCCGACCGACTCGCGGTCGTCGCGGCACATCGACGTGAGCGCGAACTCGGGCAGCATCCGCGTGCTGCCGCGCTAGCCGCCCCTCAGCCGGGCTGGCGCTGGGGTCGCCCGCCGGCCGTGCTGCCGGGATGCTGGGCAGGTGAGCGACCGGCTGCGCCTGACGACCGCGAACCTCCTGCACGGCGTGGCCCCGCGGTCGGGCGCCCCTGACGCTGACGCGCTGCGGGCGGCGTACGGCCTGGTCGACGCCGACGTGCTGGCGCTGCAGGAGGTCGACCGGCACCAGCCCCGCTCGGGCGGGGTCGACCAGGCCGGGCTGGCCGCCGACGTGCTCGGCGCCGCGGACGTGCGCTTCGTGGCGACGGTGCGCGGCACACCGGGTCGGCGCAAGGACTGGTCACCGCTGCCGGTGCCCGCGGTGCCGCTGCCCGTGGCCCCGGTCGGCCCGGAGTACGGCGTCGCCCTCGTCTCCCGGCTGCCGGTGCTGCGCTGGGCCTCGATCGGTCTGCCGGGGGCGCCCCTCGGCCTGCCGCTCGTCGTGCCCGGGCCGAAGGGACGCCCGGTCGTCGTCCCGGTCGCCGACGAGCCGCGGGCGGCGCTCGCCGCCGTGGTCGAGACTGCCGCCGGACCGCTCAGCGTCATCACCGCGCACCTGTCGTTCGTGCCCGGGTGGAACGCCTGGCAGCTGCGCCGCGTCGTGGCCTGGGCCCGGGCGGAGCTGCCCGGGCCGCGCGTGCTCCTCGGGGACCTCAACCTGCCGACCTCGCTGGCCGCCGCGGCCAGCGGGTGGCAGCGGCTGACGCGGGAGGCGAGCTGGCCGGCCGCCGCGCCGCGCGTCTCGCTCGACGGCGTGCTCGGCGACCGGGTCGGCGCCGGCGGCTGGCGCGTGGCCTCCTCGTGCTCGCACGCGCTGCCCGTGGGCGACCACGCGGCGCTCAGCGTGGAGCTGGTGCGGGCGCTCCCGCCGTCGCACGGCTGAGCAGCCGCTCCAGCTGCGCACGCCCGGGCAGCCGCGCGGGCCGCTCGACCTCGCCGGTGCGGACGTGCACGAAGCTCGCGGTCACGGCCTCGGGTGCCAGCCCGTGCAGCTCGGCCCAGGCGAGCCGGTAGACCGCCAGCTGCAGCGGGTCCGCCGGCTCGCGGCCGGTCTTCCAGTCGACGACCTCGTCGCCGTCCGGCGTGCGGTAGACGGCGTCGATGCGCCCGCGCACGACGCGGCCGCCGAGCACCACCTCGAACGGCGCCTCGACGGCGTGGGGCGCCCGCTCGGCGTACGGCGTGGCGAGGAACGCGCGCTGCAGCTCCTCGAGCGGAGCGTCCAGCTCCAGCCCCTCGTCGGCGGCGCCCGGCAGGTCGTCGGCCGCCAGCAGCGGCTGCTGGGCGAAGCGCGCCTCCACCCAGGAGTGGAACGCGGTGCCGCGCCGAGCGGCCGCCACCGGCGGACGGGGTACGGGCCGGACGAGGTCCGCGGCCAGCCCCTGCGGGTCCTGCGCGAGCCGGAGCAGCTGCGTCGTCGAGAGCGTCGCCGGCAGCGGGACCTCCCGCACCGGCGTGCGCAGCCGCTCGAGCTCCGTGACGAGCAGCTCGAGGTCGCGGTCCCACCCGGCGACCACCTCGGCCTCGCGCGGGTCGAGCCCGTCGTCCGCTGCGTCCGCTCCCCCCTCGGCGAGCAGCGCGAGGACGTCGCCGGCCGCGCTGCGCCGCCGCTCGAGGGCGGCGGGCTCGAGCGGGGCCGGGAAGGTCCAGGCGCCCGTCCCCTGCTCGCGCAGGGGGTTGGCCTCGTCCGCCTCCGGGGGCTCCGCCCAGGCGGCCACCGTCCCTCCGCCGGCGAGGCAGTGCGCGCGCACCTCCTCGAGGTACGGCGACGGGCCGCGCGGCCGCTTCTGCGTCGGGCCCCACCAGGAGCCGCTGGCGATGAGCGTGCTGCGCGCGCGGGTCAGGGCGACGTAGCCCAGCCGGCGCTCCTCGACGAGCGAGGCCTCGCGCTCCGCGGCGACGTACGCGTCGATCTCCGGCCCGGTCAGCCCGTCGAGCGCGGGCAGGGTCGCGGCGTCCCCGCGCAGCGGCGTGGGGAGCACGCTCGAGGTGCTGGTCCAGCGCGCCCGCCCGCGCTTGGCCGGGAAGACGTCCTTGCTCAGGCTGGGCAGGACGACGACCTCCCACTCGAGCCCCTTGGACTTGTGCGCGGTCAGCAGCTTGACGGCGTCGGCGGTGCTGGGGGCGGTGGTGTCGAGCCCGCGGTCGAACTCGTCGGCGGCGCGCAGGAACGCGAGGAACGCGGTGGCCGAGGCCGCCCCGTCGAGGTCGACGAAGCGCGCGGCGACGTCGAGGAACGCCGACAGCGACTCCGCGCGCCCGGCGGCGACCGCCGAGGGGCTCGCGGCGAGCTCGACGTCGAGCCCGGTGAGCGCCGGGATCGCGGTGAGCACCTCGAGCAGCGGCTCCCCGAGGATGCGGCGCACCTGGGCGACCTCCGCCGCGAAGGCCGCGAACCGGGCGCGCGCCTCCGGGCTGTACGCCTGCTCCCCCGGGCTCTCCACCGCGTCGAGCAGGGCGACGACGTCGGCCGGGTCGACCCCGGAGACGGCCTCGGCGAGCGCGGCGTCCACGCGAGCGGTGCCGCTCGCCTCCTCGTCGGGCCCGCCGGCGACCGGCCGCACCAGCTGGCGGGCCCGTCGGCCGAGCAGCGCCAGGTCGCGCGGGCCGACCCGCCAGCGCGGTCCGGTGAGCAGGCGGACGAGCGCGGCGTTGGCCGTCGGCTCGGTCGCGAGCTCGAGCAGGGCGACGACGTCGGCGACCTCGGGCAGGGCCAGCAGCCCGCCGAGCCCCACGACCTCGACGGGCACGTCGCGCTCGGCCAGCGCCGCGTGCAGCGCGGCGAAGTCGCTGCGGGCGCGGACCAGGACGGCCACCTCCGCGGGCGGCGTCCCCGCGTCGAGGGCGGCGCGCACCTGGTCGGCGCACCAGGCGACCTCCTCGGCGTAGGTCCGGTGCAGCGCCACCACCGCCGTCCCCTGGCCCTGGCGCGCGGCGCACGGCTGCAACGGCTCCACCTGGTGGCGCACCTGGAGCGACCGCGCAAGGGAGTTGGCGAGCTCGAGCAGCCGGGAGCCGCTGCGGCGGTTCTCGACGAGGCTGTAGCGCGGCGCGGGCCGCCCGTCGCGGTCGGGGAAGTGCTCGGGGAACTCGTCGAGGTTGGCGACCGACGCGCCGCGCCACCCGTAGATCGCCTGGCAGGGGTCGCCCACCGCGGTGACGGGGTGGCCGCCGCCGAACGCGCCGGTGAGCATGCGCCGCTGCGCGACGGAGGTGTCCTGGTACTCGTCGAGGAGCACCACGGCGTAGCGCTCGCGCAGCGCCTCGCCCACCTCGGGGTGCCCCTCGGCCAGCCGCGCGGCGAGCGAGAGCTGGTCGCCGAAGTCGAGCAGCGCCCGGGCGGACTTCTCCGCCCGGTAGGCCTCGACCAGCGTGGACAGCTCGAGCCGCGCCTGCGCGGTCTCGGCCAGCCCCAGCACCTTCCGGGTCTGCCGGGGTGCGGCGGCCACCTCGGCGATGAGGGCGCGGTCCTCGGCCCGCAGCTCCTCGAGCTCGACGAGGTGCTCGGCCAGCTCGCCGTCGAGGTCGAGCAGGTCCGTGACGAGCGAGGCCACCTGCTTGGTCAGCGCCAGGAACGGCCCGGGGGCACGGCGCACGACGCGCTCGGCGAGCTGGAAGCGCGTGGCGTCGGCGAGCAGGGCCGCACGGGGCTCGACGCCGAGGCGCAGCCCGTGCTCGCGCACCAGCTCGCCGGCGAAGGCGTGGTAGGTCGAGATGGTCGGGGGCAGCTCGTCCGTGCCCTCGATGCCCTCGCCTCGTTCGGACGTCCCGCTCGTGCGGCCGGCGGGGGGAGCGGAGGGGACCGGGGAGGGCGCCAGCCCGGCGCGCGCCAGCGCGGCGCGCACCCGGGCGTCGAGCTCGGCGGCGGCCTTGTTGGTGAAGGTCAGGCCCAGCACCCGGCCCGCGGGCACCGCGCCCGTGCCGACGAGCCAGACGACCCGGGCGGCCATGACGGTGGTCTTGCCGCTCCCCGCACCGGCGACGACCACGCCGGGCGCGAGGGGCGCGGTGGCGGCCGCGAGCTGCGGCTCGCTGAAGGGCACGCCGAGCAGGTCGCGCAGCTGCTCGGGACGGCGCAGCGGCGCGCTCACTCGACCACCTGCCGTCCCTCGGGCTGCGCGGGGCAGGCGCGGCGGAACGAGCACCGCGAGCACTGCTCCCCCGGCGTCGGGGCGAACCGCTCGGCGCGCACCGCGCCCGCGGCGTCGGCGACGAGCTCCTCGGCCCAGCTGGGACCGCCGTCGTCCGCCGGCTGCAGCGGGGCCTGGGACTGGACCTTGACCGAGCCCGCGGACTCGAGGCGCAGGTGGACGAGCTCGGCCCCGCCCGGCGGCGACCCCGCGGGCGGCGCACCCGGGAGGTCGGCGAACGCGCCGTGCTCGACCGCCAGCTGGTACGCGCCGAGCTGCGGGTGCCGCGCCACCTCGCCGGGGCCCGGCGCCGAGCGGCCGGTCTTGAAGTCGACGACGTGGAGGCGGCCGTCGCCGTCGAGCTCGAGCCGGTCGGCGCTCCCGCGCAGCCGGACCGGCCCGTCGGGCAGGACGACCTGCACCTCGAACCGCTCCTCCGAGCCCAGCAGGCGGCGCCCCCGCTGCGCGGTCAGGGCGTGCCAGTCGAGGAAGCGGCGGACGGCGGCGCTCGCCTCGGCGCGCTGCTGCGCCGACTGCCAGCGCGCCTCGAAGGCGAGCTCGCTCCACACCGCGTCGATGCGCGCGTCGAGCACGGCGGGGTCGGCCGGCAGCGTGCCGCGGGCGACCTCGTCGGCGAGGACGTGGACGATGCTGCCGAACCCGAGCGCGGTGGTCCGCGCGCTGACGGCGGCGGCCTCGTGCTCGAGGAACCACGCCAGGGGGCAGTCGCCCAGCCGCTGCAGCGTGGAGCCGGACAGCGCCACCGGCGCCCCCTCGGCCAGCAGCGGACGGCCCGGGTCGCTGGTGGCGACGAGCCCCCACCAGCGCGACGGGTGCGCGGCCGGGACGAGGGGCAGCCCGGCGGCATCGGTCGCGGCCGCGAGGCGCGCCAGCCGGGCGCGGGCCGCGCGGCGCAGCCCCTCGGGCTCGTCCGGGTCGACGGCGACGCGGCGCAGCTCCGCGACGAGCCCGGCGGCGGTGAGCGGGCGCCGGGCACGACGGCCCTGCGGCTCGACCGGGACCCCGAGCTCCTCGAGGAAGCGGGAGGGGCGCTCGCCGTCGTCGTCGCCGCTGGCCACCGCCGTGACGACGAGCAGGCGGCGGGCGCGGGTCACCGCGACGTACAGCAGCCGGCGCTCCTCGGCGAGCTGGTCGCTCGGGGAGGGCGGCTCGACCAGCCCGTCGACGCCGAGCCGGTCGGGCTCGAGCAGCGAGCCGCGGCGGCGCAGGTCGGGCCAGGAGCCCTCCTGCACCCCGACGACGGCGACGACGTCCCACTCGAGCCCCTTGGAGCGGTGGGCGGTGAGCACGCGGACCGCCTCGCCTCGCACGGCCCGCTCGGCGAGGGTGTCCCCGGGGATGCGCTGCGCCTCGAGCTCCTCGAGGAGCAGGCGGGCACCGCGGACACCGGGGCGCTGCTCGAGCCGCGCCGCCGCCTCGAACAGCGCGCACACCGCGTCGAGGTCGCGGTCGGCGCTGCGCCCGGCCGGTCCGCCGGCGCGCGCGGCGCGCTCCAGCCGGCGTCCCCAGGCCGTCCCGCTCCACAGCGCCCAGAGCGCCTGCTCGCCGGTGCCGCCGTCCGCCAGCGACTGCCGGGCGCGCTCGAGCAGCCGGCCCAGCCGCCGCACGGGCGCGGCCAGGCGGTCCTCGAGCAGGGCGAGCTCCTCCGGGTGCTCGACGGCGGTCCGCAGCAGCTCGTCGGACGAGGCCGGGGCCAGCCCGGCGGTCCGCTGCTGGGCCCGCAGCTCGCGGGCGAGCGAGCGCAGCGCGCCCGGCTCGGCCGAGCAGAGCGGCGAGAGCAGCAGCGTGCGCACCTGGTCGGTGCTGGCGCGGCCGCCGTCGGCTCCCATCCCGGCCGCCACCCGCAGGGCGAGCAGCAGCGGGGCGACCGCGGGCTCCTGCGCGAGCGGGAGCTCGTCGCCGGCGACCTCGACGGGCACGCCTGCGGCGCCGAGCACCCGGCGCAGCAGCGGCACGGAGCGCGGGCCGCTGCGGACGAGCACGGCCATCCGGCCCCACGGGGTGCCGTCCTCGAGGTGCGCGCGGCGCAGCAGGTCGGCGACGGCCCCGGCCTCGGCGGCCGCCGTCGGGAACGTGAGCACCCGCACCTCCCCCGGCTCGGCGCTGCCGGGCGCGAGCGCGCGGTGCGCGCGCACGGCGTCGCGCGGGAGCGCCCGGACGGGGACCCGCGAGGCGACCGACCGGCTCGCCGCGAGCAGCCGCTCCCCCGCGCGCCGCGAGACCGCCAGGGTGCGCACGGGGGCGGGGGTGCCGTCGTGCTGGGGGAACCGCGTGGGGAACTCGAGGATCCCGCTGACGTCCGCGCCGCGGAAGGCGTAGATCGACTGGTCCGGGTCGCCGACCGCGACGAGGTGGCGGCCGTCGCCCGCGAGGGCGCGGAGCAGCCGCTCCTGCGCGGGGTCGGTGTCCTGGTACTCGTCGACCAGCACCGCGCGGTAGCGCTCGCGCAGGGCCGCCCGGACCGCAGGCTGCTCGGCCAGCAGCCCGGCGCGGTGCACCAGCTCGGCGTAGTCCACCGCCAGGGAGGAGTCGAGGACGTCGAGGTACTCCGCCTGGAACTCGGCCACCGCCGCCCAGTCCTCGCGACCCGCCGCCCGTGCCGCCCGCTGGAGGTCCGGCGGCTCGAGGCCGAGCTCCCGTGCCCGGGCGAGGACGGCGCGCACCTCGTCGGCCATCCCGCGGGTGGACAGCGCCGCCGCCAGCCGGTCCGGCCAGCGCACGGAGCCCTCGCCCTCCTGCGAGCCGCGGAGCAGCTCGGCGACGACGACCTCCTGCTCGGGGGCGCTGAGCAGGCGCAGCGGCTCGCCCTCGGCGGGCGCGTGGGCGCGCACCAGCGCGTACGCGAAGGAGTGGAAGGTCCACGCGACGGGCGCACCGGTCGGACGGCCGAGCCGGGCGGTGGTGCGCGAGCGCAGCTCGTCGGCCGCACGCCGGCTGAAGGTGAGCACGAGCACGGAGGCGGGGTCGAGCGGCCGCTCCGGGTCCTCCACCAGGCTCGCGACCGACTCGACGAGCGTCGTCGTCTTGCCGGTCCCCGGCCCCGCGAGGACGAGCAGCGGGCCGTCGCGGTGCGCGGCGACGGCGGCCTGCGCGGCGTCGAGGACCGGGGGCGCGGACGGGGCGGTGGCGCCCGGGACGAGGACGTAGCCCGGCGGCGGGGCGAGGTCGAACAGCGCGGCCTGCGCCGCCGTCACGGGGACGGCGGCGCGGCGCGCTCGGGCGGGGGCTGGCGACGTGCTCGGCATGACGGGGACATGGCACCACACGCCACTGACAGCCACGCCCCCGCCGAGCCGCTGCGCGGGCGGGCGACTCCCGGGGCCGCGCCTCAGCCGCCCGCGGCCCCGGACGCCGCCGGCCGAGGGGCGAAGGTCGGGAGGGTCAGGCCGCACGCCTTGATCGCGGCCTGGGCCTGGGGGTCCTGGGTGATGCGCCCCAGGCCGCCGCCGCCGAAGCCGCCGGGGCGCCCGCCGCGCGCACCGGGCGTGAAGCCCGGGCGCGGCGTGGCTCCAGGGGTGAAGCGGGGGCGCGGGCTCGCTCCAGGGGTGTACCCCGGGCGGGCGCTCGGCGTCGGCACCGGGATGCCGGCCGCCTGCAGGCACTGGCGGATCTTGGTGAACTCCGCGGCCATCTGCGGGTCCTGCCGGAAGCCGCCGGAGCGCGGGGCGCCGCTCGCGGCAGGAGCAGGCGCGGCAGCCGACGCCGTGCCGCTCGAGCCGCTCGAGCCGCCCGACCCGCCGCAGGCGGTGAGGACGAGGCTGCCGCCGAGGACGACGGCGCCGGCGGCGAGGACCGACCTGGCCCGGGTGGTGGAGAGCATGGGGTTCCGTCTCTGTGGTGTGCGAGGAGTGGGGCGGTGGGCGGCGGCCGTCATCCGGCGCTCTGGGTCAACGCGCTGGCCGTGACGCTGCCGTCGGTGCCGGCCGTGCCGCTGACGGACACGGTCGAGCCGGCCTCCAGCGCGCGGAGCGGAGTGGTCGTCGTCCGAGTCACGCTCGTGCCGGCCGGCACCTGGACGGTGACGAGCTTCCCGGCGAAGTTGCGCACGGTGACCGTGCTCCCGGAGACCTTGACCACGGTGCCGACGACCGCGGGGCCCGCCGCGGCGCTGGAGCCGGCGGCACCGCCCGTACCGGGTGCGCCCGCCGGAGCGCCGCCCGGCAGCTCCCCGGCGGCACCGCCGGCCTCCGCCCCGCTCCCCCGGCCGGTGCCGGTGCCGGTCCGCTGGCGGAACCCGCCGTACCCACCAGCGCCGAACCCGCCGGCACCGAGACCGCCGAGCCCCCCGGCACGCGCCCCGGCCGCCGGCGTCGTCCCCGAGGAGCGCAGCTCGTGGCGCTCGAGCGCCGCGCCCGCGACGAAGACCAGGACGACCAGCACCGCGCCGCCCAGCACCCGCGTCGTCCGCGGCAGGGCGGGCCCCGCGGTGCTCGCGAGCAGCTCGTCGAGGTCCCCGCTCCTCGCGCCCGTGGAGGTGTCCTCCGAGGAGAGGTAGTCCGCGGGGACGGCGCCCTCCACCGGCGGCAGCACCTGCGTGTGCGCCTCGTCCGCGGCGTGCCTGCCGAGCAGGTCGCCCGTCTCCGCACCTGTCCTGTCCATGCCGTCCCTCACTCGTAGCGCAGCGCGTCGATGGGCCGCAGCGAGGCGGCCCGGTTGGCGGGGTAGAGGCCGAAGACCAGACCGACGAGCACCGAGACGCCGAACGCCAGGGCGATGGAGTACGGCGCGACCACCGGGTGCACCCCGACGATCGAGAACCTCGAGCCCAGCAGGCCGACCGCGACCCCCGCGAGCCCGCCGAGGATCGAGAGCAGCACCGCCTCCAGCAGGAACTGCCCGACGATGTCGCCCTTCCTGGCCCCGATGGCCTTGCGGATGCCGATCTCGCGGGTCCGCTCGGTGACGGTGACGAGCATGATGTTCATGACGCCAATCCCGCCCACCAGCAGGCTGATCGCGGCCACCGAGGCCAGGAGCACGGTGAAGGTCCGGTTGCTCGACGTCGCCGCCGAGAGGATCGACGAGGACGAGCGGACCGTGTAGTCCGCGGTCGCGGCGGTCACGTGGTGCCGGCCGTCGAGGATGTCCGCCACCTCCGCCTCGGCGTTGCCCACCGCCCCGGCGGACCTCGCCTTCACCGAGATGCTCGACAGCGACGCGTACCCCGCGAGGGTGTCCTGCACCGCCGGCAGCGGTGCGACGATGCGGTCGTCGCCGCTCACCGGCCCCGTCGTCCCCTTGTCGGTGAGGATGCCGACGACCTCGAACTCCGCGCCGTTGAGGTGGATCGTCTTGCCGACGGCGTCGAACCCGTTGCCACCGACCAGGTCCGTCGCCACGTCGGTGCCGAGCAGGGCCACTCGGCGACGCTGGGCGTAGTCGTCCTCGCTGAACGGCGCCCCCTTCTGCACGCTGTCGTCGTCGATCGCGAGGTAGCTCGGCGAGGTGCCGACGAAGCTGCCGACGCTGTGGGTCGCCCCGTCGTACGTCGCGGTCACGGACGACACAGAGACGACCGGTGCCACGGACAGGATGTCCGGCGCCGAGGCCTCGTCGGTGAGCGCGAGCGCGTCGTCGAGGGTGAGCTCCGCCGTCCGCGTCTGGCTGCCCGAGCTGACCCGCCCCGCGCCGCCGGGCGCGAAGCCGCCGAACCCGCCCGTGGCACGGCGTCCTCCCGTGCCGCCCTGGGAGGCGGTCACCGTCAGCACGTTCGAGCCGAGCCGGTTGATCTGGTCGGCGACGGCCTTGCTCGACCCGGTGCCGACGGCGACGAGCACGATGACGGCCGCGACGCCGATGAGGATGCCGAGGGTCGTGAGCGCCGAGCGCAGCTTGTTCGCGGCGATGCCGCGCAGGGCGAACCGCAGGCTCTCGCGGAGGTTCACGAGACGGCCTGCAGGGACGCCGTGTCCGACGCGACGAGCCCGTCGCGCATGCGGACGACGCGACGCGACCGCTGGGCCACCTCGTCCTCGTGCGTGATGACGACGAGCGTGCGGCCCGCGGCGTGCAGCGCGTCGAACAGGTCGAGGACCTCGCCGGTGCTGCGGGAGTCCAGCGCGCCCGTCGGTTCGTCGGCCAGCAGCATCACCGGGTCGGTGACGATCGCCCGCGCCACCGCGACGCGCTGCTGCTGGCCGCCGGAGAGCTCCGAGGGCAGGTGGTGCACGCGCTCGCCGAGCCCGACCCGCTCGAGCGCGGCCAGCGCGCGCTCCCGCCGCTCGGCCGGCTTCACCCCGGCGTACGCGAGGGGGAGCTCGACGTTCGCCAGCGCGGACGTGCGCGGGATGAGGTTGAAGGACTGGAAGATGAAGCCGATCTTGCGGTTGCGCACGATGGACAGCTGGCGCTCGGTGAGGCGGCCGACGTCGTACCCGTCGAGAAGGTAGCGCCCCCTCGTCGGCGCGTCGAGGCACCCGAGGATGTTCATCAGCGTCGACTTGCCGGAGCCCGATGCGCCCATGATGGCGAGGTACTCCCCGCGCTCGGCGACGAGGTCCACCCCCGCGACTGCGCGCACCTCGGTGTCACCGGAGCCGTAGACCTTCATCACGGCGCGGAGGTCGATGACCGGCGCGGCGCTCACCGTCCACCCGGCCCGCCGCCGAACCCGCCTGCGCCGAACCCGCCGCCGCCGAAGCCGCTGCCACCGCCGGTGGTCGCGCCCGACGTCGTGGTCGTCGCCACGGCGAGCTGGTCTCCCGCGCTGACCCCGCTGAGGATCTGCGTGGAGGTGTTGCCGACCAGGCCGACGGTCACCGGGGTCACGACGCGCTTGCCGTCCTTGACCACCGTCACGGTGCTCGTCGTCCCGCGAGTGGTGACCGCGCTGCTCAGCACCGAGAGCGTGTCCGGTGCGCTGCCGGTGGTGATGGTGACGCTGACCGAGGCGCCCGGCTTCGCCCCGGCGGGTACGGAGCCGATCGAGACCGTGACGGGGTACTGCACGACGTTGCTGCTCGTCGTGCCCACCACGGCGACCTCGCTGACGGACCCGGACACGGTGGTGCCGGTCGCGGAGAACGTGATGCTGGCGGTCTGCCCGGCCTTGACCTTCGCGGCGTCGGCCTCGGCGACGTTCGCCGTCACCTGCAGGGCGGAGGCGTCGACCAGCGAGATGAACGCGCTGGACGAGGAGCCCGAGGACGAGCTGGACGACGTCGAGCCGCCGCCGGCGCCGCCCGAGCCGCTGGACCCCGAGCCGCTGGACCCTGAGCCGCTGCCGCCGCTCACGCTGCCGCTGCTGCCGACGGTGTCGCCCTCGGCGCCGTTGACCGCGGTGACCGTGCCCGCGAAGGGCGCGGTGAGGGTGGTCCCGGCGAGCGCGGTCTGCGCGTTGGTCACGGCCTGCTGCGCGCTCTCGACCGACGCCTTCGCCTGGGCGATGTCAGCACTGCTCCCGCCCGCCGCGTCGGAGGTCTGCGTCGCCTTCGCCTGGGCGAGGGAGTTCTGCGCCTCGTCGAGCGACTGCTGGGCGTACTCCACGGAGTTCGCGTCAGACAGCGCGACCTGCGCCTGCTGCTGCTTGGCCTTGGTCACGGCGTCGACGTAGGACGTGCCCGACGATCCGGACGAGCCCGAGGAACCGCTGCCGCTGCTGGAGCCTGAGGAACCGCTGGACCCTCCCGAGCCGGAGGACCCGCTCGACCCGGACGAGCCGCCGGCGGGCGCGCTCGCGGCCGGCCGCGCCGCCGCGTTCGTCGCCGTGGCGGCTGCGGCCTTGACCGCCGCGGCGACGTTCTCCGCCTGCTGCTTGGCATCCAGCGCCCGCTGGGCCTTGGCCTGGGCCAGCGCCGTCGTCGCCTTCGCGACCGAGAGCTCCGCCTGCTCGACCGCGAGGGCGTCCTTCGTCGCCGTCGTCGAGTCGGCTCCGCCCTCCTTGCTCGTCAGGTCGGCCTGCGCCGACGCGAGCTGCGCCTCGGCTGACGCGAGCGCCGCGTCCGCCGTGGTGGTGTTGATCGTCGCCAGCTGCTGGCCCTTGCGGACCTTGTCGCCGACCTTCACCAGGACCGAGGTCACGGTGCCGCTGCTGCTGAACGACAACGAGGCGCTCTGCACGGGCTCGGCGTTGCCGCTCGCGGTGACCGACTGGCTCACAGTCCCGCGGACGGCCGTCGCCGTACGCGTCGTCGCCGTCTGCTGCGCCGAAGCCGGGTGGGTCACCAGCAGCCACGCTCCTGCACCTCCTCCCACGAGCAGGAGGGCGAGCACGACGTTCAGGACGAGGACGGTCCGCTTCATCGGCGGGCCCCGTCGGCGTACGGCAGCGGGATCACGGGCCAGACGGTGACGGCCGTCCCTGTGCGCAGGCTGTGCGAGGCCTGGCAGCGGGCTAGGAACCGCCCCCCGCCTGCTCGAGGCGGCGGACCACCGCGACCCGGCCCTGCGGCACGTACTCCATGCTGCGAGCCACGGCCTCAGCGCGCTCGCGCCCGGAGTACCGCTCCACGAACCAGATCCCGAGGTCGAGCCCGGCGGTGAGCCCTCCCGCGGTCACGCGGTCCCCGTCGTCGACGACCCGGGCGTCCGCGACGACGCCCGCGCCGTAGCCCGCGAGGTCGTCCAGGGCGCTCGCGTTAGTCACCGCGGGCCGGCCGTCGAGCAGGCCCGCGACCGCGAGCAGCAGGGCGCCGGTGCAGACACTCGCCAGCACCACGCCGGAGGAAGCGCTGGCCCGCAGCAGGTCCTGCGTCTCGGGCCGGTGCGCCTGCGTCCACGCCCCCTGCTCCGCGCGGTCGAGCCAGCCGCCGCCGGGCACGACGAGCACGTCGGGCGCGGTCAGCTCCGCCGCCTCGATGCGGACGCCGGCGCTGGACCGGACACTGCCCGCCCCGTCGACCCCGACCAGGACTACGTCCCACCCGCCGAGCCGCAGGGGCGTGAGCGGTCCGAACACGTCGAGGTCCTCGAAACCGTCGAACACCAGGATCTCTGCTCTCATGCAGGAGATCGTGGCCCTTGGTGGCGAGCACCGCCATTGGCCGGAGAGCCATCCTTCGGGAGGATCCTGCCACTACGCTCCTGCCGTGGCGCCACACCGCGTCGCCGTGCTCGCGCTCGACAGGGTCGTCACGCTCGACCTCGCGATCCCGGCGCACGTCTTCAGCTACACCGACGAGCTGCCCTACGTCGTCACCGTCTGCGGCGTACGCGCCGGCCAGGTGCGCACGACCGCCGGCTTCCCGGTCGTGGCCACCGCCGGGCTCGGCGCCCTGCGACGCGCCGACACCGTCGTCGTGCCGGGTTTCCACGCGCCGCCGGACGGGGTGCCGGAGGAGGTGCTGCGGGCGCTGCGGTCCTGCGCCCGCCGCGGCGCTCGGGTGATGTCGATCTGCACCGGCGCCTTCGCCCTGGCCGCCGCCGGGCTGCTCGACGGGCGCCGGGCGACCACCCACTGGATGCACGCCGAGGCGCTGGCGCGGGAGTACCCGCTCGTCGACGTGGACCCGCGTGTGCTCTACGTCGACGAGGGCCAGATCCTCACCTCCGCCGGCGTCGCCTCGGGCCTCGACCTCTGCCTGCACGTGATCCGCCAGGACCTCGGCGCCGAGGTCGCGGCCTCCATCGCCCGCCGGGTGGTCGTGGCGCCCCACCGTGACGGCGGACAGGCGCAGTACCTCGACGCCCCGCTGCCGGCCGAGGCGGGAGACTCGCTGGCAGCGACCAGGTCCTGGGCCGCGGAGCGCCTCGCCGAGCCGCTCACGGTCGCCGATCTCGCGGCGCACGCGCACGTGAGCCCGCGCACCCTCGCCCGCCGCTGGTCGACCGAGGCCGGGTGCTCCCCGCTGCGCTGGCTGCTCGTGCAGCGGGTCGGACTGGCCCGGCGCCTGCTCGAGACGACGGACCTGCCGCTGGAGCTCGTCGCGGGACGGGCGGGGCTGGGCAGTGCGGACAACCTGCGGCTGCACTTCCGCAAGGAGGTGGGGACGACGCCCTCGGCGTACCGGCGGACGTTCCGCGGCGTCGGTTAGGCGCCGGAATGTCGATCTCCGCCCTGGGCAGGCTCGGAGCATGGCTGACCAGTACACGTTCCAGGACCCGACGACGCAGTACCCCGACCCCGACATCGACAAGCAGCAGCAGGGCGGTCCGGGCCTCGCGGAGGACATGGACCCGCAGCCCGACCACGGCGAGCAGTCCTACCGCGGCACCGGCCGCCTCGAGGGGCGCAAGGCGCTCATCACCGGTGCCGACAGCGGCATCGGGCGCGCCGTCGCCATCGCGTACGCGCGGGAGGGCGCCGACGTGGTCCTGTCCTACCTGCCCGAGGAGGAGGAGGACGCCCAGCAGGTCGTCGAGCTGGTGGAGAAGGCGGGCCGCAAGGCCGTCACCGTCCCCGGCGACCTCAAGGACCGCGACTACTGCCGCGCCCTCGTCGCGAAGGCCGTGAGCGAGCTCGGCGGGCTCGACGTCCTCGTCAACGTCGCCGGGAAGCAGCAGTTCCACGAGGACATCACCGAGATCTCCGACGAGCAGTTCGACGACACGCTGAAGACCAACGTCTACGCGCTGTTCTGGCTCGTCAAGGCAGCCGTCCCGCACCTCACGCCCGGCTCGTCGATCATCAACACGTCCTCGATCCAGGCGTACTCCCCCGCACCGATCCTCGTGGACTACGCGACGACGAAGGCCGCGATCAACACGTTCTCGAAGGCCCTCGCGCAGCAGCTCGCCCCCAAGGGCATCCGCGTCAACGTCGTCGCTCCCGGCCCGGTGTGGACGCCGCTGCAGGTCGCCGGTGGCCAGCCGCCGGAGAAGCTGCCGTCGTTCGGCGAGCAGACCCCGCTCGGCCGCCCCGCGCAGCCCGCGGAGCTCGCCCCGCCGTACGTCTTCCTCGCGAGCCAGGAATCGAGCTACGTCACCGGCGAGACCCTCGCGGTCACCGGCGGCATGCCCACCCCGTAGTGGAGGCGGCACGGGGGCGCGGGACGTCCTGCTCGTAGGGTCATGGCATGACCTGGGACATCTACGCCCTGCGCGGACCCGGTGGCGCGCGCAACGTCGAGCAGATCCCCGAGGGCTGGCAGCCGCCGGCCATCGGGACGCACGACGAGGTGCGCGACCGGGTCCGCGCCGCGCTGCCGCAGGCCGACCTCAGCGACCCGCTGTGGGTCCGGCTCACCGGCGCCGACTGGCAGGTCGAGGCGCTGCTGGGCAAGGCCCCGCAGGTGCACGACGTCTCGATGTACGTCACCGGCGACAGCGGCGAGGCCGTCGAGGCGGTGCTGCAGCTGGCGCGGGCGCTGCGGGTCACCGCGTACGACACGGAGACGGGCGACATCCTCACGCCCGAGGCGCGCCCGCCGGTCGTCGCGGACGTCGACGACGACGAGGAGCGCCGTCCGTGGTGGAAGTTCTGGGGCCGCTGACCCTGAGCCCCTCGCACCCCGGGACTCCAGGGAGCAGCGAGGCCCGCGGCGGCTCCTAGGCCTGCCGCGCCTCGCCGTCCCAGCGGTGCCGCCGGAGGTCGACCCGGCCTCCCGCGGCGCGTACGCCCTCGGACCCCAGCAGCCGCAGCGCTTCCTCGGCCTTGTGCGGCGGGGGTGTCCCGTCCGCGCGGATGACGCGCCACCACGGCACTCCCCCGCCCCAGCGGGCCATGACCGCCCCGACGCCCCGGGGGCCGCCCTCGCCGAGCAGCTCGGCCACGTCGCCGTACGTCGTCACGCAGCCGACGGGGACGAGCGCGACGAGGTCGAGCACGCGCTCGGCGAAGGGCGTGGGCTGCACGCGGCGGACGCTAGCGCAGACGCGCGAGGGCCCGCGCGACCGGAGTCGCGCGGGCCCTTCGTGGAGCTCCGGTCTAGTACGCCGGCTGGCTCGGGTCGATCTGGCTGACCCAGGCGGAGACGCCACCACCGACGTGCACCGCGTCGGCGAGGCCGGCGCCCTTGAGCACCGCGAGCACCTCGGCGGAGCGCACGCCCGTCTTGCAGTGGAGCACGACCTGCTTGTCCTGCGGGAGCTTCTCCAGGGCGGAGCCGTTGAGGAACTCCCCCTTGGGGATGAGCACCGCGCCGGGGATCCGGTTGATGTCCCACTCGTTGGGCTCGCGGACGTCGACGAGGACGAAGTCGCGCTCGCCCTCCGTGCGCTCCTTGAGCCACTGCTCGAGCTGCTGGACCCCGATGGTCGAGCCCTTGACGGCCTCGGAGGCCTCCTCGGACACGGCACCGCAGAACGCCTCGTAGTCGCCGAGCAGCTCGGTGATCTTCGGGCTGCTGGGGTCCTTGCGCAGCTTGAGCGTCCGGTAGGACATCTCGAGTGCGTCGTAGACCATGAGCCGGCCGAGGAGCGGCTCGCCGATCCCGGTGATGAGCTTGATCGCCTCGGTGACCATGATCGAGCCGATCGAGGCGCACAGCACGCCGAGGACGCCGCCCTCGGCGCAGGACGGGACCATCCCGGGGGGCGGGGGCTCGGGGTAGAGGTCGCGGTAGTTCGGCCCGTGCTCGTCCCAGAAGACGCTGACCTGGCCCTCGAACCGGTAGATCGAGCCCCAGACGTAGGGCTTGCCGAGGAGGACCGCCGCGTCGTTGACGAGGTAGCGGGTCGCGAAGTTGTCCGTGCCGTCGAGGATGAGGTCGTACGGCTCGAAGATCCGCAGCACGTTGTCCTCGTCGAGGCGCTCCTCGTGGAGCACGACGTTCACGTACGGGTTGACCTCGGCCACGGACTCCTTGGCGGAGACCGCCTTCGGCTTGCCGATGTCGGACTGGCCGTGGATGACCTGGCGCTGCAGGTTGGACTCGTCGACCGTGTCGAAGTCGACGATGCCGAGCGTGCCGACGCCGGCCGCCGCGAGGTAGAGCAGCGCGGGGCTGCCGAGGCCGCCGGCGCCCACGACGAGCACCTTGGCGTTCTTCAGCCGCTTCTGACCGGCCATCCCGACATCGGGGATGATGAGGTGGCGCGAGTAGCGGCGCACCTCGTCGACCGTCAGCTCGGCTGCGGGCTCGACGAGCGGGGGCAAAGGCACGAGGACTCCTTCCGTCTTCCCGCCGCAACCGCGGTCGGCGGCGCGGCATTCCCCCCGGCGGTCCGGTCGGCCGTGGCACGTACCGAGGGCACGCACCGCCCGGCAGGGAGCGGGGACAAGCATCGCAGCACCGGCCGTACGCCGGACACCCGTCCCGGAGGCCGAGACGCCGCCCGTCCGGCTGGGGGGGGGCCGGGCGGCGTCGGGGACGGCACGGCGCCTGGCATGGGACGCCCGCTCGCGGGAAGATCGCAGCGACGGACGTGCCCCGGCGCGCCGACCCGCGCCCCGAGCCCGAGGAGAGCCGTGAGCGACCCCACGACCCCGCCCGCCGATGACGTCACCGGCGACGACCTGCCCGCGGCCGACGCCCTGGAGCAGGCGCAGCCGGCCGACCAGCAGGTCGGCGCGCCCAGCGACCCCGGCGCGCTGCCCGACGAGGCCGACCCGGCCGACGTCGTGGAGCAGCACCAGTCCGTCCCGCTGGACGAGGACGACTACCGCTGAGCGCCGACCCGCCCCGCCCCTCGCGCGGGCAGCGGCGCCGCACGGTGCTGTCCGCCGCACGCGAGGTGTTCGTCGCGCAGGGCTACCACGCGGCGTCCATGGACGAGATCGCCGAGCGCTCGGGCGTGAGCAAGCCCGTGCTGTACCAGCACTTCGCCGGCAAGCTCGAGCTCTACCTCGCCCTGCTGGACGAGGCCTGCGACGCGCTGACCGAGGCCGTGCAGGAGGCCCTGGCGTCCACCACGGTCAACCGGGACCGGGCGCTCGCGACGGCCGAGGCGTACTTCCGCTTCACCGACGACGAGGCCGGGGCGTTCCGCCTCGTGTTCGAGTCCGACCTCACCAGCGAGCCGCAGGTGCGCGAGCGCCTCGCGCGCGTCACCGACGTCTGCGTCGACGCGGTGAGCGGGCTCATCCGCGCGGACGCCGGCCTCGACGAGCAGCAGGCCCGGCTGCTCGCGGCCGGGCTCGTCGGCCTGCAGCAGCACGCCGCCCGCTGGTGGCTGACGCAGGAGCGCCCGGTGCCGCTC
This sequence comes from Motilibacter rhizosphaerae, assembly GCF_004216915.1. NCBI lineage: Bacteria > Bacillati > Actinomycetota > Actinomycetes > Motilibacterales > Motilibacteraceae > Motilibacter > Motilibacter rhizosphaerae. Next base: position 473,223 of record NZ_SGXD01000003.1, read on the forward strand.
GAGGACGCCGCCGGCCTGGTCGCGTCGGTCGCCTGGCGCGGCCTGCGCCGCCTGCCCGCCGCCGATGGCGAGCCGGAGGAGCGCTCCGCTCCGGGCGAACGCGCCGCGGGCGCCGCTGGGGGCGCCGCCGGGTAGCGTGCAGCCGGGACCGGCCGCGGGGACGCCGCGGCCAGCAGCGACGACGGAGGAGACGGCCGTGGAGGTCAAGATCGGGGTCCAGCAGGCGCCGCGCGAGCTCGTGATCGAGAGCGCGCAGGGAGCCGACGAGGTGGCTTCGGTCGTGTCGCAGGCGCTGGCCGACGGCGGCGTGCTCACGCTCACCGACGAGAAGGGCCGCCGCGTCGTCGTGCCGGTCGAGAAGCTGGCGTACGTCGAGATCGGCGAGCCCGAGGTGCGCCGGGTGGGCTTCGGCGCGCTCTGACGGGGCCCCTCCGGGGCGCCCTGCTGCTCAGGACGTCGGGCCGAGCGCGGCTCAGGCCGACAGGCCGAGCGCGGCTCAGGCCGACAGGCCGAGCGCGGCCATGCGCCGGGTGTGCGCCTCGGTGAGCCGGGTGAACAGCGCCCCGAGCTCCCCGAGGTCCATGCCCGGCCGGTCAGGCGTCCCCACGAGCAGGTCGGTGAGCTCGGCGTGCTCCCCCGCGACGCGCTGCGCCTGGCTCAGCGCCTCGCCGACCAGGCGACGCCCCCACAGCGCCAGCCGCCCGGCGACGGTCGGGTCCGCCTCGATCGCGGCGCGCACGCGGCGCACGACGTAGTCGGCCTGCCCCGCGTCCTCGAGCGCGGCGAGCACGAGCGCGCGGGTGGACGGACCCACCGCGACGCTGACCTCGCGGAGGAAGTCGCGGGCGATCGCGTCCCCGACGTACGCCTTGACGAGACCCTCGAGCCAGTCGCTCGGGGAGGTACGGCGGTGGAACTCCTCGAAGACCGGGAGGAACTCCCCCATCGCGGACTCGATGTCGCCGCCGATCTCCGCGAGCCGCGCGCGCAGCTGGGCGAAGTGGGCCTGCTCCTGCGCGGCCAGCGCCTGCAGGGCGGCCCGGTCGGTGAGGGTCGGCGCGCTCGCGGCGTCGGCGGCCAGCCGCTCGAAGCCGAGCAGCTCGCCCACCGCGAGCAGCCCGAGCAGCGCCGTCACCCCGCGCCGGTAGCCCTCGTCGTCGGCACGCCCGTCGAGGGCGTCGTGAGACCGCTGCTCGACGGCGTCGTCGGCCCGCCCGGCGAGGGCGTCGTCCTGCTCCACGGCGGGGAGCCTAGTGCGGCGGCGCGGCCCTGCGGCGCACCGCGCTCGGCCGGGGCTCGTACGCCGCTCCGCGTCCCGGTCGATCCTGCCCGTCGGTCGTGCCGTTCGATCGGGGTCCCCGATCGAACGGGGCCCGGCACGAGCGACTGGGGGTCAGCACGAGGACATCTCCTCGATGCCACCCCCAGTTGATCGGGGTCCCCGATCGACTGGGCGGAGCGCGAGCGCAGTGAGCTCACCGTCGAGCGCAGCGGGACCAGTCCCCGCGCCCAGGCTCACGAAGATCAACTGGGCTCCAGCGCGACGACATGCGCTCGAGCCGAGCCCCATCTGCTCGGAGCGGGGCAGCACTGGATCGGGCAGCCTGATCAACTGGCGGGCGCGCGGGGGAGCCGGCCGCGGCGGAGCGGCCAGCGGCACCGCACCTGCGCGTACGATGGGACTGAGATCCGTGCGCGCACCCGCGCCGGCACCCCCTCGCGGCGGCTCCCGCCGCGCGTCCGAGAGGCTCCCCGCCCTGACCAGCTTCCGCGACCTCGGCGTCCTCCCCCTGATCGCCGACGCCCTCGAGGCCGTCGGCATCGTCGACGCCTTCCCCATCCAGGAGATGACCCTGCCCGTCGCCCTCGCGGGCAACGACATCATCGGGCAGGCCAAGACCGGGACGGGCAAGACGCTCGCCTTCGGCATCCCGATCGTCCAGCAGGTCCTCGCGCCCGAGGACGAGGGCTTCGCGGAGCTCCCCGACCCCGGCAAGCCGCAGGCCCTCGTGGTGGTCCCGACCCGCGAGCTCGCCGTGCAGGTCGCGAAGGACCTCGAGGCGGCCGGCGGGCGGCGCGGCGTGCGCGTGGCGCAGGTCTACGGCGGCCGCGCGTACGAGCCGCAGGTCGAGATGCTGCGCAAGGGCGTCGAGGTCGTCGTCGGCACCCCCGGGCGCCTGCTCGACCTGGCCAAGCAGGGGACCCTCGAGCTCGGCCACGTCCGCATGCTCGTGCTCGACGAGGCCGACGAGATGCTCGACCTGGGCTTCCTGCCCGACGTCGAGCGGATCCTCTCGCGCATCCCCGACGGCCGGCAGACGCTGCTCTACTCCGCGACGATGCCGAGCGCGGTCGTCGCCCTGGCGCGGCAGTACCTCACCCAGCCCGTGCGCGTGAACGCGACGAACCCCGACGACGCCGACGCGACGGTGGCCAACACCGAGCAGCACGTCTTCCAGGCCCACCAGCTCGACAAGCCCGAGCTGCTCGCCCGCGTCCTGCAGGCCCGCGGCCGGGGCCTCGTCATCGTCTTCTGCCGCACCAAGCGCACCGCCGCCCGCGTCGCGGAGGACCTCACCGAGCGCGGGTTCGCGGCCGCTGCCGTGCACGGCGACCTCGGCCAGGGCCAGCGCGAGCAGGCGCTCCGCGCGTTCCGCAACGGCAAGGTCGACATCCTCGTCGCGACCGACGTCGCGGCCCGCGGCATCGACGTCGAGGGCGTCACGCACGTGGTCAACCACGAGTGCCCCGAGGACGAGAAGACCTACCTGCACCGCATCGGCCGCACCGGCCGGGCCGGCGCGTCCGGCGTGGCCATCACGCTGGTCGACTGGGCGGACATCACCCGCTGGCAGGTCATCAACAAGGCGCTCGGGCTGTCGTTCTACACGCCGGTCGAGACCTACTCCACCTCCGAGCACCTGCTCTCGCTGCTCGACATCCCCGCCGACGCCAAGGGCGTCCTGCCGCGGGCCGAGCGGACCCGCGCCGGGCTGGACGCCGAGGAGGTCGAGGACCTCGGCGAGACCGGGCAGCGCCGCCCGCGCACGACCGGCGGCAGCAGCGGCGGCGGCACCGAGGGGGACGGCTCCCGCAGCCGGCGCCGGCGCGGCGGCTCCGGCTCCTCCGGCTCCGGCGCGTCCACCGAGGGGTCGGCGGCCGAGGCGGCTCCCGCCACCGAGGAGCGCGCGCCCCGCAGCCGCTCGCGCAGCCGGCGGCGCACCCGCAGCGGCCAGCCGGTCGCGGGCGCGCCCGCGGAGGCGGAGCAGACGCCCGGGGCGTGAGGCAGTAGTGGAGCAGCGCAGCGTCCGCCGGGGCGAGCGGGTCACCGACCTGTCCGTGCCGCTCGCCGACGGCGCCCGGCTCGCCGCCCTCGACGCGCGGCCGGAGGGCGCCGCCCGCGCCACCGCGCTGCTCGTGCCCGGGTTCACGGGGTCGAAGGAGGACTTCCTCCCACTGCTGCCGCTGCTCGCCGACGCAGGTGTCCGCGTGGTCGCCGTCGACCAGCGCGGCCAGCACGAGTCGCACCACGACGACGCCCCCGACGCGTACACCGTGCCGCGCCTGGCGGCCGACGTCGTCGAGGTGCTCGACGTCCTCGGCGGGCGGGCGCACCTGCTGGGGCACTCGTTCGGCGGGCTCGTCGCCCAGGCGGCGGCCGCGGCGGTGCCCGAGCGGCTCGCCTCGCTGGTCCTGCTCTGCTCCGGCCCCGCGGCACTGCCCGAGGGCCGACGCAGCCGGGACGCGCGGCTCCTGCTGGACCGGCTCCCCGGGCTCGACCTCGAGCACGCCTGGCAGGCGCGCCGCGAGCTCGACCCGCGCCCCGAGCAGGCGCCCGAGGTCGAGGACTTCCTGCGGCGGCGCTGGACCAGCACCGACCGGGAGCACTACCTCGTCGTCGCCCGCACCCTGCTCGAGCACGCCGACGGCGTCGACGGGCTGGCGCGCGCGCTGCAGGACGCCCACGTCCCCGTGCTCGTGGCGCACGGCGTCGACGACAACGCCTGGCCCGCCGAGCAGCAGGCCGACATGGCGCGCCGGCTCGGGGCGGCGTACGCCGTGGTGCCCGACGCCGCCCACTCCCCCGCCTACGAGGCGCCGGCCGCGACGGCCGAGCTGCTCCTCGGGCACTGGGGCCTCCTGCCCTGAGCGCCCTTCCGGTTGCGATCTCCGGGCAGGAGGTGCAAACGGCGGCAGGACCGGGCACCTAGGAGGGCGGAGGGGTCGTCCGGGCCCCCCGCCGTCAGGGAGGAGGGCCGGTCATCCGCGCCACGGTCGACCTGCGCACGCCCCTCTCGGCCGACCCTCGCCAGGTCGCGGAGGCGCGGCGGGCCATGCTCACGCACCTGCGCGCCAGGGGCGTCGACAGCGACGTCACCGACAGCGCCGTGCTCCTGGTGAGCGAGCTCGTCACCAACGCGATCCTCCACGGCGAGCCGCCGGTGGAGCTGCGGATCGGGTTGCCCGCCGGGCGCGTCCACGTGGAGGTCCACGACGCCGACCGCGAGGCGGCGCTGCACCTGCCCACCAGCAGCAGCATGTCGCAGGAGCGGTTGGGTGGTCGCGGCCTCCGCCTGGTCGACGCGCTCGCCTCGCGCTGGGGCCTCGACGAGGACGACAGCGGCAAGTGCGTGTGGTTCGAGATCGACCTCACGTGAGCGCGACTGGCTGAGCGGCCCCGCGAGGACCGTCCTACGCTCCCCCCATGGACCTCGTCGACGGCGAGCCCGACTCCCCGGTCGGCCCCGTCGAGCTGCTCGACGACCGGCCCGCGCCCCCGGCGCCGCGGCCGTCGTCGCCCCGTCGTGCCGCCGCGCTGCTGCTGGCACTGGCGGTCGGGGTCGCGGCGGGCGGGTGGGGCGGGGTGTCGCACGCGCGGCAGGAGTACCGCGCCCGGCAGGCCGCCGCCGCCCGCTCCGTCTTCGACGTGGTCGTGCTGGGGGCCTCGGCGAGCGAGGGCGACCCCGGCAGCGTGTACGCGGTGGTGCGCAACGCCGGCACGCTGCCCCTGTCCGGGGTCTCCGTCACGATCGGGGGGCTGCCGCTGAGCGGACCGCCCGGGATCCCGGCGGGCGCCTCGTGGACGGGGTCGGCGGCGCTGCCCTCGCCCTGCACGACCGGCAGCTCGCCCACGCCCGGCGGCCCGATCGTCGTCACGGCGCGCACCGCGGACGGTCGCACCCGCACCCGGACCCTGCAGCCCGTCGACGACTACCTCGTCACCGTGGACTCCCTGCAGGCGCCGTCCTGCGCGCCGCGCTCGTTCTCCGCGGCCTTCGTCTCGGTCACGGTGGTGCACAGCGCGGAGGTGGGGCGCGGCGCGTACCGGCTGGTCCTCGCGCTGCGCGGCCAGTCGCCGTCGGCTGGCCTGCGCCCCCGGCTCACCGGCGTGCACGGGGCCCTCCCCGGCGTGCGCGTGCGCGCGGAGTCGGCGCTCGGGATCCAGCTGTCCTCGCGCCCGGTGCTCGTGCCGGTGCTGCTCGACGTGCCGAGCTGCGCCCGTCTGCGGCTGCCCGCGGACCTCAGCGGCGCGGCGCTGCTGCAGTTCACCGGGACGCTGGAGCCGGGAGGCTACGCGGGGACCACGTCGGGGTACGACGACAACGTGCTCGCCACCGTCGTGCGCGCCGCCGAGCGGTCCTGCCCGCAGGTCGCGCGGTGAGGGGGGCTGCGACCCTCGCCCAGTACGCCACCGGAGCCGTCCTCGTCCGGCTGGCGGACGAGGGCGCCCGCGTCACGCTCGTCACCCTCGCCGTGGACAGCGGGCGCGGCCCGGGCCTCGGGGGCGTGCTCATCGCCGCGCTGATGGTCCCGCACGTGCTCGCCGGACCCGCGGTCGGCGTGCTGACGGACCGCTCCCGGCGTCCCCAGCGCGCGATCGCGGCCCTGGCGCTCGGCTTCGGGCTGAGCCTCGCGCTCGCCGCGCCCCTGCTCGGTCGCGCCCCCGACGTGCTCGTCGTCGCCGTGCTCGTCGCCGGCGGCTGCTGCGGTCCCGCGCTGACCGGCGCGCTCACGAGCCACCTCTCGGGCCTCGTGCCGGAGGCGCAGCTGCCGCGCGCCTTCGGGCTCGACAGCCTGCTCTACAACTCGGCCGCGATCGGCGGGCCGGCCGCGGCTGCGGCGCTCGCGCTCATCGACGCGCGCGTCGGCGCGTACGCGATGGCGGGCTGCGCGGCGCTCGGCGCCCTGGTGCTCGCCGCGCTGCCGACCGGCCGCCGGCACGTCCGGGCGGCGCACGAGGAGCCGCCGAGCGTGTCGGCGGGCCTGCGCGCCGTGGTCGCGGAGCCCGTGCTCGCGGTGGTGACCTTCACCAGCACGCTGGAGATGGTGACGCTCGGTGCCCTGCCGGTGGTGGCCGCCGGGGTCGCCGTGTCGACGGGCCGCACCGGGCTGACCGGGGTGCTCATGACGTGCACCGCGGCCGGCTCGCTGCTCGGCTCGCTCGCGTGGACCGTGCGCCCCCAGCCGCCGGAGCGCGCGCCGCTCGTCTCGATGCTCACGCTGGTGGCGAGCGGGGCGGGCTTCGCCGCCGCGGCCGCCGTGGTGGGCCGCAGCCCCGCTTCGGTCGCCGCGGTCGCCGTGCTGTTCGCGCTGGGCGGCTTCGCGACCGGGCCGTTCATGGGGGCCATCTTCACGGCGCGCCAGACCCTCTCGCCGCCGGCCGTGCGCGCGCAGGTCTTCACGCTGAGCGCCGGGCTGCGCACCACGGCCGGCGCGGGCGGGGCGCTGCTGGCCGCGGGGCTCTCGGGGCTGCCGGTGCCCGCGCAGGTCCTGGTCGCGGGCGGCTGCTCGGCGGTGGGCGGCGCCGTGGGCCTCGCGGTGCTGCGCCGCGTGACCTCGCGGGCGCCCGCGGCCGTGCCCGAGCGCGAGGCCGTCAGGACGAGCCGGTGATGAACGCGCGGACGGCGTTCGCCACCATCTGCACGGCGATCGCGCTGAGCAGCAGGCCGGAGATCCGGGTCACCAGCAGGACGCCGGAGTCCCGGATGACCCGGATGACGACGACGCTGTAGCGCATCACCAGCCACAGCACGAGGTGCACCGCGAGGACGCCGCCGGCGAGGGCGAGCGCGCCGTGCCAGGTGTCGACGCGGCGGACGAAGACCATGACGGCGACGATGGCGCCCGGCCCGGCGAGCAGCGGCGTGCCGAGCGGCACGAGCGCGACGTTGGTGCCCTGCCCGGCCTTCGGCTCGCTCTCGTCCCCGGTGAGCAGCTCGAGGGCGACGAGCAGGAGGAGGAGCCCGCCGGCGCACTGCAGGGCCGGCAGCGTGATCCCGAGGTAGTGCAGCAGCTGCTCGCCGAAGACCGCGAACACCGCGATGACGAGCAGCGCCGTCGACGCCGCCTGCCACGCCGTGCGCGTGCGCGCCGCGACCGTGTGCCCGGCCGTCAGCGACAGGAACAGCGGGATGGTCCCGGGCGGGTCCATGATGACGAACAGCGTCACGACGACCTCGCCGAAGAGCTTCGCGTCGGCGCTGCCCATGCTCAGCCCTGCAGGACGGGCACGCCGGAGGCCTGCGCGACGATCGCGTCGAGCACGGCGGGGTCGGTCGTGTGCTCGCCGAGCCGGTTCTCCTTGCCGCTGCCGTGGTAGTCGCTGGACCCGGTGACGAGCAGCCCGAGCCCCCGCGCGAGGCGGAGCAGCCGGGCCCGGTCCTCGGCGGAGTGGTCGCGGTGGTCGACCTCGAGGCCCGCGAGCCCGGCCTCGACCATCGCGGTGACGGCGGAGTCGTCGAGCACCTTGCCCCGGTGCCGGGCGAAGGGGTGCGCGAGCACGGGGACCCCACCTGCGCGGCGCACCGTGCGGATGGCCGCGATGGGGTCGAGCGAGTGGTGCCGGACGTAGTAGGCGCTGCGGGAGTTCAGCAGCCCGCGGAAGGCCTCGCCGCGGTCCTCCACGACGCCGCGGTGCACGAGCGCGTCGGCGATGTGCGGCCGCCCGACGGTGGCGCCGTCCTCGACCTGCTCCAGCACGTCGTCCCAGCCGACGTCGACGCCCGCCGCGCGCAGCCGGGAGACCATCTCCTGCGCCCGGGGGACCCGGCTGTCGCGTACGCGGGACAGCTCCGCGGCCAGCGCCGGGTCCTCCGGGTCGAACAGGTACGCCAGCAGGTGCAGGCTGACGTCGCTGAAGCGGCAGGAGATCTCGGCGCCGCGGACCAGCGCGAGCCCCGGCGGCAGGGCCGCGGCCGCCTCGTCCCACCCGTGGGTGGTGTCGTGGTCGGTGAGCGCCACGACGTCGAGCCCCGCGGCGGCCGCGTCGCGCACGACGGTGCCGGGCGCGTCGGTGCCGTCGGAGGCGCTGGAGTGGGTGTGCAGGTCGATCCGCATGGCGAGCCGAGCGTAGCGGGACGGCTGCGCCCGGGCGCCGTACGGGACCCGCGCCGACCGGCAGCGTCAGACCGGCAGCGGCGCCCCGGCCAGCCGCGGCGAGAGCGCGCCGGTCGGCACCAGGTCGGTCTCGTGCCCGAGCTCGCGGGCGTCGACCAGCCGCAGCTCCTCGAGCAGGAGCGCCGCCGAGCGCTCCGGCCAGCTGAGCAGCCAGAGCCAGTTCCCCAGGGCCTCCCCCGCGTACGCCGCGCAGGGTCCCGCACCTGCCACGCACCACAGCGCCGTCGGGTGGCTGGCGACGTCGACCTTCGCCGCCGGCGGGCCGTCGAGCGGGCCCGGGTCGGGCGTGGTCAGCCCGGCGTAGCGGGCGGCGAGCCCGATGCCCGGCTCCTCCGCCACGACGAGCAGCTCGCCCGCGCCGCCGAGCGGGGCCGGGCCGCCGAGGGCGAGCACCACCGCCCGCGCGCCCGAGCGCTCGTCACCGACGCACGAGAACCCGGTCAGCACCCAGCCGTGCGGCAGCGGCCAGGGCAGCCAGACGGGGACGCGGGCGCGCTGGACGAGGTCGGCGAGACCCTCGACGCTGGGCCGGTGGGCGGGCTGCTGGGGCAGCACCTCGCCGTGGCTGGCGCAGGTCCAGGAGCTGGACCAGAGCCCGGGGGGCTTGACCGTGCCGCCGCAGCGGGGGCACGTCGGCGTGCCTCTCATGCCCCCTCACGTTCCTCGCCCCCCGCGCCCCCGTCAAGGTCCGCGCGAGGGCCGCTCAGCGTGCGGTGAGCAGCACGCTCGGGGTCGTCCGGCCCCGCCAGGTGAACTGGTACGCGGAGGTGCCCTTGGGCGGCGTCGTCACGGCGATGACCGCACGCCCGCGGCGCGAGGCGGTGCGCACGTCCACCCAGTCCCGGCCGTCCCAGCGCTGCAGGACCGGCTTCGCGCTCGAGGCGAACCCCGTCGAGGTGAGGGTGACGCGGCCGCCGCGGCGCACGACGTGCGCGGAGACGGCGAGGGTCGGGCGCGGGAGTCGCAGCGGGACGGCGTCCACCATGCCGGGCGTCACCCCGGTCCAGGCGCTCGGCGCGAGCTCGGCGCAGACGCTCGAGGGCGGCCGGACGAACCAGACCACCGCGCCGAAGCCGCCGTCGGCCCTCGCCCGGGCACGCCAGAAGGGCAGGCCGAGGTGGCCCGGGCACTCGGACGAGAGGTAGAGGACGGCGCCGGCAGCGGGCGTCCCGTACGCCGTGGTGGCCGTCCCGGTGATGCGGTAGGCGTACTGCCGTCGGCCGGCGCTGGTCCGAGTCCCGGCGGGGCGCACGGCGCTCACCTGCACCCGCGTCCACTGCCCGCCATGGACGACGGTAGAGGGCGGAGTCCCCCCGAGGACCGCGGCAGCGGGAGCCGGGGCGGGGTACCCGGCGCTGTCCAGGGCGTACCGGTCCCCCGCGCCGATCGCGTCGATGTGCCAGCGACCCGCGTCCGCGGCGAGAACGTTCGTCGTCCCGGTCCAGTGCCCGTCGCGGTCGGTGCCGAGGTCGAGGTGGAGCGTGACGACGCGGATCGGCGGGCTCAGCGGGTCCAGCGTCCGGTCGGCGCGGATCACCACGCAGGGGCAGAGGATGGCGTGGTCGCTGCCGACGGACAGGGTGCTCTTGACCGGAGCGGTGCTGGTGAGGTGCACCCCGACCGTGAGCGTCGCCGTGGCGGACCCCGTCAGGGAGGTGCCGGGCCCCACGACCTGCGCCTCGCTGACGACGGTCGCCGGGCTCGTCGGGGGCGGCCCCGACGGGGTGCCGGGCGGCGGGGCAGCGGCGGCGAGGAGCGGGACGGCAACGAGGGCGGCGAGCGCGCTCAGGGCGCGGGGGATCCTCATGACCAGGAGGACGTGCGGGACCCCTTGGGAGGTTGGGTCAGCCGTCCGCCCAGGTCACGGGCACGCCGTGAGGGGGCGCGGTGCCGAGCACCGTCCGCCGACCGCCGTGCTCCAGGACGACGTCGAACCGGCGCCCGGCGCCCGCGTCGCTGGCTCCCGTCTCGAGGCTGGCGTGAGCAGCGCGTCCCGTCGCAGGAGCGCGTCGACCCGCTCGCGGAGGCGCTGCTGCTCGCCCGGCGCGACGTACTGCCAGAAGACGCTGTGCCAGACGACGGTGATCGCGCTGGCGTCCGGCTCGAGCGCGTCGAGCAGGTCCGCTGCCGAGCCGCGCACGACGCGCGGCGGGTCGCGCCGGGCGAGCTCCAGCGCAGCGCGCAGCCGCTCGAAGCGGGTGACCTGGTCGGCCCACACGTACGCCGTGAGCAGCAGCCGCCCCTGCGGGCTCGTCGCGTCGACCGGGGCGAGGTCGACGCCGAGCCGGTCCACGACCTCCACCTGGCCGGCCGGCGGGGCGTCCCCGGCCCACGCGTCGGCGAGCACGACGGGCGAGCCCTCGGGCCCCCAGGGCTGCCCCGCGCCAGTCACCCGGAAGCGGTCGACGAGCAGGTTGAGCCCGGCACTGGCCCCCAGCTCGACCAGGCGGACCCGGCGCTCGCCCCGCGCGGCGAGGTGGCGCAGGACGCCCGCCAGCGCGGCCGCCCGCCCGACCTCGTTGGTCTGCGGGACCGAGTCGAGCAGGGGCGCGACCTCGTCACCGCGGGCGGCGAGCAGGCGTCGTACGGCGTCCCACAGGCCGTCGGGGTCGGCGGCACTGCCGCCCACCGAGGGGTAGTGCAGCGCGAGCTCGGGCGCCCGGCGCTCCAGCACGAGGCGGTGCAGGGCGCCGGTGAACCGGAGCGGCACCGCATCACCGACGCCCGCACCGGCCCACGGCGCGAGCAGGTCGGCGACCACCCCGCCGGCGGCGCAGTCTGCCGCGGCGCGCTCGAGGAGGGCGGCGTACATCGGTGAGCCGTTGGCCGCGCAGGCCCCGGCCTGGTCGAGGAGCAGGCGCGGCAGACCGGGCGGGGCGACTCCCATGGGGCGACGCTAGCGACTCCACGTCCGCGGCCGTGGGGCCTCGCCTAGAGTCGGGGACGGCAGCCGGCGGCGGAGGGAGGGCCCATGACGATGCGACCGCCCCTGTCGCGGACGATGCTCGGCTCGCTCACCCGGCTGCGCACCGCCGGGTCCCCCGACGCCTCCCGGACCCGCATCGACCGCGGTCGCGGTGCCGTCGTCGACTGCGGGGTCTACTGCGACGGCAAGCGGCGCGAGGACGAGGAGTCCTACGAGGACGCCCTGCGCCGGGCCCGCGAGGAGGACGGCTTCGTCTGGATCGGGCTGCACGAGCCGAGCGAGAACGAGCTCACCGCCATCGCCAAGGACTTCGGGCTCCACCCGCTGGCCGTGGAGGACGCGGTGCAGGCGCACCAGCGCCCCAAGCTCGAGCGCTACGAGGGCTCGCTGTTCGCCGTGTTCAAGACGGTCAACTACGTCCCCCACGAGAGCGTCACCGAGACCAGCCAGATCGTCGAGACCGGCGAGGTCATGGTCTTCGTCGGCGAGCACTTCGTCGTCACCGTGCGCCACGGGGACCACGGCTCACTGAAGGGGCTGCGCCGCCGCGTCGAGGAGGACGAGGCGCTGGTGCGGATCGGCCCGATGGCCGTGCTCTACGCCATCGCCGACCGGATCGTCGACGACTACGTCGCCGTGACCGACGCGGTGCACGACGACGTCGACGAGATCGAGCAGTCCGTGCTTTCCCCGGAGCGGACCCGGGAGATCGAGCGCATCTACCAGCTCAAGCGCGAGGTCCTCGAGTTGCGCCGCGCGGTCGCGCCGCTCGAGATGCCCATGCGGATGCTCGTCGACCGGTACGCCGTGGGGCACGGCGACCTCACGCAGTACTTCCGCGACGTGGAGGACCACCTCACCCGGGTGCGTGAGCAGGTCGGCGGCTACGACGACCTGCTCACGTCGATCCTCCAGGTGGCCTTCGCCCAGGTGCAGATCCACGAGAACGAGGACATGCGCAAGATCTCCGCGTGGGTCGCCATCGCGGCGGTGCCCACGATGATCGCGGGGATCTACGGGATGAACTTCAAGCACATCCCGGAGCTGCAGTGGACCTACGGCTACCCGTACGCCCTCGGCCTCATCGCCGTGGTCTGCTCCTTCCTCTGGCGGGGGTTCAAGCGCAACGGCTGGCTCTGACTAGCTCCGCAGGCTGAGCCGGGCCAGGTGCTGGCGTGCCTCCTCCGCCGTGCGCGAGTCGCAGAGCACGTCGTAGCGCTTGGCCACCACCTGCGTGGCGGAGGTGAAGTCGCGGCGCCCGCCGGTCGCGGCGAACGAGATCAGGCCGAAGACGGCGCCGAACACCGCGCCGTACAGGATGCCGGAGAGCAGCAGCGCGAACGTGCTGTCCTGGTGCGAGGCGAAGACCCCGAGCAGCAGCCCGACCAGGGCACCGAACCACGCACCGCTCGCAGCGCCGGCGGCGGCCGAGCGGCCGTACGTCAGCCGCCCGGTGACCCGCTCGACGAGCTGCAGGTCGCTGCCGACGATGGTCACGCCCTCGACGGGGAACTTCTCGTCGGAGAGGTAGTCGACGGCGCGCTGCGCCGCCTCGTAGGTGTCGAAGCTGCCGACGGGCAGGCCGGTGGGCGGGGTGGGGAGGGTCAGCCGGCCGCTGCGGCCGGGGGTGATGTTCTGCGCCATGCCCGCGTTGTACCCGGGCGCCGGGGGTACGACGCTGATCATGACGACCACGCCGTTCGAGCCGACCGACTCCCCCGACGACCGCGTGCGCGTCGAGGACCTCGAGGACCGCATCGTGTCCGAGGACCCGGACGTGGAGACCCTGTCCGGTGGTGCCAGGTCCACGGGCGGGGCGACGGAGGACCGTGTGGTGCCGCCGGAGGAGGACGTGGCCCCCGGCGCCGGCGCGGTGGAGCCCACGGACTGACCCACCTCTCCCCCGTGATCATGCACATCTTGGGGCGGTGGGGCCGCTGACCCCTCCTCGTGATCATGCAGATCTTGGGGGTGGCCCGTACGTCGTCCTCTCCTGAAGACGGCAAGGAACGTGCCGCGAGCCCGCGCCTCAGGTCTGCAGGATCACGAGGATGTTGGGCGGCGCGCACCCACGATGTGCATGATCACGGGGATGTCGGGCGGGCGCGAGGGCCGCCCAAGATGTGCATGATCACCGCCGAGGGTGGGCCGAAGGTCCCGGTACGGCGTGGGTCGCACGATGTCGCTCGCCCGGCCCTGCGCGGGGGGACGGCCGCTCACCGAAGCATCATGTGTCAGGCGGAGCGCCGGCAGCCCACCAGATCCACACCGGAACGCTTCAGGAGAACCCCATGAACAGCAGCACCTACCGTCCCTCGGGCCTGCAGATCTACACCCCCGAGCGCACCCTCGCCCTCCTCGCGCCCCGCGGCCGCCACCGCGCGGCCTGACGACACCCGGATCGACGAGGACCCGCGATGCCGACCATGAGCAAGGACCCCCGCGCGACGGGGAACGTGGTCTCCGACCCCGTGCACATCCGGGCCCTGCTGGCCCGCCGCAGCTCCCCGGTGCAGCGCCGGGCCGCTGCCTGAACCACACCACAGCACCACGAGCACCAGCACCACCCAGCATCAGCCCACCGGACGGCGCTCCTCGCCGACGGTGGGCTGCTGCTTGGGCTGACCGCGGCGCACGTCGTAGACGTCGCGGATGATGACCTGGATGATCCCCGCCACGGGGATCGCGACGAGCGCGCCGAGGATCCCGGCGAGCTCGACGCCGACGAGCACGCTGACCAGCACCGCGAGCGGGTTCAGCTTGACCGTGCGCGACTGCACGACCGGCTGGAACAGGTGGTTCTCCAGCTGCTGGTAGATGACGAACCACACGGCCACGATGATGGCCTCCTGGACCCCCGCGAACAGGGCGACCACCACGGCGACGACCGCCCCGAGGGTCGCGCCCACCAGCGGGATGAGGTCGCACACCGCGACGAAGAGCGCCACCACGCCGGCGAACGGCACACCGGTGAAGTAGAGGACCGCGAAGGTCAGCACCCCGCAGATCACGGCGATGAGCAGCGCGCCGGTGATGTAGCCCGTGACGGTGCGCGCGCAGTCGTGGGCGACGCGCCGGACGCGCGTCTGCCGGTCGTCGGGCAGCTGGGCGACCGCGGCCTCGGTGAGCTTCGGGCCCTCGAGGACCATGAGGAACGACAGCACCGTGATCGTGACCAGGGCGATGACGGCCTCACCCGCGACCGCGACGTAGTGCAGCGCGGGCACGCCCGCTCCCGCGAGCGCGGACCGGATCTTGTCCTGGTTCTTGGTGATGTACTGGTCGACGTCGTAGCGCTTGAGCAGGCTGCCGAACGGCCCGTGGCCCGTCTGGGCGTCCTGGACGTACTTGGGGATCTCGTTCGACAGCTGCCCCACCTGGTTGACCAACGGCGTGACGAACGCGGTGACGAGCCCCGCGAGCAGCAGGAGGCCGACGACGTAGACGAGCAGGGTGGCCAAGGAGCGCTTCAACCGCAGGCGGTTCTGCACCAGGTCGACCAGTGGGCTGAGCGCGACGGCGAAGAACAGCGCGATCGCGAGCCACACCAGCGTGCGCGCGATGCGCTGGACGACGAGCAGCGCGAGCACGGTCAGCAGCACCATGCCGATCGTCGCGGCGATGGTGCGGACGGGCACGCGGTCGCGGCGCTCGGGCGCTGCGTACCGGGGCTGGTCGAGGCTCATGGCCCCGGACCTACCCCCGCACCGCAGCCGCGAACGCCGCGACCGCCAGGCGGCTACCTCCAGCTGTCCGACCAGGACGCGGACCCGGAGGCCGGCGTGGTCTGCGTCCGGTTCGACCCGCTCTCCCAGACGACGCTGCCATCAGGGTTCTTCTTGACGTACTTGTACTCGAACGACGTGCCGCCCGGCAGGGTCACCGTCGCCCGCCACGTCGGGTACGCCGCGCTCGACAGCGCCACCGCCCTGCTCGGGTCCCACGAGCCCAGGGCCGGGATGCTGCCGACGACGTAGACGCCCTGCCCGTACGTCGTGGTGGCGTACTCCGCGAACGTCGCGCTCACGGCGCCGGCAGTCGCGCTCGCCGAGGGCGTCGGCGTCGGGCTCGTCGTCGTGGACCAGCTGTCGCTGAAGCCGACGCTCCCCGATGCCGGAGTGGTCACGCTCCGGTTCCCCGTCGTCTCCCAGGTCACGGTGCCACTCGCGTCCTTCTTGACGTACTTGTACTGGAAGGGCGTCCCCGCCGGCAGGGTCACCGAGCCGCGCCAGACCGGGTACGCCGCGCTCGACAGCGCGACCGCCTTGCTCGGGTCCCACGAGCCGAGCGCAGGGATGCTACCGACGACGTAGACGCCCTGGCCGTACGTCGTGGTGGCATTGACGGAGAACGTCGCCTGCACGGTGCCCGTCGACGAGGTCGGGGTGGGCGTCGGCGTCGGCGTGGGGGACGTCGTGGTGCCCACCCGCTGGGCGGTGTCGATGGCGAGGTCGCGGTTCGCGCCGACGGTCGCGGTGAACGTCCCGCCGGACGCGACGGTGACGGTGCCGCCGGTGCAGCTGCTGCCGGAGAGCTGGCCCGTCATGAGGTCGCAGTACGTCCCGGCGGGCAGGCTCGTCTGGAACGTCCGCGTCAGGGACGAGCCGTCGGTGTTGAAGACGACGTAGCCCGAACTGCCTCGCCCGAAGGCGATCTGCGACCCGCCGTTGCTCCACCAGTCGGTGACCGCTGCCCCTCGGGTCGCGTTGCGGAAGCCCACCATGCCCGCGATCCGGGGGTCTCGGTGCTGGCAGGTCCAGGTCCCGCTGCCGCACACCGCCGCCGTCGTGGTGCCGTCGCTCGTCGCGGGCGGGCCCTGGTCGGGGTTCGAGAACGCGTAGCCCGACATGACCGACGGCGTGCCGAACGGGTAGGCCAGCATGAAGCCCTCGGCGAGGTAGTAGCGGTCGCCGTTCGTGTAGTTGAGCTTGGTGCGCCCGTTCCGCTCGGTGTCGTGGTTGTCGATGAACACCTGCGCCTTGTCCGAGGCGAGCAGCATCTGCGAGGGGAGGCCCTGCAGGCCCGAGAGGTTGCCACCACGGAAGGCGTTCCCGACGGTGTCGCCGTAGCGGAACTCCGTGACGTCTCCGGTCGGGGTGTACTCGGTCGGGCTGATCTCGCCCTGCCCGCCCTCGATCACCTCCTGATAGACGTAGACCTGCTTGCTCAGCCCGCTCTCGATGGCGGAGATGTCGGCCTCGGGGATGTGCTTGGCCGCATCGAGGCGGAAGCCGTCGACCCCGAGCGAGATGAGGTCGTTGAGGTAGCCGTCCTCCTTGCCGCGCACGTAGCTCGACTCGGTCTTGAGGTCGGTGAGGTTGGACAGCTGGCAGCCCTGCACCTGGGAGCGGTCGGTCCAGCTCTGGATCGCGCACGGGCTGTGGAAGTCCGACGAGCTGTACGGCACGCCCGGGTCGTTCTCGTCGGAGAAGCTGCTGCCCGCACTGCCCGTCCCCGACTGCCCGGCGCCCTGCATGTGGTTGAGCACGGCGTCGACGTAGACCTTCACGCCTGCCGCGTGGCAGGTCGACACCATCGACGCGAAGGCCGCGCGGTCACCGCGGCGGGTGACGAGCTTGTAGCTGATGGGCTGGTAGTCCTGCCACCACGGGTATCCCTTGTCCGGCAGCACGATGTGCTCCTGCGGCGGGGAGACCTGGACGGCGCCGTAGCCCTTGGGCCCGAGGGTGCTCGTGCACTCGCTCGCGATGGACCGCCAGCTCCACTCGAAGAGGTGGACGATCGTGTCGTCCTGCCCGGCGGGCGGGGACGCGGCGGCCGGTGCCGCGCTGGTGGTGGCGAGGACCGGTCCGGCCAGTCCGGCGGCGAGGGCCGCGGCGGCGGCGAGCGCCAGCGGTCTGCGGGTCATGAACCCTCCATTGGGTCGGCAGCACGTCATCGTCTGCAAGTTCTTGCACAGTAGACAGCCCCCCGTCAGGGGTCAACACCCGACTCCACGGCAGAGGACGCACAAGAGGTCCTCTGCTCCAGGTAGTTCGCCGTCGTCGCCGATGGAGAAGAGCAGCAAGATCTTCCAGGCGGACGGGTCCACCGCCGCGTCCGGGGCGTGCTGGACGAACGGGTGGCAGGCTGGGCTCCGACCGAGTCCCGACGGCAGGAGGCGCACCCCGTGAGCACGGACGAGCCCACCAGCAGCACGAGCACGGCCCGCGCACTCGCCGACCAGGTGCACGCGCTGCTGCTCGCCGGCGACCCGTTCGAGGCCTCGATGATGGGCGCGCCGGGCCACGACGCTGACGTGCCGGACGTGCGCCGCGCCGCCCAGGACGCCCAGCGCGACGAGCTCCTGCAGCTCGCGCGCGCGGCGGAGGGGCTGGACGCCGCCGCCGGTCCCGAGGCGGTGACGCTCGCGACGGCGCGCCACGCGGTCGCCTCGGCGGTGGACGCGCTCGACGCCGCGACCGTGGAGCACGTGGTGTCGACGATGGGCCCGGGCCCCGCGACGGCGCTGCTCGTGGCCTCGCAATCCGGCATCTCCGGTCCCGCCGCCGCGGAGGACTACCTCGACCGGCTGCGGGCCCTGCCGTCGTACGTCGACGGCTGCCTCGAGCGGCTGCGCGAGGGCGCCGCCCAGGGACGCACCCCGGTCGCCGCGCTGGTCGATGTCGTGCTCGCCCAGCTCGGGGGCTACCTCGCCTCCGACCCGTCCTCCGGTGGCGACCCGGTCACGTCCGTCGCTCCACCCGAGGGGTGGGACGGCGCGAGCGCCTGGCGCGACGAGGTGCACGAGCTGGCCCGCACGGTCGTGCGGCCGGCCTTCGGGCGCTACCGCGACGTCGTCGCGGACGAGCTGCGCCCGCTCTCGCGCGCCGATGAGGCCTGCGGCCTGGTGCACCTGCCGGGCGGCGAGGAGGACTACGCCCGGCTGGTCCGCGTCCACACGACGCTGCCGCTCGACGCCGCGGAGATCCACGCCACCGGGCAGGACGCCGTCGAGGAGCTGGCGGCCCGGATGGTCGAGCTGGGCGCGCGGCTCGGCACCGTCGGGCTCCCCGAGGTCCTCGCGGGCGCCCGCAGCGCGTCCGCCCAGCGCGACGCGGGAGAGGCCATGGCGGCGGCCAGCGCCGCCGTGCGTCGCGCCGAGGCCGCGGCGCCCGCGTGGTTCCCGGAGCCGCTTCCCGGCCCGTGCACGATCGAGCCGATGACCGAGCACCTCGCGGCCGCGGGGCTCCCCCCGATGTACTTCCCGCCGTCCCCCGACGGCTCGCGGCCGGGCGCGTACCTCTTCAACGCGCTCAAGCCGGGCGCCGGGGCGGGCTGGGACCTGGAGGCCACCGCGTACCACGAGGCGGTGCCGGGTCACCACCTCCAGCTCTCGCGCGCGCAGCTGCAGCTCGACCTGCCCGCGCTGCAGCGGGAGAGCAACGTGACGGCGTACACCGAGGGCTGGGGGCTGTACGCCGAGCACCTCGCCGAGGACATGGGGCTCTACACCAGCGACCTCGACCGGCTGGGCGCGCTCGCGATGCGGATGACCCGCGCGGCGCGCCTCGTCGTCGACACCGGCATGCACGCGCTCGGCTGGTCGCGCGGGCGGGCGCTGGCCTTCTTCGTCGAGCACGTGCCGCTGCCCGAGCAGTTCCTCGAGTCCGAGATCAACCGCTACCTCGGCATGCCGGGGCAGGCCCTGTCGTACTACACGGGCTACCGCGAGATCCTCCGGCTGCGTGCGGCCGCGGAGCAGGAGCTGGGTGCGGCGTACGACGTCCGCGGCTTCCACGGGGCGGTGCTGGGCACCGGCGCGGTGCCGCTCCCGGCACTCGCGACCGCCGTGGGGACGTGGGTCGGGTCGACTACCCTGCGAGCGTGACGAGCACCCGGGTCTTCGCCTCCCGCCTGGCGGGGACAGGGGTCTTCGACCCGACCGGTGACCAGGTCGGCAAGGTGCGCGACGTCGTCGCCGCCCTGCGCGCGGGCAAGCGGCCGCGCGTGCTCGGCCTCGTCGTCGAGGTCCTCGGCCGCCGCCCGGTGTTCCTCCCGATGACGCGCGTCACCGCGGTCGACCCGGGCCAGGTCATCACGACCGGCACGCTCAACATGCGCAAGTTCAGCCAGCGCCCCACCGAGACGCTGGTGCTCGGCGAGATGCTCGACCGGAAGGTGACGCTGCTCGAGGACGGCGCCACCGTCACCGTCGAGGACGTCGCGCTCGAGCAGACCAAGCGCACCCAGGACTGGGTCGTGCAGAAGGTCCACGTGCGCCGCCCGGCGAAGGGGCTCTCGCGCGACCTGCGCCAGGGGCTGCGCCGCAAGGGCGAGACCGCGACCGTCGACTGGGACGCGGTCACGGGCTTCACCCTGGTCGAGCAGGACCAGGGCGCGGCCAGCCTGCTCGCGACGTTCGAGGAGATGCGCGCGCCCGACCTCGCCAGCGTGCTGCACGACCTCTCCCCCAAGCGGCGCGCGGAGGTCGCGGCCGCCCTCGACGACGAGCGGCTCGCCGACGTCCTCGAGGAGCTGCCCGAGGACGACCAGGTCGAGATCCTCGGCCAGCTCGAGGAGCGCCGCGCCGCCGACGTGCTCGAGGCCATGGGCCCCGACGACGCCGCCGACCTGCTCGGCGAGCTGCCCGAGGCCGAGCAGGAGCGGCTGCTCGCGCTGATGGAGCCCGACGAGGCCGCCGACGTGCGCCGCCTGCTGAGCTACGACGAGCTCACCGCCGGCGGCATGATGACGACCGAGCCGGTCATCCTCCCGCCCGACGCCACCGTCGCCGAGGCGCTCGCCCGGGTCCGCAACCCCGAGCTCTCCCCCGCCCTCGCCTCCGCGGTCTACGTCTGCCGCGCGCCGCTCGAGACGCCGACGGGCAAGTACCTCGGCACCGCCCACATCCAGCGGCTGCTGCGCGAACCCCCCTCGAGCCTGGTGTCCGGCGTGGTCGACAAGGACATCGCCCCACTGCTGCCGCAGACCAGCCTCAAGGCGGTCACCCAGCACCTCGCGACCTACAACCTCGTCGCGATCGCCGTGGTCGACGAGCGCGACCACCTGCTCGGCGCCGTGACCGTCGACGACGTCCTCGACCACCTCCTGCCCGACGACTGGCGCGAGTCCGCAGCGGAGGTCGAGGTCAGCGGTGGCGCGTGAGCCGCGGCGCACCGCCGCGGCGCTCGACGTCCCCCGGGAGCGGACCGGTCGCGTACGCCGCCCCAACGTCGACCCCGAGCGGTTCGGCGCGGTGTCGGAGCGGATCGCGCGCTTCCTCGGCACCTGGACCTTCATCGGCTACATGTCGCTGTTCATCGGCGTGTGGATCGGCTGGAACGTCCTCGCGCCGGACCGGCTGCGCTTCGACGCGTACCCGCTCCAGTTCCTCACGCTCATCCTGTCCCTGCAGGCGTCGTACGCCGCGCCGCTGATCCTGCTCGCGCAGAACCGGCAAGCCGACCGCGACCGGGTGACCTACGAGCAGGACCGCTCGCGCAGCGAGCGCGGCATCGCCGACACCGAGTACCTCACCCGCGAGGTCGCCGCGATCCGCATCTCGCTCGGCGAGGTCGCGACCCGCGACTTCCTGCGCAGCGAGCTGCGCGCGATCCTCGAGGAGCTCGACGACCGCCTGCCGGCCGCCGACGGCGAGGACCCGTCGGACGACCGGTAGGGCTCAGACGCGCGCGGCCGCGATGGCCGGCAGGACGCGGGCCAGCTCCTCGGGGGCGACCGGACGGGCGTAGAGGTAGCCCTGCGCCGAGGCGACGCCGAGGCGGCGCAGCGCGGCGGCCTGCACCTCGGTCTCGACGCCCTCGACGACGGTGTGCAGCCCGAGGGAGTCGGCCAGTCGGGCGATGACCTCGACGAGGTGCGCGCTCTCCTGCTGCTCGGTGACCTCGTCGGTGAAGCTCTTGTCCACCTTGAGGATGTCGAAGTCCAGGCGCTGCAGGTAGCTCAGCGACGAGTAGCCCGTCCCGAAGTCGTCGACGGCGAAGCGGATCCCCATCGCGCGCAGCTGGCGGACGGCCTCGACCACGCGCTCGACGCCGAGCGCCGCGCTCTCGGTGATCTCGAGCACGAGCTGCTCGGGCGGCAGCCCGCTCTCGGCGAGGACCGCCAGCACCTCGCCGGCGAAGCCGTCCTCCTCGAGCCGGGCGGGTGAGACGTTGGCACTGACGTACGCGGTGGCGAGCTCCGGGACCGTGCGGGAGAGCCGCGCCATCGTGCAGCAGGCGGTCCGCAGCACCCACCGGTCGATCGCGCCCATGAGCCCCATCGCCTCGGCGGTCTCGAGGAAGGCGAACGGCCCGACGAGCCCGCGCTCCGGGTGCTGCCAGCGGATGAGCGCTTCCATGCCGTGCGGCACGCCGGTCGCGACGTCGACGATGGGCTGGAAGTGCAGCCGCAGCTGCTCCTCCTGCAGGGCGAGCGCGACCCCCTCGCGCAGCGCGAGGTCCGCCATGAGCTCCTGGCGCAGCGACGGGCCGTAGACCCGGGCCACCCCTCCGCCGGCGGACTTGGCGTCGTACATCGCGATGTCGGCGTCGCCGAGGACGTCGCGCTCCGCGTCCGGGCCGCCCGACCAGGTCCCCGCGATGCCGAGGCTGGCCGTCAGCGTCGTGCGCCCGATGCCGGGCAGCTCGATCGGCCGGGCGACCGCCGCCAGCAGGTCGGAGGCCGCCTGCTCCGCGCCCTCCAGCGCGACGCCGGGCAGCAGCAGGGCGAACTCGTCGCCCTCGAGGTGGGCCGGGGAACCCGTCCCCGGGGCGACGGCGGCGAGCCGTCCGGCCACGGTGCGCAGCACGAGGTCGCCGCCGGCGCGGCCGAGCCGGTCGTTGATCGTGCGGAAGCCGTCGATGCCGCAGTAGACCAGCGCGTACGCCGCCCCCTCCGCGTCGAGCCCGGCGAGCCGCTCCTCGAGCAGGGCGCGGTTCGGCAGGCCGGTCAGCCCGTCGTGCAGGGCGCGCTCGCGCACCTCGGACTCGAGCCGGCGGCGCTCGGTGACGTCACGGGCGCTGACGACGATCGAGCCGTCCTGGCCGGGCGAGATGACGTACTCGATCGTGCGCCAGCCGCCGCCGGCCTCGCGCACCCGGATGTCGTGCTCGCCGGGGCCGAGGTAGCCGACGGGGATGGCGCGGTCGGCGGGGTGGAGCCGGGAGTCGAGCAGCTCGTCGAAGAGCACGCCCGGCAGCGTGTCGGCGGGGACGCCGAGCAGTTCCTCGAGGGCGCGGCTCGCGTACTGCACCCGGCGGTCCCGCCCGACGATGATGGTGATGTCCGGGGAGTTCTCGACCAGGGCGGCGAAGCGGCGCTCGTCGTGCTCGTGCAGCTCGGCTGCGGCGCGGGTCAGCTTGGTGACGAGGTACGCGACGAGCTCGCCGACGAGGACGCACACGACGAGCACGTCGGGCACCGCGCGCCGGAGCTCCGTGGTCTGGGCGGCGTCCGCCCACTGCGCGACCGGGAGGTAGAACGCCACGCACAGCAGCGGGGCGACGAGCAGCGAGCCCCCGCTGGGCAGCGCCATCCCGACGAGGACGGCGAGGGCGACGAGGAAGAAGCCGGAGTCGAAGGGGTTGGGCGCGATGGCGTTCGCCCAGGCGACGAGCCCGGCGAACAGCGGCAGCGCGGGCGTCACCGCGGCCCGGGGCCACCGCGAGAAGGGCAGCACGAAGAACGCGATCCCGGTGAGGAGGGCCACCACCGAGATGCAGGCGGTCGCGAGCCCCTGGCCGCCCTCGACGTCGGGCAGGGAGAGCAGCATGGAGACGCACCCGACGAGCGCGGAGCCACCGAAGCTCCGGGCCGTCAGGCGCCGCATGTCCAGCGCACCTGGTGTGCGCTTCCCCCCACGCATGTCCCCCGGATCGGCCGGGCGGGCACCGACATGACCACTCCGGTAGTCTTCGCGTGCACAACCGCAGGGGAGCGCCGCAGCGCTGAGAGTGTGGGCACCAGGTCCACAGACCCTCCAACCTGATCCGGGTCATGCCGGCGCAGGGAGCCGGTCCACTTTCGCCGTGCACGTCTCCCCTCCTGTCCGCACCACGCAGGAGGGACCCGGCCCATGGCCACGACCCGTACGTCCACCAGCGCCGCCCGGCGCTCGGCCAGCCCGTCGGAGCTCGCCCTCGGCGGTCTGCTCGCGGTCGCGCTGGCCGTCGTCGCGTACGTCGCGACCCGCCACGAGGTCGACGGCGCGAGCCGCACGGCCGCGCTCGTCACCGCCGTGCTGGCGCTGGCGTTCGTCGGTGCCGCCGTGCACGGCGTGCTCACCCGCCCGGTCGGGCGCTGGCGCACGGTCGACATGCTCGTCGCCGCGGCCCTCGCCGTGGCCTGCGGCGTCGTCTTCCGCGGCTGGTCCGCGCTGTGGGACGCGGTGAGCGGGGCGTTCGGCTGGTTCCCGCCGGCGCAGGCGGTGCTCTACGGCGCGTGGTTCCTCGCGGGCAGCCTGGTGCCGCTCGTCGTCCGGCGCCCGGGCGCGGCGCTGCTGGCGGAGTTCGTCGCCTCGCTCGTGGAGTACCTCCTGCTCGACCAGTTCGGCGCGCTCGTCCTCGTCTACGGCGTCCTGCAGGGGCTCGCCGCCGAGGCCGCGTTCGCCGCGTTCGGCTACCGCCGCTGGAACCTCCCGACCGCGCTGCTCAGCGGCGCCCTCGGCGGTGTCGCCGCGGCCGTCCTCGACATCGCCGGCTACTACGCCGACTGGTCCGCGGGATGGAAGCTGGCCTACGTCCCGATCGTCGCGGTCTCCGGCGCCGTGCTCTCCGGCTGGGTGTCGTGGCTGCTCGTCCGCGCGCTGGCGCCGACGGGCGCGCTCGCGGCGTTCCCGTCCGGGCGCGAGCGCGAGCTGGTCTGAGGCCGGTGGGGCAGCTCGGCCTCGCTCCCGCCGCCGCCGGGCTGCGGCCCGTCGAGGTCCGCGCCCGCGGGTGGGGGTGGCGGCACGCCGGCCGCCGCGCGTGGGCGGTCCGCGACGTCGACCTGGCCGTCCGCGCCGGTGAGCGCGTCCTCGTCGTGGGGCGCTCCGGTGCGGGCAAGAGCACGCTGCTGGCGGGCGTCGCCGGGCTGCTCGACCCCGCCACGGCGGAGGAGAGCGCGGGCGAGCTGCTGCTCGACGGCACGTCGGCCCGCGCGGCCCGCGCCCGGGCCGGGCTGCTCCAGCAGGACCCGCAGGCGGGGCTGGTCCTCGCCCGGGCCGGCGACGACGTCGCCTTCGGGCTGGAGAGCTGGGGCGTGCCACCCGACGCGATCTGGCCGCGGGTCCGCGCCGCCGTCGACGCCGTCGGCTTCCGCCACCCGCTCGACCACCCCACCGCCGGGCTGTCCGGCGGCGAGGCGCAGCGGCTCGGGCTCGCCGGGCTGCTCGCGCTGCGCCCGGGCCTGGTCCTGCTCGACGAGCCCACCGCCAACCTCGACCCCGAGGGCGTCGCCGACGTGCGCCGCGCCGTCGGCGACGTGCTCGAGCAGAGCGGCGCCACGCTCCTGCTCGTCGAGCACCGCCCCGGGCCCTGGCTCGACCTCGTCGACCGGGTGGTCGTGCTCGGGCCGACCGGCGTCGAGGCCGACGGGCCGCCCGACGCCGTGCTCGCCGGCGAGCGCGGCCGCGCGCTGGCCGAGGACGGCGTCTGGGTGCCGGGGTACGAGCCGGTGCCCGCCCCGCTCGTCCCCTCGCCGGGCGCCGTCGTGCTGGAGGCCCGCGGGGTGGGCCACCGGCACCGCGGCGCCGAGCGCGACACCCCGGCCCCGCTCGACCTCGAGCTGCGCGCGGGCGAGGCCGTCGCCGTGACCGGCCGCAACGGCGCCGGCAAGACGACGCTCGGGCGCGCGCTCGGCGGGCTGCTCCGCCCGGCGTACGGCCCCGTGGTCGTCCCCGGGGAGCCGGAGCCGCTGCACCGCTGGCGGGCCGCCCGGCTCGCTCGCACCGTCGGCAGCGTCTTCCAGCGCCCCGCCCAGCAGTTCCTCACCGGCACGGTGGAGGACGAGGTCGCCCTGGCTCCACGCGGGACGACGACCGACCCCGCGCGGGTGGCCGAGCTGCTCGAGCGGCTGCGGCTCGCGCACCTCGCGCGGGCCAACCCGCACACGCTGTCCGGCGGCGAGCAGCGCCGGCTCTCGGTCGCCACCGTCCTCGCCCGCGACCCCGCGGTGCTCGTGCTGGACGAGCCGACGTTCGGGCAGGACGCACGTACCTGGTCCGAGCTCGTCGCCCTGCTCCAGGAGCTGCTGCGCGAGGGCACCTCGGTGGCCGCGGTGACCCACGACCGCGCCCTCGTCGCGGCGCTCGGGGCGCGGGAGGTGGTGCTGCCGTGAGGCTCAACCCGCTCGCCGGTGCGTCAGCCTGCCTCGTGCTCGGCCTCGGCGCGCTCGCGGCCCTCGACCCGGTCACGCCCGCGGTGCTCGTCGGCGCGGTGCTGCTGCTCGCCCTCGTGCGCGTCCGCGAGTGGCGCCCTCTCGTCCCGGGCGCGGTCGTCGTGGTCCTCGGCGCCGTCGGCGTCGGGTTCTCCAACGCGCTGCTCGCGCCGGGCGGCGGGCTCGACGGGCTGGCAGGGCTCGCCACCGCCCTGCGCGTGCTCGCCGTCG
Organism: Motilibacter rhizosphaerae; assembly: GCF_004216915.1. Lineage (NCBI taxonomy): Bacteria > Bacillati > Actinomycetota > Actinomycetes > Motilibacterales > Motilibacteraceae > Motilibacter > Motilibacter rhizosphaerae. The sequence continues at coordinate 499,078 of NZ_SGXD01000003.1, forward strand.
GCCTGCCCGGGCTGCTCCTGCTCACCGCGCTCGACCCGACGGAGCTCGCCGACGCGCTGGTCCAGCACCTGCGCGTGCCGCCCCGCCCCGCGTACGCCGTGCTGGCCGCGCTGCGCATGCTGCCGCTGCTGCAGGAGGAGTGGCAGGTGCTCGGCCTCGCCCAGCGCTCCCGCGGCCTCGACGCCGGGCGCAGCCCGGTCCGCGCGGTCGAGCTGCTCGGGCGACGGGCCTTCGCGCTGCTCGTCGGCACCGTGCGCCACGCCTCGCGGCTCGCGCTCGCCATGGACGCGCGCGGCTTCGACTCGGGCGTCCCGCGCAGCCGGGCCCGCCGGTCCCGGCTCGGGCCGCTCGACGCCGCCGCGGTGGGGGGCGCGATGCTGCTCGTCGGGGCCGCCGTCGCCGTCAGCGTCGCGCTCGGCACCTATCGGCCGCTAGGCGGCTGACCCCGGCACGCTCAGGTCGGCCCCCCGGTCAGCCGATGGGAGCAGCGTGATGAGGACGTCTGGCGGACAGGTGGGGACGGGCGCGACTCTCCCGGCCCAGGGCGGCTACGCGCCCTCGACCCCGTCGTACGCGACCGGCCCCCGCCGCCGGATCGGCGACGTGCTCATCGAGGCCGGCGTCCTCACCCAGGGCGACCTCGACCGCGCGCTCGAGGCGCAGCGCAGCGACACCAGCGGCGAGCGCCGCCGCCTCGGCGAGATCATCAGCGAGCTCGGCCTGGCCTCGGAGCGCCAGGTCGCGCAGGCGCTCGCGGACGTCCTCGCGATCCAGCTCGTCGACCTCGGCGGCATCGTCGTCAGCCCCGAGGTCGCCCGCAGCCTGCCGCGGGCGGTCGCGGAGCGTACGGGCGTGTTCGTCGTCGACAAGCTCTCCGACGGCGGTCTGCGCGTCGCGACCTCGGACCCCACCAACGTGCTCGCCCTCGACGACGTGCGGCTCTACACCAACGCGCCGCGCCTCGAGGTCCTCGTCGCGACCAGCTCGCAGATCAAGGAGCACCTGCACCGCGCGTGGTCGCTGTCCGAGGACAACGCCGACGTCGCCACGGTCCTGGAGGGCATCTCGCCCGACCAGGACGACGCGCAGGAGATCAGCGGCAGCATCGACGACGCGCCGACGGTGCGCCTGGTCAACATGGTGCTCTCTGACGCCGTACGCGCCGGGGCCTCGGACATCCACATCGAGCCGCAGCGCGACGTGCTGCGCATCCGCTACCGCATCGACGGCATGCTGCGCGACGTCATGACCGTCCCGCGGCGCGCGGCGCCCGCCGTCGTCAGCCGCATCAAGATCACCTCGGGCCTCGACATCGCCGAGCGGCGCATCCCGCAGGACGGCCGCGCGCGCATCAGCGTCGACTCCCGCTCGGTCGACACCCGCATCTCGACGATGCCCTCGATCCACGGCGAGAAGGTCGTCATCCGCCTGCTCATGGGCGCCGAGCAGATCAAGCACCTCGACTCCATGGGCATGGACGCCGAGCACCTCGAGAAGATCCGCGCCTCGATGCGCGAGCCGCAGGGCCTCATGCTCATCACCGGGCCGACGGGCTCGGGCAAGACCTCGACGCTGTACGCCTCGCTGTCCGAGATCGTCACCCCCGAGCGCAACATCGTCACGCTCGAGGACCCCGTCGAGATCCAGATCCCCGGCATCACGCAGACGCAGACGAACGAGCGCGCCGGCATGACGTTCGCGAAGGGCCTGCGCGCGATCCTGCGCCAGGACCCCGACGTCGTCCTCGTCGGCGAGATCCGCGACGGCGAGACCGCCGAGCTGGCCCTGACCGCGTCGATGACCGGCCACCTCGTGCTCTCGACGCTGCACACGAACTCCGCCGTCGCCGCGCTGACCCGCCTCGTCGACATGGGGATCGAGCCGTTCCTCGTCGCCTCGTCGCTGTCGTGCGTCGTCGCGCAGCGGCTCGTCCGCACCGTCTGCGCGAGCTGCGCGCGCCCCGACGAGCTCTCGGCCGAGCAGGTGGCGGCCCTCGGGCTCGACCCCTCGTCGCTCGACGGCGCGACGCCGCGCAAGGGCGAGGGCTGCTCGGTGTGCGCCGGCACGGGCTACCGCGGCCGCAGCGGCATCTACGAGGTCATCGAGGTGACGCCCTCGCTGCGCTCGGTGCTGCTGCGCGACCCGAGCGAGCACGCGCTCGCCGCGGCGGCCGAGGCCGAGGGCTTCCGCTCGCTGCGCTCGAGCGCGCTGGCGCTGGCCGCGAAGGGCACGACGACCTTCGCCGAGGTCGCCCGGGTGGTGCCGCGCTACGCGTAGCGCGTGACCCCACTTGATCGGGGTCCCCGATCAACGGGGGGTCGTCCCGAGGGGATGTCCTCGGGACGGGCCCCACCTGCTCGGGACGGGCCCCGCGGACCGGGCTGCGGCTACGCGCTCAGCACCGACGGCTGGCCCGGCTCCTCGAGCAGCCGACCGAGGATCCGCTGCAGCGCCGCCACGTCGTCGCTGCCCAGCCGTGCTGCGAACCAGCGCTGGATCCCCCGCAGGTGCGTGCCGGACGCCTCACGCAGCCGCGCGTAGCCCGCGTCGGTCAGCACGGCGTACAGGCCGCGGCCGTCGGTGAGGCACGCCTCGCGCACGACCAGGCCCTCGCGCTCCAGCCGGTCGACGAGCCGGGTCAGCCCGCTGCGCGACAGCATCACCGCGTCGGCGAGCTCGGTCATCCGCAGCTTGCGCTCCGGGGACTCGACGAGCTGCACGAGCACGTCGTACGACGGGAGGGGGAGCTCGTGCTCGCGGAGCAGGTCACCTTCGAGGTTGCGCGTGAGCACCGCGTGCGCGCGCAGGAACGCGCGCCAGGCCTGCATCTCCCCCGAGGACAACCGCTCCGGGGCGCGCTGCCCAGGGGCCGAAGTCTGCATCACCCGACGATATCGGGTCCGCACAGCCAGCAACGTGGTGCACCGCCGGTCGTCCACCACTCGGAGGCGCGGGGGCGGGCGCGCGGGCCCGACGTAGCATGCTCGCCATGACTGCCCCCACGCCCGACGAGGTGCGCGCGGCGCTCGCGACCGTCCTCGACCCCGAGATCCGCCGCCCCATCACCGAGCTCGGGATGGTGGAGTCGGTCTCCGTCGACGGGGGCCGGGTCGACGTCGTCGTCCTGCTCACCACCCAGGGCTGCCCGCTGCGCGAGCGGATCGTCGGTGACGTCACCGCCGCGGTCGAGCGCGTGCCCGGCGTGACGGGCGTGCAGGTGCGGCTCGGGGTCATGACCGACGAGCAGCGGGGCACCCTCAAGACCACGCTGCGCGGCGGCGTGCCGGAGCGGGCCGTGCCGTTCGCGCAGCCGGGCTCGCTGACCCGGGTGTACGCCGTGGCGAGCGGCAAGGGCGGGGTCGGCAAGTCCTCGGTCACCGCGAACCTCGCCGCGGCCATGGCCGCCGACGGGCTGTCCGTCGGGCTCGTGGACGCCGACATCTACGGCTTCTCGATCCCGCGCATGCTCGGCGTCACCGGCCGTCCCACCAAGGTGGGCGACATGATCATGCCGCCGGTCGCGCTCGGCGTGAAGGTCGTCTCGATGGGGCTGTTCGTCCGCGACAACGCCCCGGTCGCGTTCCGCGGCCCGAAGCTGCACCGCGCGCTCGAGCAGTTCCTCACCGACTTCGCCTGGGGCGACCTCGACGTGCTCCTGCTCGACCTGCCGCCGGGCACCGGCGACATCGCGATCTCGGTGTCGCACCTGCTGCCGAGCTCCGAGGTCCTCGTCGTCACCACGCCGCAGGCCGCGGCAGCGGAGGTCGCGGAGCGCGCCGGCACCCTCGCGCGGCAGACGTCCCAGCGGGTCGCGGGCGTCATCGAGAACATGGCCTACCTGCCCTGCCCGCACTGCGCCGCCGAGGGCCGCGACCACCGGCTGGACGTCTTCGGCAGCGGCGGCGGCGCGGCGGTCGCCGGCGCGCTCGAGGCCGCGCTCGGCCTGCCGGTCCCGGTGCTGGGCTCGATCCCGATCGAGCCGCGGCTGCGCGAGGGCGGCGACAGCGGGCTCCCGCTCGTGCTCGCCGACCCCACCGCGCCGGCGGCGGTCACGCTGCGCGAGGTCGCGCTGCGCCTCGGCCGCACGCCGCGCGGTCTCGCCGGCCGGCCGCTCGGCCTGACGCCGGTCAGCGCCTAGCCGCTGCGGTCAGGTCGCAGCAGGCTCAGGTCGCGTCGCCGTCGTAGGGCGGCGGCGACCCGGCGGGACGCTGGCGGACGGGCGGGACGCCCGGCTTGTGCAGGTCCACGGCGCTCGCACCGCCGGCGGCCTCGCTGCGGGCGGCGCGCGGGGGCGGCGGGGCGTCGTCGAGCGAGGTCAGCGCCCGCAGCTCGGCGAGCTCCTCGTCGAGCCGGTCGTCGAGCAGGTGCTTCTGCACGAACGCGCGCGGGTTGAGGTCGCGGACGTCGATGTTGGCGAACTCCGGCCCGAGGTGCTCGGCGACGTCGGCCTGCGCGTCCTTGGCCATCCGCCGCACCTGGCGCACGAACCGGCCGGCGTCCTGCGCGAAGCCCGGCAGCTTGTCCGGCCCGATGACGACCAGCGCGACGACCGCGAGGACCACGAACTCCATGCCGCTGATCCCGAACACGTCGCCTCCCACGGGCACGGGAGCGGCCGCTGCTGCTCCCTGGCTCCGAGCGTAACCGCTAGCTCCCGCGCTGTCGGCCGAGGACCACCCGCGCGCTGCCCGTCCCACTCCCCCGGCGGTAGGCCACGGTCACGGTCTCGCCGGGGACGTGCGCGCGGATCGCGACGATGAGCTCCTGCGAGTCGGCGACCTGCCGCCCGTCCACCGCCGTCACGACGTCCCCCGCCCGGAGCCCGGCCGAGCGCGCAGCGCCCGCGGTGACCGACTGCAGCCGCGCGCCCTCCCCGGTGTACGCGCAGTCGATGGCCACGCCGAGGACGGGGTGCACGGCGACGCCGTTGCGGATGATCTCCTCCGCGATCCGCTTGGCCTGGTTGCTCGGGATCGCGAAGCCCAGCCCGATGCTGCCGGTCTGCTGGCCCTCGCTTCCCCCGAGGCTGGAGATCGCGCTGTTGATGCCGATGACGTCGCCCTGGGCGTCGACCAGCGGGCCGCCGGAGTTCCCGGGGTTGATCGCCGCGTCGGTCTGGATCGCGCTGTAGTACGACGACGACGAGGACCCGCAGCCCCCTCCCCCGCTGCTGCCCGCCGTCACCGGCCGGTCGAGCGCGCTGACGATGCCCGTGGTGACCGTGCCCGAGAGCCCCAGCGGCGAGCCCACCGCGATGACCGGGTCGCCCACGACGACCGCGGAGGAGTCCCCGAGCGTCGCGGTCGGCAGGGTGCGGCCCGTACGGACCCGCAGCACCGCGAGGTCGTAGCTCGCGTCGGCACCGACGATCGTCGCCGCCGCCTTGGAGCCGTCCTGGAACACGACCCGCACCGGGCCGCCGCTGCGCGCCTCGGCGATGACGTGGTTGTTGGTGAGGACGTAGCCGTCGCCGCGGATGATGATCCCGGAGCCCGAGCCGTCGGAGACCTGCACGGAGACGACCCGCTCGAGCAGGTCGGCGGCGATCGCGGCGACGCTGCCCGGAGGGCGCGGCGGCGTGGCCCGTCCGCTGACCGCGGGCAGCGCGCGGGCGGTCCCGTCGTCGGAGCGTCGGGCCGCGCCGTAGCCCAGCGCCCCGCCCACCAGCCCGGCGACGAGCGCGAGGACCACGCTGAGCACGACGACGGCCGCCGCGGGGAGGCCGCGGCGCACCGGGGCGGGAGCGGGAGCCGGCAGGGGCGCCGCTGCCCACGGGATCGGGCGACCGTCGTACGGCGCGTGGCCCGGCAGGTGCGGGCCGACGGGCGGGAGGGGCGGGTACGGCTGGGCGTACTGCGGCTGGGCGTACGGCGGCTGGGCGTACTGGGGTTGCGCGTACGGCGGCTGGCCGTACGGCGGCTGGGTGCGGGGCGCCTGCCAGGGCTGCGTCGCGGGCGGCGGGACTGGCTGGGTGGCGGCCTCGGGGTGGGGCGAGGGCTCCCCGCGGTCGGGCTGCTGCGCGGGCGCCGGCTGCGGCGCGGCCCACGGGTCGTCGCCCGTGGCGGCCCACCACGCCCCCTCGGGGACTGGTTCCCTGTTCGTCATCGCGCGCGTACCCGTCCTCGTGGGCGCGTGCGCGCCCTCGGGACAAGGGTCCCCTGCTCCGCGCTCCCGCTCACCTCGGGGGTGCTGCGGGTCGCGCGCGAGCCGCTAGCGCTGCGCGCGCGTCCCGGTGGGAGCGGCGGCCGCGCGCACCGCCGTGAGCTGGGCGAGCACGGGCTCGTGGCGGGCGCTCTCGACGCCGAGCAGCGGCGGCTCCGCGGCCCGGCGCTGCTCCGGGCGGGCGGCCGTGGAGACACCGCTGGACGTGCGGACGACCGCGGCGCTCTGCGCCCGGACCGGGGTACGGGCCGTCGTCCCGGCGCGGGCGCCCGTGCCGCGGACCGCGGGGGTCGCGCGCGGGGAGGGCCCGCCCCCCGACCCGGCGGAGGGGAGGCCGACGAGCAGCACGGCACCGACGGCGAGGCCCAGCGCCCCGACCGCGCCGGCCGGCACGCGGCGGCTGCTGGCGAGCGCGGGGGGCGGTCCCGGCAGCGGCCCGCCGAGGTCGTCCGGGCCGGCCACGGCGAGCAGCCGGCTCGTGAGGTCCCCCGGCACCGGCGGCTCGCCGAGCCGGCCGAGCGTGGCCTTGACCTCGCGGGCGGCCATGAGCTCGCGGCGGCACGACGGGCAGTGCGCGACGTGGGCGAGAGCGCGCTCGCGCTCGCCGTGGGCGAGCTGGCCGTCGACGAGCGCGTCGACGCGGGAGCCGAGGTGGCCGTTCAGGGGACTGCCGAAGCCCGTGGGCCAGGTCATGCGCTCACCTCCGCGTCGGGTGCGGGGGCCGGCGCGGCCCCCGTCGTGGTGGTCGTGCTGCTGCTCGTGCTCGTGCGGCGGACGCTGGGCTCGCGGTGGGCGAGCGCGGCGCGCAGCTGCGCGCGGCCCCGGGAGATCCGGCTGCGCACGGTGCCGAGCTTCACGCCCAGCGTCGCGGCGATCTCCTCGTAGCTCAGCCCCTCGATGTCGCAGAGCACCACCGCGGCGCGGAAGTCCGGCGGCAGGGCGGCCAGCGCGGCTTCGACGTCGGGGTCCAGCCCGCTGTCGACGAGCACCGCCTCCGGGCTCGGCTGCCGTCCCGCGAGGCGGACGTCGGCGTCGTCGGGGAGCGGGTCGAGCCGGACGCGCGAGCGCTTGCGGACCCCGTCGAGGAAGAGGTTGACGGTGATGCGGTGCAACCAGCCCTCGAAGGTGCCCGGCGCGTAGGACGACAGCGAGCGGAACACGCGGACGAAGACCTCCTGGGTGAGGTCCTCGGCGTCGTGCCGGTCGCCCGTGAGCCGCAGGGCGAGCCGGTAGACGCGCGTGGAGTGCGTGCGGACGACCTCGTCCCAGCTGGGCGGTGTCCAGGCCGCCTGCTCCGGCGCGGCCGTGCGCTCGGCACGCGGTGCTCCCACTCGTCCTCCGTCCTCGCGGCCGGGTCCCCGGCTCCTCATCCTGTCGAACGTCGCGCGCGGGCCGCGGGTTCCCCGTAGCGGTGACTCCGCACCCGCCGGACGGGTGGGCCGTCCGCACGCCTCCTCGTGGCTAGGCTGCCCCCGTGCGCGACGCGACGTGGGACTACACGCAGACCTGGGCGGGCGAGGACGAGGTCCTCACGGAGGCACGGGCCCGGGCGGCCGAGCTCGGCGTCACCCCCGTCGGCACCGGCACCGCCGCCGCGCTGCGCCTGCTCGCCGCGGCGCTCGACGCCCGCGCCGTGGTGGAGATCGGCACCGGCACCGGCGTCTCGGGCGTCGCGCTGCTGCGCGGCATGCGCCCCGACGGCGTCCTGACGACCGTCGACATCGAGCCGGAGCACCAGCGCGCGGCCAAGGAGGCGTACGCCGCGGCGGGCTTCGCGCCCGGCCGCGCCCGGGTGATCTCGGGTCGCGCGCTCGACGTGCTCCCCCGCCTCGCCGACGGCAGCTACGACCTCGTGCTGGCCGACGGCGACGAGCGGGAGTACGCCGCGTACCTCGAGCAGGCGCTGCGCCTGCTGCGCCCCGGCGGTCTGCTCGCCGTCGACGGCGCCCTGGCCGACGAGCGGGTCCCCGACCCCGCGCAGCGCGACGAGCGCACCACTGCGGTGCGCGACCTGCTCGCGGCCGTGAAGGCCGACGACCGGCTGGTGCCGGCGCTGCTGCCGGTGGGCGACGGGCTGCTCGCCGCGGTCAAGCGCGGCTGAGCCCCCGCTCAGCGGGCGGTCTCGAGCCAGCGCAGCAGCAGGCGGGCGCCGAAGCCCGTGCCGCCCTTCGTCACCTCGTGCTCGTCGCCGTCGGCGCGCGCCGGCCCGGCGATGTCGAGGTGCGCCCAGGGCCGCCCACCGGTGAAGGACCGCAGGAACAGCGCCGCCGTGATGGCGCCGCCCCCCACGCTGCTGTCGTGCGGCACGTGGGCCAGGTCGGCCACGGGCGAGCGCAGGGCCGGCAGGTAGTCCTCGACGAGGGGCATCCGCCACAGCCGCTCCCCGCTCGCGTCGGCCGCGGCGAGCAGCGAAGCGGCGAGCGCCTCGTCGGTCGCGAACAGCGCGCCGTGGCGCCGGCCGAGCCCGAGCGAGGCCGCGCCGGTCAGCGTCGCGAGGTCGACGACGAGGTCGGGGGCGAGCTCCGCATCGGCGTAGGCCAGCGCGTCGGCCAGCACCATGCGCCCCTCGGCGTCGGTGTTGAGCACCTCGGTCGTGCGCCCGCCGTAGTGGGTGACGACGTCGCCCGGGCGGTAGGCCGACCCGCTGGGGAGGTTCTCGGCGATCGCGAGCAGGGCGGTGACCCGGACGCGCACGCCGAGCTCCGGCAGGGCGGTCATCGCGGCGAGCACCGCGCCCGCGCCCGCCATGTCGGTCTTCATCGGGACCATGGCCTCGCGCGGCTTGAGCGAGAGGCCGCCGGAGTCGTACGCGATGCCCTTCCCGACGAGCACGACGTGCCGGGCGCGCGGGCCCGCGGCCTGCGGGGCGTAGGAGAGCTCGACGAGGCGCGGCGGCCGCGCGGAGCCGGAGCCGACGGCGAGCAGGCCGCCGAAGCCCCCGTCCCGCAGGTCGGTCTCGTCGCGGACGCGGACCTCGAGCCCGGCCGCTGCGCCGAGGCGCTCGGCCTCGCGGGCCAGCTCGACGGGGCCGGCGAGGTCGGCGGGGGTGTTGGCGAGGTCGCGGGCGACGGCCAGCGCACGGGCGGTGACGACGCCGCGCCGCACGGCCTCCTCGGCGGCGGCGCGGGCGCGACCGCGCGGGAGCACGACGCGCACGCTGCGCAGGCGCGACTCGTCGGTGCCGGTGAGCCCACGGCGGGGAGCGCGGTACGCCGCGGCGAGCACGCCCTCGACGCCCGCGCGGACGCCCGCGGGGTCGGCGCCGGCGACGAGGGTGGTGGCGAGGGTGGGGGCGGCGGCACGGCGGGCCAGGGCGGCCCCGGCGCGGCGCAGCTCGAGGGGCGTGGCCCCGCCGGTGCCGACGATCAGCAGGCGCTCCGGCCCGCCACCCGTCAACGGGAGGTCGACGACCTCGCCGGCGCTGCCGCGGGCCTGCGCCCGGGCGAGCGCCGCGTCGACGTCCGCTCCGCCGGCGGCGGCCACCGCGGACGCCTCCGGTCCGGCGACGGGAGACCCGTCCCCGGACCGGAGGGCGACCGCGACGACCTGGGCGCCGCTCTGCCCGAGCGGGCCGTCGTCCGCGACGGAGACGACCGGCAGGGCGTCAGCGCGCGCCAGCGGCGCGGCGGCTCGGCCGCGGGACGGCCGGGCCGACGGCGCGCCCTGCGGCGCCCGTCCCTGCGACCCCCTGCTCGGCGGCACCCGCGTCAGGCGACGACGGACGAGAGCGCGTCACGGAGCGCCGCGGCCTCCTCCGCGTTGAGCTCGACGACGAGCCGGCCACCCCCTTCGAGCGGGACGCGCATGACGATGCCGCGCCCCTCCTTGGTGACCTCGAGCGGGCCGTCGCCCGTCCGCGGCTTCATGGCCGCCATGCGTCTCCCCTTCCTGCTGGGCGGCGCCGCCGCACCCCCGCGGGGGCAGCGACGGCGTCGTCTGTCCCGTCCATTATCGCCGGATCGTGACGGTGCAGCGTGCAAGGTGGTCGTCGACCAGCCCGCACGCCTGCATCAGGGCGTACGCCGTGGTGGGCCCGACGAAGCGGAAACCCCTGCGCCGGAGGTCTTTCGCCAGGGCCGTCGACGCGGGCGTGACCGCCGGCACCTCGGCCGTGGTGGCGGGACGGGCGGCGGGCGGCGGGGCGTACGACCAGACGAGGGCGTCGAGGCTGGTGCCCTGCTCCTGCAGGTCGAGGACGGCGCGCGCGTTGCTGATGGCGGCCTCGACCTTGGCGCGGTTGCGCACGATGCCGGCGTCGGCGAGCAGCCGCGCGACGTCGTCGTCGCCGAAGCGGGCGACGAGCTCCGGGTCGAAGCCGGCGAACGCCGCGCGGAACGCCGGGCGCTTGCGCAGGATCGTGATCCAGGCGAGCCCGGACTGGAACGCCTCCAGGCACACCCGCTCGTAGAGCGCCGCGTCCCCGTGGACCGCTCGGCCCCACTCGTCGTCGTGGTAGCCGAGGTAGAGGGGGTCCCCCGACACCGCCCAGGGGCAGCGCGGGAGCCCGTCCGGACCCGGGACGGCGTCCGAGCCGCTCACCCCTGGACGCGCGCGACGAACCGGCGCAGCGACCAGCGCACGCCGAGGAGGAACACCGGGCGCGCGAGCACCCACCCGGCCCGGCCGAACGCCCCCAGGGGGAGGTCGAGCTCCTCGACCCAGGTGAAGCGCGAGCGCGCCGGCCCGAGCGGCTCGACCTCGAAGATGCCGGAGCCGCGCACGACCTTGCCGGTGTGGGCGACGACGCAGCGGCGGGGCGGCTCCCAGGTGCGGATGACCATCGTGTCGAGCACGCCGACGGGCCCGACGCCGGTCCAGCCCTCGATGCCGCCGCCGACGCCCTGGCCGTCCTGCGCCGTGGCGCGCACGCGGGTGAGCAGCATCCAGTCGCCCTGCCGCTCCCAGTCGGTGAGCACGGCCCACACGCGGTCCGCGGAGGCGGGGACCTCGACCGAGTCGCGAACCGTGGCCATCAGCCCTCGCCCTTCGTCAGGTCGGTCGTGGCGGTCGGAGTGGTGGACGACGTGGTCGGCACGTGCTCCTCGGGGCGGCGCGGCGGCACGGCCCCCTCGAGCTCGGCGATCCGCTCGTCGCGCCTGCCGAGCTCCTCAGCCAGGCGGTCGAGCACCTCGTCGACCTCGCGCATCCGGTAGCCGCGCAGCGCGGAGGGGAAGCGCACCTGGTGCAGGTCGTCCGGGGCGAGCGGGCCTTGAGGCAGCCCGACCGGCGGCGCGTCGGGCTCGACCTCCGACAGGGAGGTGCCACGACCCGCGGCCACGAGCGCGACGCCGGCGACGATGGCCAGCAGGAGCAGCAGGAACACGACCTTCACGAGAGGATCGTGCCACCACCCGCCGACAGGAGGCTGCACGAGCATGTCCGGAGCGCCGCTGCGCCTGGGGACGCGGACGTTCGGGCCCGACGAGCTCGTCGTCATGGCCGTCGTCAACCGCACGCCCGACTCGTTCTTCACCAGGGGCGCGACCTACGCGGAGGAGGCCGCGCTCGAGGCCGTCGACGCGGCGGTGGCCGGGGGCGCCGCGATCGTCGACATCGGCGGCGTGAAGGCCGGGTACGGCGACGTGGTCAGCGCCGAGGAGGAGTCCCGCCGGGTCGTCGGGTTCGTGGGGCGCGTGCGCGAGCGCCACCCCGACGTCGTCATCAGCGTCGACACCTGGCGGGCCGACGTGGGCGACGCGGTCGCGCGGGCCGGTGCCGACCTGCTCAACGACGCGTGGGGCGGCCACGAGCCCGGGCTGCTCGAGGTCGCCGCGCGCCACGGCGTGGGCTACGTGTGCACGCACACCGCGGGGCTGCCACCGCGTACGGACCCGCACCGGCCGGCCTTCGACGACGTCGTGGCCGACGTGCGCGACGCGCTCGTCGCGCTCGCGCAGCGGGCCGAGGCGGCCGGGGTGCGGAGCGACGGCATCGTCATCGACCCCGCGCACGACTTCGGCAAGGCGACGCGGCACTCGCTCGCGGTCACGCGGCGGCTCGACGAGCTCACGGGACTCGGCTGGCCGGTGCTGGTCGCCCTGTCGCGCAAGGACTTCGTCGGCGAGTCGCTGGACCTGCCGGCGGACGAGCGGCTCGAGGGCACCCTCGCCGCGACCGCGGTCTCGGCCTGGCTGGGAGCGCGGATCTTCCGGGCGCACGACGTGGTGGCCACGCGGCGGGTGCTCGACATGGTGGGCTGCATCCGGGGCACCCAGCAGCCGGCGGTGGTGCGGCGGGGCATGGCGTAGGGCCTGGCATGGCGTAGGGCGGGGCCTGCGCTGCGGACGCGCCGGTCCGTGCGCCCACGGACCCGCCCGTCAGCGGGGCAGTTGATCAGGCTGCCGCACGAACTGGTCGCCGTGCGGACGAGATTCCACCGGTACGGCGCTCATCTCGCGCGGTCGGGCCCGTACTCGATCGGGCAGCCTGATCAACTTCACGGCTGCGCCCGGCGGCGAGCGGCTGCCCGGACCAGCTAGAGGTCCGCTTCGAGCATCTCCTCGACCGCGCGCTCGCGGCTCGGGTCGTGTCCCTCCTCGGCCCAGACCCGCTCGACCGTGTCCAGCGCCTCCTCCGGCGTCGTCGCCCAGTGGCACGCGTGCAGCGCCTCGGGCCGCACGAAGCCCCGCTGCGCCAGGAGCTCCACCTGCTCGCGCAGCGGCGCGTACGTGCCGTCGGGGTCGAGCACGACCACGGGCTTGCTGTGCATGCCGAGGCTGCGCGCCACCCAGATCTCGAAGAGCTCCTCGAGCGTGCCGATCCCGCCGGGCAGCGCCAGGAAGGCGTCGGCGTGCTCGTCCATGAGCGCCTTGCGCTCGCGCATCGTGTCGGTGAGGACGAGCTCGTCGGAGTCGGTGTCCCCCACCTCGAGCTCGTGCAGGGCGCGCGGGATGACGCCGTACGTCCTGGCGCCGCCCGCCCGCGCCGCACGCGCGACGCGCCCCATCATCGAGACGCGCCCGCCGCCCGACACCAGCGAGTGGCCGCGCCGCGCGATCTGCGTGCCGACCTCTGCGGCGAGCTCCTTGTAGGACTCGTCGATCGCCTCGGCCGAGGCGCAGAACACGCAGATCGCCGCCATCTCACGCTCCGTCGTACTTGGTGCCGCGGACAGATGCCATCTGCTCCTCGTGGAGCTGCTCCCCCGCGTCGCGGTCGGCCTCGGCCTGCACGATGATCTGCACGGCCTCAGCGGGGTCGTCGACGAGGGTGATGAGCTTGAGGTCGGCCTCGCGCACCTTGGCGCCCTCGAGCACCGGACCGCGCAGCCAGTCGAGGAGTCCCTGCCAGTACGCCCTTCCGACGAGCACGACCGGGAACTGCGTGACCTTCTGCGTCTGCACCAGGGTCAACGCCTCGAACAGCTCGTCGAAGGTGCCGAAACCGCCTGGCAGCACGATGAAGCCGACGCTGTACTTCACGAACATCGTCTTGCGGGCGAAGAAGTAGCGGAAGTTCACGCCGAGGTCGACCCACTCGTTCATCGACTGCTCGAACGGCAGCTCGATGCCCAGCCCGACGCTCACGCCGCCGGACTCCGAGGCGCCGCGGTTCGCCGCCTCCATCGCGCCGGGACCACCCCCGGTGATGACCGCGTACCCCGCGTCGACGAGCAGCCGGCCGAGCTCCTCGCCCATCGCGTACTCCGGGGAGTCGGCCGGCGTGCGTGCGCTGCCGAAGACGCTGACGGCGCGGCCCAGCTCGGCCAGCGCCCCGAAGCCCTCGACGAACTCGCTCTGGATGCGCAGCACGCGCCAGGGGTCGGTGTGCACCCAGTCGGAGGGGCCGCGGCTGTCGAGCAGGCGCTGGTCCGTGGTGCTGAGCGGCACCTGGTCGCCCCGCAGCCGTACCGGCCCGCGCTGCCGCTCCAGGCGCGGGCGGTGCGAGCTCTCCGGGCGGCGTCCCTCATCAGCCATGCGGGTCAGCCTATTGACCGAAGGCCCCCTGAGGCGGGCGGGCGGCCGCGTTCACGGCGCGGTCGCCCGCCCGCCACCTGCGTGCAACCCGCGCTCGGGCCCCAGGACGTGCATGATCACGGGAGGAAGGGGGGCGAGCGTCAGGGCGTGGTGAGCCAGGCCCGGAGCCGCTCCGCGCAGTCGGTGATCTGCTGCACGGGGACCCGCTCGTCGTCCTTGTGCGCGAGCAGCGGGTCGCCCGGGCCGTAGTTCACCGCGGGCACCCCGAGGGCGCTGAACCGGGCGACGTCGGTCCAGCCGTACTTCGGCTTCGGCTCCCCCCCGACGGCCGCGACGAAGGCCGCAGCGGCAGGCGAGTCCAGCCCTGGCCGCGCGCCGGGCGCGGAATCGGTGACCTCGACGGCGAAGCCCGCGAACACCTCGCGCACGTGCGCCTCCGCCTCCTCGACCGACCAGGCGGGCGCGAAGCGGTAGTTGACGGTGACGACGCACGAGTCGGGGATGACGTTGCCGGCGATGCCGCCGGTGATGGCCACGGCGTTGAGCCCCTCGCGGTAGGCCAGCCCGTCGACCTCGATGGTCCGCGGCTCGTAGCGCTGCAGCCGGGCTAGCACCTCCGCGGCGTCGTGGATCGCGTTGCGGCCCATCCACGCGCGGGCCGAGTGCGCGGTGACCCCCGGGACCGAGATCGTCGCGCGCAGGGTGCCGTTGCAGCCGCCCTCGACCACGCCGTCGCTCGGCTCCATGAGGATCGCGAAGTCGCCCTCGAGCCACTCGGGGTGCGTGCGGGCGATCCGGCCGAGCCCGTTGCGCGCGGCCTCGACCTCCTCGTGGTCGTAGAACACCCAGGTGACGTCGCGGACGGGCTCGGCGACCGTGGCCGCGAGGTGCAGGGCGACCGCGACGCCGCCCTTCATGTCGACGGTGCCCCGGCCGTGCAGGACGCCGTCCTCCAACCGCGTCGGCAGCGAGCCCGCCGCCAACGGCACGGTGTCGAGGTGCCCCGCGACCACCACGCGAGTGCCCCGCCCCAGGGAGGTGCGCGCCACGACCGCGTCACCGTCGCGCTCGACGCGCAGGTGCGGGCAGCCGCGCAAGGCGGTCTCCACGGCGTCGGCGAGCGTGCGCTCGTCCCCGCTGACGGACGGGATGTCGCACACGGCGGCCGTCAGTGCCACCGCGTCGGAGGTCAGGTCCAGGAGGGCCACGCGGGTACCGTATCCGGGTGTCCGACACGACCTCCTCGACCGCTCCCAGCACCCCGACGCACGCGCACGGGACCGGCCTCGCGACCGTGACCTCCTCGGGCGCGGTGCTCGACACCCGGTTCCCCGCCCCGGCCCTCGGCCGCCGCGGGGAGGGCGCGGACGAGACCGAGGTGCGCCAGGCGCTGGAGGAGCTCGCGGGCGAGGACGAGGCCCGCGGCGTCCGGACCGAGGTCGTCGAGGTCGAGGCCGACCTGCATGCTCCGCTCGCGGCGGCGCCGGGCGGGACCAGCGACGCGTACCTCCGCCTGCACCTGCTCTCCCACCGGCTCGTGCAGCCCAACAGCATCAGCCTGGACGGCATCTTCGCCGCGCTGCCCAACGTGGTCTGGACCGACCAGGGGCCGTGCGCGGTGGAGGGCTTCGAGCTGACCCGGCTGCGCCTCGCGGCCGCGGGTCGCGCGCCGCAGGTGCTCGGGGTCGACAAGTTCCCGGCGATGACGGCGTACGTCGTCCCGACCGGGGTCCGCATCGCCGACGCGACCCGCGTGCGGCTGGGGGCCCACCTCGCCGAGGGCACGACCGTCATGCACGAGGGCTTCGTCAACTACAACGCCGGCACGCTCGGGCACTCCATGGTCGAGGGGCGCATCAGCCAGGGCGTCGTCGTCGGCGACGGCTCGGACATCGGCGGCGGCGCCTCGATCATGGGCACCCTGTCCGGCGGCGGCAAGGAGCGCGTGGTCATCGGGGCGGGCGCGCTGCTCGGCGCCAACTCCGGCACCGGCATCTCGCTGGGCGACGGCTCGGTCGTCGAGGCCGGGCTCTACGTCACCGCCGGCACGAAGGTCGGCGTCGGCGAGGGCCGGGTCGTCAAGGCCCGCGAGCTGTCCGGCGTCGCCGGGCTGCTGTTCCGCCGCAACTCGCTCACCGGCGGGGTCGAGGCGGTACCCCGCACCGGTGACTGGGGCGGCCTCAACGCCGTCCTCCACGCGAACGACTGACCGGGCGGCAGCCGTCGGGTGAGCCCTGCGCAGACGAAGCCGAAGCCCGGGTCCAGGCCGAAGCCCGGGTCCGCACCGAAGGCTGCCCCCGCGCGCCGTCGCCCCGCGCAGAAGCGTCGGCAGCGCAGCGGTTTCGACCAGCGGTGGCTCGGTGCGGCCCTGGTGCTGCTGCTCGGTCTCGGGGTCGTGTCCGCCACGCAGCACGCGCTCGACGCGCTGCTGCCGGACAGCCTGCCGCAGCTGCCGTTCGTGCCCACCGGCAGCAAGCCGTGCGTCGTCGAGGCAGGGAGCCGGCAGGTCCGGCTCGAGCGCGACCAGGCGGCCAACGCCGCGACCATCGCCGCGGTCGGGCTGCGCCGCGGCGTGCCCGTCCGGGGGGTGACCATCGCGATCGCGACCGCGATGCAGGAGTCCAAGCTGCACGACCTGTCCTCGGGTGACCGGGACAGCGTGGGGCTCTTCCAGCAGCGCCCCTCGCAGGGCTGGGGCACCCCCGTGCAGATCCGCGACCCCGTCTACGCGGCCGGGAAGTTCTACGCCGCGCTGGAGCGGGTCGACGGCTGGGAGCGGATGCCGCTGACCCGCGCGGCGCAGGCGGTCCAGCGCAGCGGACTGCCTGGCGCGTACGCGAAGCACGAGCGGGATGCCACGGTGCTCAGCGCCGCGCTCACTGGCTCGGCGCAGGCCGCGCTGAGCTGCCGGACGAAGGTCGCGAGCGGGAAGGTCGAGCCGGAGGGCGCGACGGGCCTCACGCCCCGCGCCGTACGCGTCCGCTCCGCCGTCGAGCGCGTGTGGGGCAGGCAGTCCCTCGGCGGGTTCGCTCCGGGCGGCGTCACGACCGGGCACATGGAGCGCTCCGCGCACTACGAGGGCCGCGCCATCGACATCTTCTTCCGGCCGGTGACGCCGGCGCAGCGGCGCGACGGGTGGGCGATGGCGCACTGGCTCGTCGCCAACTCCGGCTCGCTCCAGCTCGCGACGGTCATCTACGACGACCGCATCTGGACAGCGGCGCGCAGCAAGGAGGGCTGGCGGCCCTACGTCAGCGACGACCCGAGCAACGCCATCAAGCAGCACCGCGACCACGTCCACGTCGACGTGGTCCGCGGGGGCTAGCCGAGAAGCTCGAGCGTCCGCTCGTCGCGCTGGCCCCCGAAGAACCGCTGCAGCACCGCGTCCGGCTCCTCGAGCGCCGGGTCGGCGGCGGCGAACACCGTCATGGAGGAGCGCAGCTTCTGCGCGTCGATGCCCCCCAGCACTGCCACCGGGTCGGTCACGTCGAGGGCGAGGAGGGCCTGGCAGCACGCGAGCAGACGCGGCCCGAGCACGGGGTGCGCGAGGTACGCCCGGGCCTCCTCGAGTCCGGAGAGCGCGTAGCGCTGGGCCATGGCGCTCGACCCGAGCCCGGCGAGCTGCGGGAAGACGAACCACATCCAGTGGCTGGTCTTCCGCCCCCGCCGCAGTTCGGCCAACGCCTCCGAGTAGGTCCCGCCTGAGTCCTGGGCTGCCACGAAGCGCTGGAGGTCGTCGGTCACGGCGCAAGCCTGACCCGCGCGGGAGCGGGTAGGCAAGCCGTCGTGAGCGAGGAGCAGCAGGTGTCGCCCGGCGCGGAGGAGTACTCCCACCCGGGCGAGATCCGCCTTCCCGCGGCGCTCGCGGTGGTCGCCGCCATCGCGCTGTACGCCCTGCTGCCCGAGAAGCTCATCGTCGGCCCGCGCTTCGTCATCCCCGCGCTGGAGGCACTGCTGTTCGTGCCGGTGCTCGCGGTGAACCCGCGGCGCCTCACCCGCAAGGACAGGCGCTTCCGCACCATGTCCATCGTGGTGCTGCTGCTCATCGCCTGCACCAACGCCGTCGCGCTGGTGGAGCTCGTCCTCCAGCTGGTCGACGGCAGCAAGCAGCAGGGCAAGGCGCTGCTGACGAGCGCGGCGCAGGTGTGGCTGACCAACATCCTGGTCTTCGCGCTGGGGTTCTGGGAGCTGGACCGCGGTGGTCCGGTGACGCGGACGCAGGTGCCGCGCGACCAGCTCCCGACGGCGGACTTCCGCTTCCCGCAGGACGAGGACCACGACGCCGTGCGCGAGGTGGCGCGCCGCTCGTCCCGCGCGTCGGACTGGCGACCGGGCTTCGTCGACTACCTGTACGTCTCGGTCACCAACTCCTCGGCGTTCAGCCCGACGGACACGATGCCGCTGTCGTGGCGGGCGAAGCTGATGATGGCGGTGCAGTCCGTGTCGGCGATCCTGCTGTCGGTGCTGGTGATCGCGCGCGGGGTCAGCCTGCTGCAGTGAGCGGCGCTCGCTCCTGCGCGACTACTCGGAGCGGTGCCGCCGCCACGACCAGAAGCCGAGACCCGCGACGACGACGACCGCGAGGGCGACGGCGGTGCCGCGGCCGAGGTACTTCTCGACGCGGCTGTAGGAGTCGCCGGCGAGGTAGCCGAGCATGACGACGACCGAGCCCCAGAGGATCCCGCCGATGGCGTTGAAGGCGAGGAACGTGCGGTAGGGCATGTGGGAGCTGCCGGCCAGCGCGGGCATCACCGCACGGAAGAAGGCCGTCCAGCGCCCGAGCAGGACCGCGAGCCCACCCCGGCGCCCCAGGAACGCCTGAGCCCGCTCGATCCGCTCGCGGCGCCCGTCCAGCCGGTGCCAGCGCAGGAGGCGCCGGCCGAGCGTGCGCCCCACCTCGTACCCGACGGAGTCGCCGAGGACCGCCGCGCCGATGACGACGGCCAGCATGAGCGGCAGCGAGACCGTGCTGCGGGAGGCGGCGACCCCGCCGAGCACGGCGACGGTCTCGCCGGGCAGCACGAACCCGACGAAGAACGCGTCCTCGGCGAAGACGACGAGCCCGACGCAGAGGTAGACCCAGACCGAGCTGACGTGCAGCAGCCGCTCGGTGATGCCGCTCATGCCAGCGCGCGCAGCGCCTCGGCCGCGCGGGCCACGCGCTCGTCGGTCGCCGTCAGCGCGACGCGCACGTGCCGCTCCCCCGCCGGTCCGTAGAACTCGCCGGGAGCGACGAGGACGCCGACGGCGGAGAGGGCGTCGACGGTCTGCCAGCACGGCTCGTCGCGGGTGGCCCAGAGGTAGAGCCCGGCCTCGGAGTGCTCGATGCGGAAGCCGGCGGCGACCAGCGCGGTGCGGAGCAGCTCGCGGCGGGCGGCGTACCTCGCGTGCTGCTCGTCGACGTGCGCGTCGTCGTCGAGCGCGGCCACCATCGCGGCCTGCACCGGCGCCGGGACGATCATGCCGGCGTGCTTGCGGACCTCGAGCAGCGAGGCGACGATCCCGGGGTCGCCCGCGAGGAAGGCGGCGCGGTAGCCGGCGAGGTTGCTGCGCTTCGACAGCGAGTGCACGGCGAGCAGGCCCTGGTGCGAGCCGCCGCAGACGTCCGGGTGCAGGATCGAGACCGGCCGGGCGTCGGGAGACCAGGACAGCTCGGCGTAGCACTCGTCGGAGGCGACGACGACCCCGCGCTCGCGGGCCCAGGCGACGACCTTGCGCAGGTGCTCCACGGGCAGCACGCGCCCGGTGGGGTTGGCCGGCGAGTTGACCCAGAGCAGGCGCACGGGCGCTGGGCCCAGCGCCGTCAGGGAGTCCGTGGCCACCGGCTCGGCGCCCGCGAGCAGCGCGCCGACGGCGTAGGTCGGGTACGCGACGGCGGGCAGCCCGACGACGTCGCCCGCGCCCAGCCCGAGCAGGGTGGGCAGCCACGCGACGAGCTCCTTGGAGCCCACCGTCGGCAGCACCGCGGCGGGGTCCAGCCCGGGGACGCCGAGCCGGCGCTCGAACCAGCGGGCCACGGCCGTGCGCAGCTCGAGCGTCCCGTGGGTCGTCGGGTAGCCGGGGGCGTCAGCGGCGGCGGCCAGCGCCGCCTGCACCAGCGCGGGCACGGGGTCCACGGGGGTGCCGACCGAGAGGTCGACGAGCCCGCCGGGCGCGGCCGCCGCCCGCTGCTTGGCGGGGACGAGCCGGTCCCAGGGGAAGTCCGGCAGGAGCACCCCTCGAGCGGGCGAGCTCACCCCTCGGTCTGCGGGGGCAGCGCGGCCACGAGCGGGTGGTCCTTCTCGATGAGGCCGAGCTTGCTCGCGCCGCCGGGCGAGCCCAGGTCGCCGAAGAACTCGACGTTGGCCGCGTGGAAGGGCTTCCACTGCTCCGGGACGTCGTCCTCGTAGAAGATCGCCTCGACGGGGCAGACCGGCTCGCAGGCACCGCAGTCGACGCACTCGTCGGGGTGGATGTAGAGCATCCGCTCGCCCTCGTAGATGCAGTCGACAGGGCACTCCTCGATGCAGGCCTTGTCCTTGACGTCCACACAGGGCTGGGCGATGACGTAGGTCACGGGTCGCTCTCCTCCACGGCGTGCTGGGCAGCCTCGGGCTGCGGCAGGAGACTACCGCGCCGCCCTCCGCAAGGTGGTCACCAGGCAGGTCGCCGTGACGAGGAGCATGCCGGCGTAGGCCCAGGTCGACCCCGGCCCGTCCCCCGCGACGACGAGGTCGCCCTCCCCGCGGCGGCTGCAGAGCGGCACGACGACGGCGATCCAGGCGATGGCGGTGACGACCCCGGGTACCCGCGAGCCGGGCCAGCGCGACCAGGCAAGCACCGCCCCGACCGACCACAGCAGCGCCAGCACGACGCCCACCGTCACGCCCTGCACGCGCCAGGCCTGGACGAAGGAGCCGACGGTGCCCGCGAGCGCGCCGGTCGCGGCCGCGAGCACGACCGCGGCGGTGGTGCGCAGGGACTCGGCCACCCGCCCGATGCTAGGTCCCGCCGCGGCGGGCGCTCGCTCGGTGGCGGCCGCGAAATTGATCAGGCTGCCCGATCGAGTTGGAGGTCGAGCGGTACGGAGTGGTGTGCGACCGCACCAGGTGGTGGCCGAGGGGGTGGAATCCGGTGCTGGCGGCGGTCAGTTCGTGTGGGCGGCCCACCCCCACCCCGCCGTGATCATGCAGCTCTTGGGGGCCGCGGAGCACCCCCACTTGATCGAGGTCCCCGATCAAGTGGGATCACTCCGGGCGGCCGAGGAGTGGCTGTGCGGCAGCCGGTTCTGCTGACCCGACTCTGTCAGTGGTGGCTTGTACGTTGTCGGCATGAGCTCGAACAGCAGCCCGTCGCGCGACCCCCGATCGGGGACGGCGCGCGGGATCGCGCTGCTCGAGAAGCACGCCGCGATCGCCCGGCTGCAGGCCGAGTTCCTCACCGAGCTCGCCGAGTTCGACACGGCTGGTGAGTTCGTCGCCGACAACCAGGTGACCGCGCAAGCGTGGCTCCGGCACCACGCGCGCATGGACGCCCTCGACGCCCGCCGAGCGGTGACCGCGGCGCGGGCCCTGCGCGACCTGCCCCAGACCGCTGCAGCACTGGCCGCGGGCACCGTGAGCGCACGGCACGTCGACGAGATGGCGACAGGGCACAAGCGTCTCGGCGCCCACGTCATGCTCGAAGCCGAGGACACGCTCGTGCCTCTGGCGAAGGCCGCGGCGCCCGCCGACGTGCGCACCGCGGTGAGCCGGCTCGAAGCCGCGGTCGAGGCCGACGAGTCCCGCGAGGAGCGCGCGCAGCGGATCCATGAGGGCCGCTACCTGCTGCTCTCCGAAGGGCTCGATGGCACGGTCATCATCACCGGACGGCTCGACCGCGCGCACGGCATGCTGGTCCAGAAGGCGATCCGCGCCGGATCCCGACCCAACCCCGAGCCCGGGCAGACCGTCGACCCCCGCACCGCCGCCCAGCGCCAAGCGGATGCCCTCATCGAGATCGTCCAGACCCACCTCGGCTCCCAGCCCGGCGTCACCAGCCTGCGCCTCGACACCACCCTCGTCGTCGACCTCCCGACGCTGCGCGACGAGCTCGACCCCGGCGACGGGCACACCGGCATCAGCGCCATCCTCGGCACCGCTTTCACCGCCGAGGAGCTCCGCTACCTCACCTGCACCGCCGACGTCAGCGTCCTGCTCACCGCCACGCTCAGCCCCCACGCCGACAAGCCGGCGCAGGACCCCGAGATCCGCGTGGCGCCCGGCGTCCCCCTCGCCCTCGGCCGCGAGACCCGCCTCGCCACCCGAGCCCAACTGAAAGCGCTGTGGGTACGCGACGGCGGCTGCATCGCCCCCGGCTGCCGCAACCGCCGCGTCCAAGCCCACCACGTCATCCACTGGTCCGACGGAGGCCTCACCGACATCACCACCATGTGCCTGCTCTGCAGCCGCCACCACCACCTGCTCCACCAAGGAGGCTGGCAGCTCGAACCCGACCCCGACCGAGCAGGACGATTCCGCTGGCGACCACCCGACGGCAGAGACCCCGTACCAGCGACCCACGCCACCGACCGCAGCCCCGGCACCACGAGGCGCCTGTGGTGACGAGGCGCGACGCCCTACTCCGTGCGCTGCCGCGCGCCGTCCCGCAGGTCGATCTCGAGCTGCCCGGCGACCGGAGCCCCGCCGACCACCCCGGCCTGCGCTGCACCTTCCAGCACGTCGGTGATCTCCGTCCCGATCAGCTCGTGCCGCGAGAGCAGCGCGTCGCGCAGAGCGGCGACGAGGTGCCGGTTGGCCTCGAGCAGGTCGCGCACGACGGCTTTCTGCTCCTGCAGCAGCTCCTCCGCGCGGGCCCGCGCCTCGCCGTCGCCCAGCACGGACTCGACCAGGGAGGACCCCTTGCCGGTCAGCGAGAGCAGGCTGCCCGCCATGCCGGCGGAGCCGACCATCTGCGCGGCGATGCCCGTGGCGTACTGCAGGTCGCCCGACGGGCCCGTCGACACCTCGTCGAAGAAGAGCTCCTCGGCGACCTGGCCCCCGAACGCGATCTGCACCAGGCCGGCGAGCTCGGCGCGCGAGCGGGTGAAGACGTCCTCGCGGTCGCCGTGCGCCAGCAGGCCGAGCGCGCTGCGGCGCTTGATGATCGTGAGGATCTCGAGCCGGCGGTGCGGTGCCACGAGCCAGGCGACGGTCGCGTGACCAGCCTCGTGCGTGGCGATGAGCTCGGCCTCGGCAGCGGTGTAGTCGACGGGCTGCGCGACCCCGACCTCCAGGAGCATGCGAGCGCGCTCGACGTCCTGCCACGTCATCGCCGTACGCCCCTGCTGCAGCGCCTGCACGAGCGCCTCGTCGAGCAGGCCCTCCAGCGATGCCGGGCTGTAGCCCGTCGTGATCGCGGCGAGCGCCTCGCGCGTCTCGTCGGTGGCCATGCCCTCGTCGTGCGCCTTGCTGCGCAGGAAGAACTCGACGAGCTCGCGCCGCCCCCGCTTCGTCGGGAGGTCGAAGGAGAGCCGCTGGTCGAAGCGGCCGGGGCGCAGCAGCGCGGGGTCGAGCAGCTCTGCCCGGTTGGTGCTCGCGACGAGCAGCACGTTGGGTGCGGGGCTGACCCTCACCTCGATGCGCCGGTCCTCCGGGAGCAGCAGGTTCACCTGGGCCGCGAGCCAGGTCTTGGCGCGCTCCCAGCCGGTCGGCTCGTCGAAGGACTGCAGCTGCACGAGGAGCTCGTTGACCACGTGCTGCGCGTCGCCGCCACCGCTGAACCCCGAGACGACGGTCGAAGCAGCGACCGCCATCGGCAGCCCCTCGAGCCCGCCGCAGCACTGCACCGACGCCGAGGACACCGAAGCCGAGGACACCGATGCGGAGGACACCGGCGCGGAGGACACCGACGCCCCGCTCACCACGCCGTGGCGCGACAGGGCGATCGCATCGATCTCGTCGATGAAGCCGATGGCGCCACCGTGCTTGCGCGCGGCCTTGCGCAGGGCGCGGAAGTACTGCCGCACCTTGCGCTGCGACGCGCCCTGCAGGCCGGAGATGAAGGTGGTGGCCGTCGCGAAGAGGAACGGCACGCCCGCCTCGGCGGCCAGGGCCTTCGCGGTGTACGTCTTGCCCGTGCCGGGCGGTCCCTCGAGCAGGAGGCCGCGCCGCGTACGACCGCCCATCACCGCCGAGAACTGCTTGTGCGCCAGGAAGAGCTGCAGCGTCCGCTCGACCTCCGCCTTGATCGGGTCGATGCCGACGACGTCGTCGAAGGTGAGCCCGATGCGCTCCGGCGGCACGAGCTGGTGCGGCGAGCGGCCGCCCATCCGCATCTGCGAGAGCGCCAGGCCGATGAGGACCAGGGGGTAGACGACGATGCCGGCCAGCGTCCAGTCGACCTGCGGGAGGCCGAACGACAGCGGGTCCCCGCTGAGGTCGCGCCACAGCACCCACGCCAGCACCGGCAGCAGGACGAGCAGGATCCGGCGCAGGCGCCGCATCCGCAGCACCTCCCGGTCGCGGAGGACGTCGACCCCGCCCAGGACCTCGTTCGCCAGCGGCTGCGCCATGTCGTCCTCTCCCCCGGGCGCGCGGTCGGCAGCGCTGCGCTGTCCGACGGGTACGCGACCGGTGGCCCGATCCTCCCCGGCGGCGGAGGAGGGCTGCAGAGCCGAACGGGTGGTGCAGGCGCATCCCACCCGGACGGGTGACGGTTGACAGTCCCCTGTCAAAGCACGAAGATGACAGCATCCTGACAACGAGGAGGGGCCGTGCAGGACGTCGCGCTCTACCTGCCCGAGACCGCCGCCGACTGGGAGTTCGGCTACGTCACCGCGGGCGTCACGTCGTTCGGCGGGGGCGACCGCTTCCGCCTGGTCACCGCCGGGGAGCCCAGCGGGGTCACGACGATGGGCGGGCTGCGCGTCACGCCCCACGTCGCGGTGGCCGACCTCGACCCCGCTCGGCTCGCCGTGCTCGTGCTGCCGGGTGCGGCCACCTGGGGCGAGGGCCACGAGGAGGTCCTCGCGCTGGCGGCGGACTGCCTCGCGAGGGACGTGCCGGTCGCCGCGGTCTGCGGGGCGACCTACGGCCTGGCACGCGCCGGCCTGCTCGACGACCGCCAGCACACCAGCAACGCGCCGGACTTCCTCGCCGGAGCACCGGGCTACGCCGGCGCGGACCGCTACGAGGAGGCCCGGGTCGTCGTCGACCGCGGGCTCGTCACCGCGCCGGCCACCGCGCCCGTGGACTTCGCCCGCGCGGTGTTCGCGCAGATCGGGCTGTTCCCGCCGCACGTGCTGGACGCGTGGTACGGCCTCTACACGACCGGCGAGCGCCGCTACTTCGACCAGCTGACGGGCGCGGCGTGACCCGTACGCCCGCCGGCGACGCGCTCACCGCGCTGGTCCTGCCGGCGTTCGAGCTCAACGGCGAGCTGCTCGCCGCGGCGCACGACATCACCGCGGGCACCGGGCTGACCCCCGCGCTGTGGCAGGTGCTCGGCGCGACGCTCGACGAGCCGCGGACCGTCTCGGAGGTCGCGCGGCGCGTGGGGCTGGGGCTCGCCCGGCAGAGCGTGCAGCGCAGCGCGGACGTGCTCGTGGAGCGGGGGTGGGCGGCGTACGTCCCCAACCCGCAGCACCGCCGGGCGAAGCTGCTCACCCCGACGGAGCAGGGCCGCGCCACGCTGCTGGAGCTGAGGGAGGCCCAGCACGCCTGGGCCGACGCGGTCGGGGCCGCGGTCGGCGAGGACGTGCTGCGCCGCCTGCGCAGCGCGACGGAGGAGGTCGTCGCCGCGTCACGGGCGTACCGGCAGGCTCAGAGCCCCGCGAACAGGTCCGTCTCGAGCCCCGACTCCGGGTCCACCGGCCCGCGCTCGCCCCGCGCCAGCCGGTAGTGCTCGAGCGCCCACACCTCGTTGCCGAGGTTGTTGGACAGCGCGAAGAACGGCCCGTCGACGGCGATCTGCGTCGCGTGCGCCCGCATCGCGGCGAGCTTCGCGTCGACCTGCGCGGTCCCGTCGACGACCGTCGTGACGAGCTCGTCGGGCGTCGTGTCCGGCAGCGGGCCCTCGGGGTCCATGCCGAAGAACGTCGTGCCGTCGCCCTCGTCGCGCAGCCGGCGCAGCCCGTCGCGCATCCGCGACTCCGGCCACGCGGTCCAGTAGACCTTGCTCACCGCCCACGGCTCCCGGCCGTCGGCGAACGCCTCGTCCGCCGCGAGCTCCACTCCGCGCATGGCGGCGCGGTGGGCCTGGATGTGGTCGGGGTGGCCGTACCCGCCGTTCTCGTCGTAGGTCACCACCACCTGCGGGCGCACCTCGCGCACCACCTCGGCGACCAGGGCGGCAGCCTCCTCGAGGTCGGCCTGCCAGAAGCAGTCGGGGCGCTCGTTGCTCGGCACGCCCATCATCCCGGAGTCGCGGAAGCGGCCTGCGCCGCCGAGGAAGCGGGAGTCGCGGACGCCCAGGGCCTCCATCGCCCCCGCCAGCTCGCCCGCGCGGTGCTGGCCGAGGGTGTCGTCGCGGCCGGCGGCGAGGTGCGCGAGCTCGGGGACGAGCACCTCGCCCTCCTCGCCGAGGGTGCAGGTGAGCAGGGTGACGTGGGTGCCGGCCGCGGCGTACGTCGCCATCGTCGCGCCGTTGCCGATGGTCTCGTCGTCGGGGTGCGCGTGCACGAGCAGCAGGCGGCGCGGCACGTCGAGCACGGCCATCTCCTGCTCCGCCTCGGCCGTGAGCGGCGCGGCCTCGACGGCGGCGGCGGCCTCGTCGAGCACGTCGCGCTCGGCGGCGAAGGGATCGGTGCTGGCCAGCGGCGCGCCGGCGGGCTCCTCGGCGCCGTCCGGCGCGATCGGCGTCGTCATGCGCCCGACCCTACGCCCGCGTGCGGCGCCTCCCGAGGACAGCGGCTACCCGCCGACCGCGGCCTGCACCTCGAGGTGCGCCTCCACGATGCGCGCGAGGTCCTCCAGCGCCGCGCGCTGCTCCCCGTCCAGGGTGCGGGGCGCGCGATCGAGCACGCAGACGGTGCCCACGACCTCACCCTGGGAGCGGACCGGGGCGCCGGCGTAGAACCGGACCCCGCGCGCCCCGGTGACGAGGGGGTTGGAGGCGAAGCGCGGGTCCTGGCGGGCGTCGGGCACCTGGACGGGGCGCTGCGCCGCGACGAGGTGCGTGCAGAACGAGTGCTCGCGCGGGCCGCCGGGCAGGACGGTCCCCGTCGCGCCGACGAACACCAGCTCCTCCTCGCCGACGAGGTCGACCAGGGCGATCGGCGTCCCGCAGAGCTGCGCGGCGAGCCGCGCGACGGAGTCGAGGAACTCCGAGCGGTCGGTGCGCACCCGCGCCAGGGCCCGCAGCCGGGCCGCCTCGTCGACCACCTGCACGTCGGCCGGGAGCGGCTCCGCGAGCGCGGGGACGCGGGCGCGCCCGAGCGCCGGGCCGAGCCCCTCGACCGGCGAGGGACGGCCGAGCAGGAAGCCCTGCAGCACGTCGTAGCCCCACTCGGCGAGCAGCCTGCGGGTCTCCTCGTCCTCGACGCCCTCGGCGACGAGCTCGAGGTCGAGCCGGCGGGCGAGCGCAGCGATCGAGCGCACGATGGCCGCGTCGCGGTCCGCGGTCAGGATCGCGGAGACGAAGCGGCGGTCGACCTTGAGCTCGTCCAGCGGCAGGTCGGCGAGCATCGCGAGGCTCGTGTAGCCCGTCCCAAAGTCGTCGAGCGAGATCCGCACGCCGAGGGCGCGCAGCTCGCCGAGCACCTCGCGCGCCCGCTCGGGCTGCGCCATGACGGCGGTCTCGGTGACCTCGAGGGTGAGCAGCCGGGCCGGGAGGCCGTGCATGGCGAGCACGGCGCGGACGAGGTCGACGAGCCCCTCGTGCGCGAGCAGCCGAGGCGAGAGGTTGACCGAGACGGGCACCTCGGCGACCTGGCGCCACCAGGCCGCCTGCGCGACCGCCCGGGAGAGCACCCAGGTGGTGAGCTCGACGATGACGGGACTGCGCTCCGCGAGCGGGAGGAACGCGTACGGGCCGAGCAGACCGCGCTCCGGGTGCTCCCACCGGACCAGCGCCTCGACGCCGGTCAGGGCGCCGGAGTGGGCGGCGTACTGCGGCTGGTAGTGCAGGACGAGCTCGCCCTTGGGGATGCCGCGGCGCAGCTGCGACTGCAGGACCAGCTCGTCGGCGGCGTTGCGCGCGAGGTCGGAGCTCCAGACCCGGACCGCGCGGTCCTCGCGCTTCGCCGCGCTCAGCGCGGAGGTCGCCCGGTCCAGCAGCAGGTCGAACAGCTCGCCGGTGCTGGCGACAGCGGCGCCGACGACGACCTCGACGTCGATCTCGATCCCGCCGACGGAGTACGCGCGGCGCAGCTGCTCCGACGCGCGCTCGGCCAGGGCCTGGACCGCGGCCGGCTCCGCGTCGCCGCCGACGAGCAGCAGCGCGAAGACGTCGCTCGAGAGCCGGGCGACGGCGGGGGCGCCTGGCGCGAGGCGGGGCAGCTCGGCGGCGAACGCGGTGAGGATCTCGTCCCCGCCCTCGCGGCCCACCGCCTCGTTGACCTCGGAGAACCCGTCGACGTCGATCAGGACGAGGGCGCGGACCTGGCTGGCGGTGGGCGAGGCGCCGACCGCGCGGAGCCCCGACTCGCTGAGCAGGCCGGTGAGCGCGTCGCGGTGGGCGAGCAGCGTGAGCCGGCGGACGAGAACGCGGATGAGGTGGCCGCTGGTCACCTGCAGCCCCGCGAGCAGCACGAACGGCACCACGGTGGGCTCGTGCGCGGCCAGGGCCAGCGCGCTGCCCGTGATGACGACGGAGCAGGTGACCTGCGCGGCGTACGCGACCGGCCGCAGGTAGAGCGCCGCGAACATCGCCGCCCAGACGCTGAAGCTGGCGTACGTCGCCGACTCGACTCCGCCGCCCGTGGCCCACGTCTCGGCGGCGATGAGCACCGCGCCGCCGGCGATGACGGGCTGGACCAGCCGGTCGGCGAGCTGGCGGCAGACGACGAGCAGGATGGAGGCGAGCGCGGCGGCGACGCCGACGCCAGTGACGACGAGGCGGCCGCGCTCGAGCCAGCCGGGGACCCAGCACGTGCCCAGGGTGAGGACGGCGCCGACGGCGTAGATCGCGGCCAGGGCCTGGCGCGGCCCTCGCGGCGACGTCACGTCCCGCCAGCGCATCCGTCGTCCCCCTCCTGGTCGACCCGCTCCCGCGGCGGTGCTGCACCGCCGTCCTGCTCGCGCTGCCCATCGGCTGGTTGGATGCGGGCATGAGCGATGGCGAGGTCACCTATCCGCGGCTCTCCGCGCGGACGCAGCGGTTCCGGCTCGGCGCCCCCCGCACGGTGTCGGTGCTGCCGGGCGGCGACGGCGTCCTGTTCGTCCGCTCCGGCGGGCCCGAGGACCGCGTCGGGCGGCTGTGGCTGCTCGACGTCGCCACAGGCGAGGAGCGCCTCGTCGTCGACCCGGCCACGCTCGACGCCTCGGACGCGGACCTGCCCCCCGAGGAGCGCGCGCGGCGCGAGCGGCTGCGCGAGGCGGCGGGCGGGGTGACCGCGTACGCGCTGGACGAGGCGGGCGCCACCGCCGCGCTCGCGCTCGGCGGCCGGCTGGTCGTCGCTCCGCTCCAGAGCGGGGAGCCGCGCGTGCTCGATGTGCCGGGTCCGGTGGTCGACCCCCGGCCCTCCCCCGACGGCAGCCGCGTCGCCTGGGTCGCGGGCGGTGCGCTGCACGTCGTCGAGCTCGCGACCGGCGAGGTCACGGTGCTGGCGTCCCCGGACGCGCCCGAGGTCACGTGGGGGCTCGCGGAGTTCGTGGCCGCGGAGGAGATGAGCCGGCTGCGCGGCTTCTGGTGGGCACCGGACTCGCACTCGGTGCTCGCCGCGCGCGTCGACGAGTCCCCGGTGCAGCAGTGGTGGATCTCCTCCCCCGCGACACCCGCCGTGGCCCCGACCGCGGTCCGCTACCCGGCGACCGGTACGGCCAACGCCGACGTCTCGCTCGCCCTGCTCGGGCTCGACGGCTCGGTGACGCCGGTGCCGTGGGACACGGCGGCGTTCCCGTACCTCGTCTCCGTCTCCTGGCGCGCGGGCCATGACGCCCTGCTCCACGTGCAGTCGCGCGACCAGCGGCGCACGCAGGTGCTGGGGCTCTCCGGCGGGGCCGCGCTCCGCGTGCTCCGGGAGGACGCCGACGAGCACTGGGTGGAGCTCGTGCCCGGGTCGCCCGCGCTGCTGCCGGACGGCCGGCTGGTGCACACCCTCGACCGCGGGGAGACGCGCCACCTCGCCGTCGACGGGGAGCCGGTCTCGCCCGACGGGCTGCAGGTCGAGGGGGTCCTCGCCGCGGACGACGGCGTGCTGTTCCGGGCGACGCCGGACGCGGTGGACGTGCAGGTGTGGCAGTGGACGGCGGAGGGCGGCTGCACCCCGGTACCGGTGCCGGCGGGCGGGGACGAGGGCGTGCACACGGCCGTGCGGGGTGGCGGCACCACGGTGTTCGCGTCAGCCTCCGGCGCGTGGCAGGGCACCCGCACCACCGTCCAGGGCCGGGGCGGCGAGGAGCACGTCATCCGCTCGCTGGCTGCGGCGTACCCGATGGCGTCGGTGTCACCGCGCAGCATCCTCCACGCCGGCGAGCGCGAGCTGCGGACCGCGGTGCACCTGCCCACGGACCGCGACCGCTTCCCCGGGCCGCTCCCGGTCCTGCTCGACCCGTACGGCGGCCCCGGGCACCGCGAGGTCGTCCGCTCGCAGGCGATGTGGCTCGAGCCGCAGTGGTTCGCCGACCAGGGCTTCGCGGTCGTGGTCGCGGACGGCCGGGGGACGCCCGGGCGCGGCCCCGCGTTCGAGAAGGCCATCGCCGGCGGCGGCTGGGCGGACGCCGTGCTCGAGGACCAGGTCACGGCGCTCCACGCGGCCGCCGAGCGGTTCCCCGACGACCTCGACCTCGGCCGCGTCGGGATCCGCGGCTGGTCGTTCGGCGGCTACCTCGCGGCGCTCGCGGTGCTGCGCCGTCCCGACGTCTTCCACGCGGCCGTCTCCGGCGCGCCAGTCACCGACTGGCGGCTCTACGACACGCACTACACCGAGCGCTACCTCGGGACGCCCGACGAGCACCCCGACTGGTACGCCGCGATCTCCCTCATCGACGACGCCCCCCGGCTGACCCGCCCGCTGCTGCTCATCCACGGGCTCGCCGACGACAACGTCGTGGTCGCGAACACGCTCGCGCTCTCCTCGGCGCTGCTCGCCGCCGGTCGGGCGCACTCGGTGCTGCCGCTGTCGGGGGTCACGCACATGACCCCGCAGGAGGTCGTGGCCGAGAACCTCATGCTGCTGCAGGTGGAGTTCCTGCGCACGCACCTCACCTGACGCCAGACCCCTCTCGTGATCATGCACGTCCTGCGCTCGTGATGGCCACCCAGGACGTGCATGATCACGGCGTCAGCCGGCGAGCTGCGCGGCGCTCTTCTCCTCCGCGAAGTGGCAGGCGCTGGGGTGCCCGTGCGCCGGGCGGTCGACGAGCGGCGGGGGCTCGGTGGCGCAGATGTCCTGGGCCTTCCAGCACCGCGTGCGGAAGCGGCAGCCCGAGGGCGGGTTCGCCGGGGACGGGACGTCGCCCTGGAGCAGGATCCGCTCGCGGCTGTTGCGCTGCGTCGGGTCCGGCACCGGCACCGCCGACAGCAGCGCCTGGGTGTACGGGTGGGTGGAGTGGTCGTAGATGTTCTCGTCCGTCCCGATCTCGACGACGCTGCCGAGGTACATGACCGCGACGCGCGTCGAGATGTGCCGCACGACCGAGAGGTCGTGGGCGATGAAGACGTAGGAGAGGTCGAGCTCCTTCTGGAGGTCCGCCAGCAGGTTCATCACCTGCGCCTGCACGGAGACGTCCAGCGCGGACACCGGCTCGTCGCAGATGACGATGTCCGGGCGCAGGGCGAGCCCGCGGGCGATCCCGATGCGCTGGCGCTGGCCGCCGGAGAACTGGTGCGGGTAGCGGTTGATGTGCTCCGGGTTGAGCCCGACGAGGTCGAGCAGCTCCTGGACGCGCCGGCGGCGGTCGCCCTTCGGCGCCACCTCGGGGTGCACCTCGTAGGGCTCGCCGATGATGTCGCCGACCGTCATGCGCGGGTTGAGCGAGGAGTACGGGTCCTGCATCACCATCTGGATGCTGCGCCGCATCTCGCGGAACTCCTTGCCGCGCAGCGAGAAGATGTCCTTGCCGCGCCACTTCACCGTGCCGGACGTCGGCTTCTCCAGCGACATCAGCAGCTTCGCGAGCGTGGACTTGCCGCAGCCGGACTCACCGACGACGCCGAGCGCCTCGCCCTTGGCGAGGTCGAAGCTGACGCCGTCGACCGCGCGCACCGCGCCGATCTGCCGCTTGAACAGCACACCCTGGGTGAGCGGGAAGTGCTTGACGAGGTCGCGGACCTCGAGGATCGGCTCAGCCACGCCGTCCCCCCTCCTGGTTGAGCTGGGCCTGCGTCTTCCCGGCGAGGGCGAACTCCGCGGTGGACTCGCGGCGCACGTCCTCCCAGAAGTGGCAGGCAGCGCCGCTGTCGGCGCCGGTGGGGTAGAGCTGCGGCAGCTCGGTCGTGCAGACCGGCTCCTGCTTGTACGGGCAGCGCGGGTGGAACGGGCACCCGGACGGGATGCGCATGAGGTTCGGCGGCAGGCCCTCGACGGCCTTGAGCTTCTGGCCCTTCTGGTCCACGCGCGGCACCGACTCGAGCAGCCCCTTGGTGTACGGGTGGGCGGGTCGGCTGTAGATGTCGTAGACCGAGGCCTCCTCGACGATGCGCCCGGCGTACATCACCGCGATGCGGTCGGCCACGTCGGCCACGACGCCGAGGTCGTGGGTGATGAGGATGAGGCCCATGTTGGTCTCGGCCTGCAGCTCGCGCAGCAGGTCCATGATCTGCGCCTGCACGGTCACGTCGAGGGCCGTCGTCGGCTCGTCGGCGATGAGCACCTCGGGACCGAGGGCGATGGCCATGGCGATCATGATGCGCTGGCGCATGCCGCCGGAGAACTGGTGCGGGTAGTCCCGCACCCGCTGGCGCGCCGCGGGGATGTGGACGCGGTCCATCATCTCGATCGCCCGCAGCCGGGAGTCGCGCTTCGACATCCCGCGGTGGACCCGGAACATCTCCCCGATCTGGTCCCCGACGGGGAAGACGGGGTTCAGCGCCGACAGCGCGTCCTGGAAGATCATCGCGATCCGCTGGCCGCGGATCGCGCGCCGCTCCCGCTCGGGCATCGCGAGCAGGTCACGCCCCTTGAAGCGCACCTCGCCTCGGGGGATGAAGGCCGGCGGGGTGTCGAGGATGCCCATGATCGCCTGCGCCGTCACGCTCTTGCCGGAGCCGGACTCGCCCAGCACCGCGAGCGTCTTGCCCGCCTCGACGGTGTAGCTCACGCCGTTGACGGCGCGGGCGACGCCGTCGCGCGTACGGAACTCGACGTGGAGGTCGTCGAGCTCGAGCAGCGGCGCGGA
The DNA here is from genome assembly GCF_004216915.1 of Motilibacter rhizosphaerae. Taxonomy (NCBI): domain Bacteria; kingdom Bacillati; phylum Actinomycetota; class Actinomycetes; order Motilibacterales; family Motilibacteraceae; genus Motilibacter; species Motilibacter rhizosphaerae. The sequence goes on from NZ_SGXD01000003.1 coordinate 532,613, forward strand.
GGAGTCCTCGGCTGCCGAGCCGTCGGGCGAGGACTCGAGGTAGGAGGTCGTCATGCGGGCCTTCTGTCGTGAGGGAGGGGTGCGCTCAGCGCAGCTTGGGGTCGAGGGCCTCGCGGACCGTGTCGCCGAGCACGATGAAGCTCAGCACGGCCACGGTGAGGGTGCCCGACGGCCACAGGAGCGGGTGCGCGGCCTGGATGAAGTTGCCCGAGGCGTCCGAGATGAGCGTGCCCCACGAGATCGTGGGCGGCTGCACCCCGATGCCGAGGAACGAGAACGTCGCCTCGCTCGCCACGATCGCGCCCAGCCCGACCGTCGAGATGACGATGAGCGGGGCGAGGGAGTTCGGGACGATGTGCCGCAGCAGGATCCGCGTCGAGCTCGCGCCGAGCGAGCGTGCCGCGACGACGAAGTCGGCGTCGCGCACCGAGATCACCGAGGAGCGGGCGATGCGGGCGGTGCCCACCCAGCCCAGGGCGGTCAGCGCGACGACCACGCCGGTGATGCCCGGCAGCTGCAGGATCGTGAGGATGACGATGCCGCCGAGGACGTAGGGCAGGCCGAAGAAGACGTCGACCACGCGGGAGATGATCCCGTCGACCCAGCCGCCGTAGTAGCCGGCCACGATGCCCAGCGTCGCGCCGATCAGCGTGGCGAGGATGACGACGAGGAACCCGACCGAGATCGAGGCGCGGGCGCCGTAGATGGTCTGGGCGTAGACGTCGCAGCCCTGGAAGTCGAAGCCCATGGGGTGCCCGCTCGAGCTGCCCTTGAGGCTGTTGCTGAGGTTGCACTTCCACTGGTGGAGGTCGTACGGGTTCCGCGCGCTCGCCGGCATCCGCAGCGTGAACAGCGCCGGGAAGGCCGCCATCACGAGGAACACCAGGATCACGGCGCTGGAGATCCAGAAGGTGGGGCTGCGCCGCAGCTCGCGCCACGCGTCGCTCCACAGGGAGCCCTGCCGCTCGGCCACGGGCTTGCCCTGGCCGACGTCGCCGCCGGGGGCGCCCAGGGTCTGCAGGCCCTGGACGGCGCCCGGGTTGACGACGGCACTGCCGTCCGAACCGGTCGCGTGGGTGTCGACGTCACTCATCGCAGCCTCCTCACTCGTACCGGATGCGCGGGTCGAGCACGGCGTACAGCAGGTCGATCAGCAGGTTGACCACCGCGTAGATCAGGACGAGCAGCGTGACGATGCCCACCACCGTGGGGGTGTCACCCGCCCGGACGGACTGGGCGACCTGGAACCCGATGCCGGGCAGGTTGAAGATCGTCTCGGTCACGACGGCGGTCCCCATGATCGAGGAGAGGTCGGAGCCGATCTGGGTGACGATCGGGATCAGCGTGTTGCGCAGCGTGTGCACGCCCACGACCCGCCGGCGCGGGAGGCCCTTGGCCACCGCCGTGCGGACGTAGTCGGAGCGCAGGTTCTCCACGATCGTCGTGCGGGTCAGCCGCGAGAGCACGGCCAGGCCCAGTGCGGCGACGCAGACGCCCGGCAGCAAGAACGAGACCGGGAAGCCCCGCGAGATCCCGGACACCGGCAGGTGGAAGACCTGCCGGAGCTCCACGCCGATGAGCAGCTGGAGCACGAAGCAGATGACGAACGACGGGATCGCGGCGATGACGAGCGTGACGATCAGCACCGTCTTGTCCACGACGCCGTTGCGCCGCAGTCCGGCGGCAACGCCGATCGTGATGCCGATGGCGGCCTCGATGATGATGCCGACGAGGCCGAGCTTGAGGGAGACGGGGTACTCGTTCTTCAGCAGCTGGGTGACCGGCTGCTGGGTGTTGGTGAGCCCGAAGTCACCGGTGGCGAGCTTGCCGATGTACTTGCCGTACTGCACGACCAGCGGGTCGTCGAGGTTGTACTCGTGCTTGAGGTACGCGATGCGGGCCGCGCTCGGAGCCTTCTCCGAGCCCGTCAGCCGGGTGACCTTGTCCCCGGGCAGCGCGTAGATCATGACGAAGATGAGGAACGTGGTGCCGAACAGCAGCGGCACGATCTGCAGAAGCCGACGGACGGTGTAGCGCCCCACCGGCCACCTCCTCGGAGGGAAGGGCTGCGCGCCCTGGCGGACGCGTCCCGGTCGAAGGATGCCCCTGGATCGAGCGGTCGAACTGCGGCGGGCGGTGGAGCTGCCCGGGGCGGGTCGGCCGGCTCCGCCCGGGGGCGGGACTGGACCCCGACGCGCGGAAGGGGCGGGCAGGTATCACCTGCCCGCCCCCCGCGCGAGAGCCTACTTCGTGGAGAGGGCGAACTTGTCGACGCGGAAGAACGGGTCGACGTGCACGTTGGCCACCTTGTCCGAGGAGCCGAACTGGTTGCTGCCGAAGTAGACGGGAGCCACCGGGACGTCCTTGGCGAGGATGTCGTCGGCCTGCTGCCAGTCCTTCTCCGCCGCGTCCTCCGTGGCCTCGGTCAGGCCCTTGTTGACGAGGTCGTCGAAGGCCTTGTTGCTGTAGCCGGTGTAGTTGCTCGACGCGTTGGTCTGGAAGATCGGGCCGAGGTAGTCCTGCATCGACGGGTAGTCCATCGACCAGCCGAGGCGGAAGGCGCCGAAGGAGACGTGCTGCTTCTTGGCCTTGTTGAGGTCGTTCTGCAGCGTCGCGAAGTCAGGCGCGGCCTTGCCGACGCAGGACACGCCCAGCGCCTGCTGGATGCTGTTGCACGAGGCGTCGATCCACGGCTTGTGACCGCCGTCGGCGTTGTAGTAGAGCGTGATGGTGCTCGGCTTGGTCGTCGCCGCGTCCCACAGCTGCTTGGCCTTGGCCGGGTCGTACGTGCAGGCGGGGCCGCACGCGCCCTTGCGGTAGCCGGGGATGATCGGGGCGATGAAGTCGTCGGCCGGGACGCGCGTGCCGCTGAAGATGGTCTTCGACAGGGCGGCGCGGTCGATGGCCATCGAGATGGCCATGCGGACGTTGACGTCCTTGTAGTTCGGGTCGAAGGTCGGGAACCCGAGGAAGCCGAAGTTCGACGACGGCGACTCCTGGTAGCGGTCGCCGAGGTCCTGCTTCGCCCGCGCGATGTCCGTCGACGGGATCTGCGTGACGATGTCGAGCGCGCCCGCGGTCAGGTCGTTGTAGGACGTCTCCGCCGACTTGTACATCTTGTAGTCGATCTCCTGCACGTGCGGCTTCTGCGCGCCGGCGTAGGAGTCGTTGCGGACCACGTCGATGAACTGGTTGCGGACCCAGGTGCCCTTCATCTTGAAGGGGCCGTTGCCGATCGGGGCGTTCTCGAACGACTTGGGGTCGGTGAAGAAGGCCTTGGGCAGCGGGTAGAACGCGCTGTAGCCGATGATCTGCTTGAAGATGTTGGTGGCGTTGGCCAGCGTGACGGTGAACTCCGTGTCGCTGACCTTCTTGAGCCCGGACATCTCCTTGGCCTTGGGGGTCTCCCCCTCCTTGGCCGCCTGCAGGTCGTCGAAGCCCTTGATGTCGAGGTCACCGGGGCCGAAGAAGTACGAGTTCTGCTGGCCGTTGGGGCCGTAGGCCGCGTAGTTCCACGCGTTGATGAACGAGTCGGCGGTGACCGGCTCGCCGTTGGAGAACGTCCACCCGGACTTGATCTTGACGTCCCAGGTGAGGCCGTCCTTCGAGTCGATCGACTGCGCGAGGTCGGTCAGGACGGGCTTGTTCTGGGCATCGAACTTGATGAGGCCGGTGAACAGCGCGTCGAGGACCTCGGCGCCGTTCGTGTCCTGCGTGTTGCCGGGGGTGAGGAACTGGGGGTCGCTCAGGCTGATCGAGACGGTCCCGCCGTCCTTGGCGGCCGTGGTGGCCGCGGCGGTGGACCCGCCGCTGCCCCCCTTGCTCCCGCCGCTGCTGCCACCGCACGCGGCCAGCGCCAGCGACAGCGCCGTCGCGCCGACGGCCCAACGGCCGAGCACTCGACTCTGCATCACATGTTCTCCTCGTCCTCGGCGACCGCCGCCGGGTCGGCGTCGGCTCCTGCGCCTGGTCGGTGCGACCAGGACTGCACCCAGCACTCGTCAAGCCCGCCGGATCGGTGGGCTCGGAGCACACTACCCGACAGTATGTAAAGGGAATATCGCCATGCGATACCAATGATGTAACGGCCACGAAGTGCACCACAAGGGACGCCTCGAGGAGATCGTGCACCCCGGAGGACCGGTCCGCCCGCTGGTCAGCGCGCGACGCGCCGGAGCAGGGCGCGGGCCGCCGCTCAGGGGGGCTGCTCCTCCGGCTCCGCGAGCGCGGCGACGGCGGGGAGGTCCGCCGGCAGCCACTCGACCTCGTGCGTCCGCCCCGGCGCCAGCCAGCGCAGCTCGTCGTGGTCCTGCAGCGGGCGCGGCTCGCCCGCCACCAGCTCGGCGCGGCGCACGCGGAGCACCACACCGGGGCGCACCGGCCAGTCCCCGCCGACGGGCTCCCCCACGCGCACCTCGACGCCGAGCTCCTCGCGGCACTCCCGGCGCAGCGCCGCGTCCTCGGTCTCGCCGGGCTCGACCTTGCCGCCGGGGAGCTCCCACCGCCCCGCGAGCTCCGGCGGCACGGGCGGGTCGCTCACGCGGGGACGTCCCGCGTCGCAGCTCCGGGCACGCCGGGCGCGGCCGCTCCCTCCGCTGCCGGCTCCGGCGCGGCCGCCGCTCCGTCACCTCGCGGCGCGGACCGGCTGGTCGCGAGCACCGAGCCCAGCACGACCAGCGGGAACCCGAGGCAGATGCCGAGCGTCAGCGGCTCGTCGAGCAGGACCACGCCGAGCACGAGGGCGACGGCCGGGTTGACGTAGGTGATGACCGGGGCACGCGCGGCCCCGACTTCGGCGATGAGCGCGAAGAACAGCACGAACGCCAGCGCCGTGCAGACGACGCCCAGCGCGAGCACCGCCTCGACGGCGTGCGCCGGGAGGTGCGCCGGCCGCTGGGCGAGCGCCAGCGGCAGGTAGAGCAGGCCGGTGAGGAGGAGGCTCGCGACGATCACGGTCATGGTGGGGACCCCGCGCAGGCGCCGGGCGACGACCATGGGGCCCAGCGCGTAGCCGGTTGCGGTGAGCAGCACCTCGACCACCGCGCGCGCGTCGACCGAGCCGAGGTCGATGCCGACGAGCGCGGCGACCCCGACCGCGCCGAGCACGAGCCCGCCGACGCGGCGGCGCCCGAGCCGCTCGTCCCCGAGCAGCGTGGTGGCGACCGCGGCGACGACGGGCGTGGCGGCCAGCAGCAGGGCGGCCAGCGAGCTCGAGATGCGCGTCTCGGCGTCGGTGAGCATGAGCCAGGGACCCGCCAGCTCGAGCGCGGAGTACGCGACCAGGGCCCGCCAGTGCCGGAGCAGCAGGCGGACCGGCTCGCGCCGCAGCCCGAAGGGCAGCAGCAGCACCGCGCCCACCAGGCAGCGGCCGGCGACGACGACCGGGGCGGCGAGCCCCGCGTCGACCGCGACCTTGATGAGGAGGTACGGCACGCCCCAGACCAGGCACATCGCCGCGAACAGCGCCCACCCCCGCCGGGTCACCCGGCACCTCCCACGGGCAGCACGAGGCGCGCGAGCAGCCGCGCACCCTCGGCCGACGGCTCCGCCGACACCCCGGTGTGCACGGGCCCGGCCTGCACGACGGTGGAGCGCGGCGCGACGAGCCAGCGGAACCGCTCGCCGCGGGAGCGCTGCCCGCTGGCGCCGGTCGCGGGGTCGCCGGCGCACAGCGCGGCCACCGCGTCGAGGTGCGCGCGCACGGCGGGGACGTCGGTGTGCGGGTCGAGCGCGAGCAGCCGCGGCTCGTCGAGGGCGAGCCGGGCCTCGAGCACGTCGGCCGCCTGGCAGTAGACCAGCACGCCGGCGTTGACGAGCTCCCCGCGCTCCACCCGGGGCACGACGCGCAGCAGCGCCCACTCGAAGGGGACGCGCTCAGCGGGCCCGGGCACCGGGCACCTCCTCCCGCAGCCGCTCGAGCGGGTCGAGCCACGCGGCGCGCTGCTCGAGGCGCGCGAGCAGCACCTCGGCGTACGCCGCGCGCACCTCCTCGGGGCCCGCGAACCCCTCCTCGCCCGCCAGCCACTCGTCCGGCACGAGCGCGGTGACCTCGTCGAGCAGGCCGCGGTCCACCCGCGGGGCCAGCGCGGCGTCGGCCTCCGCCAGCGGGCCGGCGAGGCCGAGCAGCACGTGGTCCGCCCCGACGGGGTACGCCCGGGCGGCTCCCGCCCGCGCTCGCGGCCAGTCGTGGTGGAAGTAGAGCGCCGCACCGTGGTCGATGAGCCACGGCCGGGAGCCCCAGCGCAGCAGGTTGGGGTTGCGCCAGCTCCGGTCGACGTCGAGCGTCAGCGCGTCGAGCCACAGCACCCGCGCGGCCAGGGGCGGCGGGACGAGCCCGGCGTCGGCCACCGGGTCGAGCGTGAAGGAGCCCGGGAGGTAGTCCATCCCGAGGTTGAGCCCGGCGGAGGCGCGCAGGAGGTCCTGCACCTCCTCGTCGGGCTCCCCCGGCGCGAGGCCCGGGTCGAGTTCGACGCGCACGAGGTCGGGGACGGGCAGGCCGAGCCGGCGGGCGAGCTCCCCCACCACGACCTCGGCGACGAGGGCCTTGCGGCCCTGCCCGGCCCCGCGGAACTTCACGACGTAGACGCCCTCGTCGCTGGCCTCGACGAGGCCCGGCAGCGAGCCGCCCTCGCGCAGGGGCGCGAGGTAGGTGGTGGCGGTGACGAGCGGGAGCGGCACGGGCAGCACCGTACGCGGCACGGCCGACAGCCAGGGCCCCGCGGCCCCGGGCGGGTCGACCAGCAGGACGGGCAGAATGGCGCCGTGGCTGCTCCGGGGCAGGGCGAGCTCGTCGGCCGGGCGGCGGACCTCGCCCGCGTCGAGGAGCTGCTCGGCGTGCCCGCCCCCGCCGGCCGGGGCGTGCTGCTCGCGGGCGACGCCGGCGTCGGCAAGACCCGCCTGGCGGACGAGCTGCGGGCGCGCGCGGGCGACGCGGGCTGGCGCGTGCTCGTCGGGCACTGCCTCGACTTCGGGGGCGACTCGCTGCCCCACCTGCCCTTCGCCGAGATCGTCGGCGCCGCCGCTGACGACGTGCCGGGCGCCGTCGCCGCCGTGCAGGAGCAGCACCCCGCGCTCGTCGCCCTCCTGCCGGGCGACAGCGGCGGCCGGGCCCCGTCGCGCCCCGAGCTCGTCGACGCGGTCTGGGCGCTGCTGCGCCGGCTCGGCGCCGAGCGCCCCGTCCTCCTCGTCGTGGAGGACGCGCACTGGGCCGACGCCTCCACCCGCGGCCTTCTCGGCCACCTGCTGGCCCGGCTGCCGGGCTCCCCCGTCTCGGTGCTGGTCACCTACCGCGCGGAGGACCTCCACCGCCGCCACCCGCTGCGCGCCGACGTGCCCACCTGGGCGCGGTTGGCGGGGGTGTCGCGCACCGCGCTCGCCCCGCTCGGCAGCGAGGACGTGCGCCGGCTGGTCCAGGCGCTGCGCACCGGCCTGCCCGACGGCGTGGTCGAGCGGATCGTCGAGCGCGCCGAGGGCAACGCGTTCTTCACCGAGGAGCTCGTCGCCGCGGCCGGCAGCGGGGAGCGCGCCCTCTCGGCCGACCTGGCGGACCTGCTGCTGCTGCGGCTCGACGCGCTGTCGGCACCGGCCCGTACCCTCTTGCGGACGCTGGCCGTCGGCGGCCGGGAGACCTCGCACGCGCTGCTCGAGGTGGTCGCCGAGCTGCCCGACGGCGAGCTCGACGCGGCAGCGCGCGAGGCCGTCGACGCGCACGTGCTGACGGCGGGCGCGGACACGTACGCCTTCCGCCACGCGCTGCTCGCCGAGGCGGTCTACGACGACCTGCTGCCGGGCGAGCGGGTGCGCTGGCACCGCAGGTACGCCGCCGCGCTCGCCGGCGCCACCCGTCCCGGCAGCGCCGCGGAGCTGGCCCGGCACGCCTCCGCAGCCCACGACACCGCCACCGCCCTCCCGGCGAGCGTGCGCGCGGGCGACGAGGCGGCCGGGGTCGGCGGCTTCGCGGAGGCGCTGCTGCACTACGAGCACGCGCTGGAGCTGCTGGCCGAGGGCGGCGACGCCGACCCCGCCGGCGAGCAGCTGGACCTCGTCGTCCGCGCGGCGGCCGCCGCGGTCTCGGCCGGGGAGCTCCACCGCGGCGTCGTCCTGCTGCGCGACCTGCTCGCCCGGCTGCCCGAGGACGCGGACCCCGCCCGCCGCACCCTCGTCGTCGTCGAGCTCGCCGCGGCGCTGCTGCTGGTCGACGGCGTCGCCGACCCCGTGGAGCTCACGAGCACGGCGCTGGAGCGCGCGCCGGACGACCTGCCCGGCGAGCTGCGCGCCCGGCTGCTCGCCCTCCACGCGCGCGGGTGGCTCGGCCGCGGGCGCCAGGAGGACGCTGCGGACTGGGCGCTGCGGGCGGTGGAGCTCGCGACCGAGCTCGAGCTCCCCGCCGTCCTCGTCGACGCGCGCACGACGCTCGCCCGCCTGCAGTTCGCCACCGCCGGCGGCGAGGCCGAGGCGGGCCTGCTGACGAGCACGGCAGCCGCCCGCGCAGCCGGTGACGTCGGCACCGAGCTGCGCGGCGGGTTCAGCCTCGGGACGCTGCACTACGAGCAGGGCCGGCTGGCCCAGGCGCAGCAGGACCTCTCGACGATCACGGCGCGGGCCGTGGAGGCGCACCAGCCGTGGGCGCCGTACGCCATCAGCAGCCGCGTGCTCGCCGCGCTCGTCGCGTACGTGCGCGGCGAGTGGGAGGAGGCCGGGCGGCTGGTCTCCCTCGAGGGCGAGCAGGCGCCGCCGCTGCCGCAGGCCGTGCTCGCCGCGGCCGGGCTCTACCTGCTCGCCGGGCGCGGCGACGACGGCAGCGCAGCAGGGCGGCTGTCCGAGCTGCGCCGCTGGTGGGACCACGACAGCCTGCTCGCGCTCAACTGCACGGCCGCCGGCATCGACCTGCTCGGCGACCGGGGCGAGCTCGAGGCGGCGGCCGCGCTGCACGGCGACGGCGTACGCGTCCTCCGGGCCGCCTGGGCCGACGAGCACCCCGGCGCGCTGGTCCGGCTGAGCGCGCTGCTGCTCGGCCAGTACGCGACGGCGGGCGTCGCGCTCACGCCCGCGGCGGCACTGGTGGCGGACGCGGAGCTCGCGGTCGCCGCCGCGACGCGCACCGGTCCGGAGGCACGGGCGTGGCTGGCCCGGGTGCACGCCGAGCACCTGCGGCTGCAGCACGCCACCGGCGGACCGGTGTCCGCCGACGAGCTGGTCGCCGCCTGGGAGGAGGCGGCCTCCCGCTCCGCGGAGTTCGGGCACGTCTTCGAGACGGCCCGGTCGCAGGCGCGGCTCGCCGCGGTGCTGCGCGCGACCGGCCGGGGCGGGGCCGAGCAGGCGGCAGCGGCCGAAGCGGTCGCCGCGCGGCTCGGCGCAGCGCCCCTGCTGCGGGAGGTCGCCGCCCTCGGGTTCCGGAGCGCGCCGTCGGCGGAGCTGCTCACCGCCCGCGAGCGCGAGGTGCTCGAGCTGGTCGCCCAGGGCCTGAGCAACCGCGAGGTCGGCCAGCGGCTGTTCATCAGCGCGAAGACCGTGAGCGTCCACCTGTCCAACGTCATGGCCAAGCTCGGCGCCGCCAGCCGGACCGAGGCGGTGTTCCGCGCGCAGCGGGCGGGGTTGCTGGCACCGGGGTGACGGCTACTCCGGTCCAAGGCCGCTCGTCACCCCTGTCCCCGCGAAGGCGTCGACGACGACGAGGGGCCGCCCGGCGGTGCCGAGGGCCACGACCCGCAGCGTGTGGTCGCCCGGGCCTGTCCGCAGGGTGGCCGACCAGAGGTGGGCGCGCTCGACGAGCGCCGGCGCCTGCGTGTCGACGACCGCCACCCGCTTCCCGTCGAGCTCGACCGCGAGCTCGCCGTGGTCGGGCCCCTGCTCGCCGATGACGTAGAGCGTCAGGGGGTCGGCGGATCCCACGAAGGCGACCCCGCTGCGCAGGGCGGCTCCCGGCTCCGTCGTCCCGCTGAGCGAGCCGCCCCACGCACCCGCGTCCGCCACCCTCGTCCAGCGTCCGGTGAAGCTGCCGTCGGCCTGGTCCGTCTCGGCAGCGAGCGAGGTGCGCGCGACCGCGGTGGCGTTCCCGAAGGGGTCGAAGGCCGTGATGGAGTACGTGCCGCCGACGCCCGGACCGTAGGCGGACGTGGCCAGCGCGGTCTCGCTGCCGCTGTACGCCCAGCGGCCGTCGGACACGAGGTAGTGCGTGCCGGCGGGTGCTCCTGGGGACCTCCAGGAGAGGGGACCGAGGACTCCGGGTCCGGCATCGCTGGGCACGACCACCCCCGTCGCGCGGGGCCGCGACAGGGCGACCACGTGCGCCGTCAGCGGGCCGTGGGCGCGGCCGCTCCTGTCGACCGCCCACAGGACGTACGTCGCGCGCGAACCCGCGACGAGCGGGTCGACCAGTCGTCGCGCACCGTGCGGGAGCCGCAGGGCCGTGCCGCGGCCGGCGGCGACGTCGCCCGGGTAGCGCACCAGTCGGGCGCGCGAGCCGGCGGGCAGAGCGGGCCACCCGACGGCGACGCCCCCGAGGGCCTGGGTGACGGCAAGGCCGGCGGGCGCCTGCGGGTCACGAGGCCTCCCGGGCGCCACCGCGAGGGCGGACACCGACTGCTGGCCCGGCCGGAGCAGGGTCGTCGTCCGCGCAGGACCCGTGACCGGCACACGGACCAGCCCGGTCAGCGCGCTGAGGGCGGGGTCGGGGCCGGGGGCGCCGGTCGTCGCGTAGACGGCCTCCCCGTCACGGGAGAAGGCCAGCAGCGGCCGCGCGGTCGGCTGGCTCGGGACCGCGACGGGCGTCCGCCGCAGCGGCCTCCCCTCCGCGTCGAACGCGACCAGGTGCCCCGCGGAGTCCTCCACGGCGACCCGCGTGCCGTCGGGGGACGCCGCCACCGCGGCAGGCTCCCCTACCAGCGAGCCCAGCTCCTTCGGGCTGACCAGGGTCGTGAGGCGACCCGCGGCCCACCGCCGGACCCCGTCAGCGGCGGAGGCGAGGAGGACGGTGCCCGGCCTCGAGGGGTCGACGGCCACGGGTCCGGAAGCGTCGGCGATGCGTCTCGCGGCCGCGGCCGCGCCGGGCCTCCAGAGCAGGTACTCGTCGGTGCCCGCGCTCTGCGCCGACCGCAGGACCAGCGTCCTCCCGTCGGTCGACTCCGCCGCCAGGAGGGCGGGGTGGCCCCTGCCGGGGAAGGGGTAGCTCCGCTCGCGGGTGCCGTCGGTGCTCCGGACCCCCACCCACGTCTGGTCGTCGCGCGTCGTGGTGGCCGTGGTGCTGCCGTCTGCCGCGAGCAGCACGTCCTGCGCGTACGGCACCTGTGCCAGCCACTCGCGGTAGCCCGGGCGGTCGCTCGCCACGGCGCTCAGGCTGACGGCGGCGGCCGCGGACGGACCCGCCGGCGAGAGCGGCATCCCGCTCGGCGGTGCGGTGAGGAGCAGGACGCGGTCCACCGACGGCGTCGCCGCTCCCGCGCGGGCAGAGGCGGGCAGCGCGGGTGGGGCGAGGACCGCGGCCAGGGCGACGACGAGCCCGAGCGGGCGGTTCATGCGGAGGCTCCCAGCGCGTCGACAGCCACGAGTCCGTCCCCGACCACCACGACCCGGACGCGGTGGGAGCGCGCATCGACGACCCCGGTCCACAGGTGCTGCCGGACGGCGGCGCGAGCGGCCCGCGTGGAGACCGTGGCCGTGCGCCTGCCGTCGACGAGTACCTGCAGCGAACCCTGCCGCGGGCCCGTGTCGCCGACGAGCCACAACCGCCGCTCGCCCCGGGCACCGGCCGCCGTGCCGCGGACGAGGAACGTCAGCGCGGCGCCCCGGCTCGCGCTGGTGCTCAGCGTGGACGCCCAACGGTCGGCGGGCGACGAGCGCCTCCACCGGCCCGTACGGACGCCCGTGTCGTCGTCGAGGGGGCCCGTGGCCACCACGGGGACGGGGCTCGTGCGGTTGGAGTAGGCGTCGCACGCGACGACCGGCGAGGTGTCCCGCTGGCCCGGGCCCACCCCTGCCGGCAGCGGACCGTAGCCGGGCAGCCCCCACCCGCCCGCGCAGGAGGGCGGGGCCACGCCGTCGGGCAGCAGCTGTCCCACGGCGGCCGGCGGTCCGCTGGTCGGCCTGAAGCGGAGGACGTACCTCCCTGTGGCCGAGACGTCCGACACGACGGTGGGCACGATCGGGCTCAGGGGGTCGGTCGCGGTGGCCGTGCGCACAGCGGCTCCCCTCGGCGCGCCCGAGTCGTCCAGGGCGGTGACGAGCCAGGTGTAGGTGCGCCCGGGGACGACGCTGTCGACGACGCTCGCCGCCCCGGCAGCCAGCGGGACCCGCGTCGCTGGTCCGGCAGCGCGCTCCCCGTCGTAGCGCTGGAGCGTGAAGGCCGCAGCGCCCGGCGTCGCGTACCAGGACAGGGCGACCTCCCGCCCCCGCAGCTGCAGGGCGAGCCGGACGGGCCGCACCGTGTCCACCGGCTGCCCCGGCACTGCCCGCACGAGCCTGGGCCAGGAGCTGCCGACGGGGGCGAGCACCTGCGACTCGGTGCTCCCCTCGAGGTCGTACCGGCGCACCTGCCCCCGGTCGACGCCGTAGAGCCACCGCGAGTCGCGGGAGAAGACGGGCGACGCAGCGCCGGACCAGCGCAGGACCTCACCCGTGACGAGGGACTGCACCGGACCGCCGTCGAAGGCGATCCTGCGAGCGTCGGGCGATACGGCGACCCCCGGCGACCACGAGGGGCCGGCCTTGCTGGTCGCGTCGGAGAACCGCGCGGTCCCGGGCACGAGGGTCACCGGCGCCTGACCGGGCTGCAGCAGGTACGCAGCGTCGGAGACCGGGGTCTGCTGCAGGCTCCCCGTGGCGACGACGCGGTCGGCGGTGCCCGGGGCGAAGACCATCCCGGGGCGCAGGCCCAGCGCAGCCGCCCGGTCGGTGGGGACCAGGGGCTGCGGGTCGCCACCGGCTCCGGCGGCGAGCAGGTACGCGCCGTCGACGACGGCGCGCGGGTCGGGGGCCTGCACGAGCAGCAGCGTCGAGCCGTCCGCCGACCAGTCGGCGACGGTCACGGGGTCCTCGCCAGGGAGGGTCGCGACGAGCGCCGGGTCCTCGCCGTCCGGACCGGCGAGCCCCACCTGCCACGCGCCGGCTCGACGGGCGACGTACGCCTGCCTGCCGCCGTCGGGCGACGGCAGCGCGCCCGCTGGGCCACGGGTGAGGACGGCGCGGTCGTCCTGGGCGTCCGCGGGGGCGCGGTAGCTCACGGAGTCGCACCCGTCGCAGGCGGAGGTCTGGACCACCAGGTCCTCAGCGGGCGGCGCCGGCAGCGGGAAGCGGCCGTCGTCGGCGTGCGCCGGGCCGGTCGGCGCGAGCACGGTCAACGCGAGTGCCACGAGCAGAGTCCGGTGCATCGTCCCCCCAGGCGTGCTGGGGCCCCCTGGCCCCGGTGACCTGAGGAGACGCTTGATCACCCGGAAGGTTCAGTGGGTGCCCGCCCTCGCCGCTCCGGCTAGACGTTGAAGCGGAACTCCACCACGTCGCCGTCGGCCATGACGTAGTCCTTGCCCTCGATGCGCACCCGCCCGCGCGAGCGCGCCTCGGCCATCGTGCCGGCGGCGACGAGGTCGTCGAACGAGACGACCTCGGCCTTGATGAACCCGCGCTGGAAGTCCGTGTGGATCACACCCGCAGCCTCGGGGGCCGTGGCGCCCTTGCGGATCGTCCAGGCGCGCGCCTCCTTCGGGCCCGCCGTGAGGTACGTCTGCAGCCCGAGCGTCTCGAAGCCGACGCGGGCCAGCAGGTCGAGCCCGGACTCCTCCTGGCCGCTGGACTGCAGCAGCTCGAGGGCCTCCTCCGGCGAGAGCTCGACGAGCTCGGCCTCGAGCTTCGCGTCGAGGAAGACGGCCTCCGCCGGCGCGACGAGCTCCTGGAGCCGGGCCTTGAGGTCGGCGTCGCCGAGCTCCTCGTCGTCGAGGTTGAAGACGTAGAGGAACGGCTTGGCCGTCAGCAGGTGCAGCTCGCGCAGCGGCTCGCGGTCGATGCCGCTCGCGAACACCGTCTGCCCGGCGTCAAGCACCTCGCGCGCCTTCTCCACCGCGGCGACGACGGCCTGCTTGTCCTTCTGCATCCGCGCCTCCTTCTGCAGGCGCGGCAGGGCGTTCTCGATCGTCTGCAGGTCGGCGAGGATGAGCTCGGTGTTGATGGTCTCCAGGTCGGCCTGCGGCTCGACCTTGCCGTCGACGTGGATGACGTCGGGGTCGGTGAAGACCCTGATGACCTGGCAGATCGCGTCCGCCTCGCGGATGTTCGCGAGGAACTTGTTGCCCAGCCCCTGGCCCTCGCTCGCGCCCTTCACGATGCCCGCGATGTCGACGAAGCTCACCGTCGCGGGGATCGTCTTCGCGCTGGAGAAGAGCTCGGCGAGCGTGCCCAGCCGGGGGTCCGGGACGCCGACGACGCCGACGTTGGGCTCGATGGTGGCGAACGGGTAGTTCGCGGCGAGCACGTCGTTGCGGGTGAGGGCGTTGAAGAGCGTCGACTTGCCGACGTTGGGCAGACCGACGATGCCGATGGTGAGAGCCACGACGGGACAGTCTAGGGACCTGGTGCGCCGCGGCCCGACCAGCGCGTACGGCGGCCCGACCAGTGACGAACGGGCGGCCCGACCACCAGCGCCGCGCACCAGACCGCACGAGGCGTGCGCCATCCCCACGAGATCTCGTGGGGGTCGCGGTCATCCCGTGCGGTCGGGCGGGCAGTCGATCGGGCAGCCCGATCAACGTCGCACGAGCACCGACCGCGCGCCGCCTCCCCCGCACTGTCGGTGCCTCCCGGCACCCTGGGCCCATGGGTCCCAGCGGTGTCCTCCTGCTCCTGCTCGGCACGGCGCTCGGCCTCGCCACGGGCGTGGGCCTCGGGCTGCTGCTCGGCGCCCGCCGCGGGCTGACGCCCGACGCCCTCGACGCGCGCGACCGGCGGCTGCTCGAGCTCGCCGACGCGCGCTTCCGGGAGGCGGCGGCGGTCGGCGGCAGCAGGGTGGGCGAGCAGCAGCGCCAGGTGGCCGACCTGGTCACGCCGGTGCACGAGGCGCTCGGCCGCATGGAGGCCCACCTGCGCCAGCTCGAGACCCAGCGCGCCGCCGCCCACGCCGGGCTGGTCGAGCAGGTCGTGGGGGTGCAGCGGGCGTCCGAGCGGCTGCGGGCGGAGACGGCGGCGCTGTCGGGGGCGCTGCGCAGCCCCAACGCGCGCGGCCGCTGGGGCGAGATGCAGCTGCGGCGCGTGGTCGAGCTGGCCGGCATGCTCGCGCACTGCGACTTCGACGAGCAGGTCGTGCTGGCGACGCCGCACGGCACGGTCCGGCCCGACCTCGTCGTGCGGCTCGCCGGGGGCCGCGCCGTCGCCGTCGACGCGAAGGTGCCGCTGACGGCGTACCTCGAGGCGCTCGAGCGCCCCGACGGGTCCGACCGCACCGACGGGCTGCGCCGGCACGCCCGCGCCCTCCGCGCCCACGTCGACGCGCTCGCCGCGCGCGACTACTGGGCGGGGCTCCAGCCGGGTCCCGAGCTCGTGGTGCTCTTCGTGCCGGGAGAGGCGTTCCTCGCCCCGGCCCTCGAGCACGACCCCGCGCTGCTCGACGACGCGCTCGGGCGCGGTGTCGTCATCGCCACGCCCACGACGCTGCTCACGCTGCTGCGGACCGTCGCCTTCGGCTGGCAGCAGGCGTCGCTCGCGGAGGGGGCGCGGGAGGTGGTGGCGACGGGGCGCGAGCTGCACCGGCGCCTGGGGCGCCTCGGCGGTCACGTCGACAAGCTCGGCCGCTCGCTGGGCCGCGCGGTGGAGGACTACAACGCGACCGTCGGCTCGTTCGAGCGCTCGGTCGTCCCGGCGACCCGCACGCTGGCCGCGCTCGCGGTCTCGGAGGCGGCCGCCGAGCGGACCGTCCCCCCGGTCCCGCTCGAGGTCGTGCCGCGGCCCGTCACCGCCGAGCTCCCGGAGGAGGGGGCGCCGCAGCACGACCGCGACGAGGCGCACGACGGCGCCGCCTGACGCCCGGCGTGGCAGCCCGGCCGGGCGCGGCCCGCTGGCTACCGTCGGGGAGTGCCGCTCTTCCCCGACCCCGACGCAGGACTGCCCGCCTCCGGAGCCGGGCTGCTGCTCAGCACGGCGGCGTTCCTCGGCGGCCTCGTCGACGTGGCGCTCACCGGCTCGCTCGGCTGGGGCTTCGGCACGGCCTTCGTCGTGGGGTCCGGGGCGCTCGGCCTGCGGCTGGCGGGCCGCGACCTGGTGTTCGCGGCGATCCTCCCGCCGCTCGCGTACGCCGTGGCGGCCTTCCTCTGCGTCCCGCTGACCGCGGCGGCGCACGAGAGCCGCTTCCCGCTGGGCCTCGCCCTCGCGCTCGGCGGGGCGCTGGGCACCGGGGCGCCGCTGCTGCTGCTCGCGCTCGCCGCGGGCTGCGGCGCGGCCGGGACCCGGTGGGCGCTCGAGCGGCGCGCGGCGCCCGCGCCCGTCCTCGTCCCGCTGCAGGGTGGCGCGGAGGAGGCAGCCGACGAAGCCGGCGAGCAGGGCGGCAGTGCGTCCGAGCAGCCGACGGACGACGCCGCCGGCGACGCGGCGGAGCAGGAGCCCCAGGTCAGCCGGCGGCCTGCCTAGCGGCCTTGAGGTCGCGGCGCAGCTCCACGGGCAGGGCGAACAGCAGGCTCTCCTCGGCGGAGACGACCTCCTCGGTCTCGGCGTAGCCGCGCTCCGCGAGCCAGCCGAGCACGTCGCGCACCAGCACCTCGGGCACCGAGGCCCCGCTGGTGAGCCCCACGGTGCTGACGCCGTCGAGCCACTCGTCGCGCAGCTCGTCGGCGCCGTCGACGAGGTAGGACGTGCGCGCCCCCGACTCCAGCGCGACCTCGACGAGGCGCACGGAGTTGGAGGAGTTGCGGGAGCCGACGACGATGACGAGCTCGCACTGCGCGGAGATCTGCTTCACGGCGGTCTGGCGGTTCTGCGTGGCGTAGCAGATGTCGTCGCTCGGGGGGTCCATGAGCAGCGGCAGCCGCGCGCGCAGCCGGCGCACGGTCTCCTGCGTCTCGTCCACCGACAGCGTGGTCTGGGAGAGCCAGGCGACGCGGGACGGGTCGCGCACCTCGATCTCGTCCGCCGCCTCCGGACCGTCGACGAGCGTGATGTGCGCCGGCGCCTCGCCGGTCGTGCCGACGACCTCCTCGTGGCCCTCGTGGCCGATGAGCAGGATGTCGTAGTCCTCCGCGGCGAAGCGGCGCGCCTCGAGGTGGACCTTCGTGACCAGCGGGCAGGTGGCGTCGATGGCCTTGAGCCCGCGCTGGCGGGCCTCCTCGTGCACGCTCGGCGCCACGCCGTGCGCGGAGAAGACGACCGTGGAGCCCTCGGGGACCTCCTCGGTCTCCTCGACGAACACCGCGCCCTTGGCCTCCAGCGACTGCACGACGTAGGTGTTGTGCACGATCTGCTTGCGGACGTAGACCGGCGGGCCGTACAGCTCGAGCGCCTTCTCCACCGTCACCACGGCGCGGTCGACCCCGGCGCAGTAGCCGCGCGGAGCGGCGAGCAGGACGCGCTTGGCCGGAGCGGGAGACGTCATGGCTCCATGGTAGGTCGCGCATACTCGGCGGGTGCCACTCGAGACGAGCCCGGAGACCCCGGTCCCGGTGCGCACGGTGAGCAACCTGCTGGCGGGGTGGATCGGCCGGCTCGGCGCCGTCTGGGTCGAGGGCCAGGTCACCCAGTGCACGCGGCGGCCCGGCACCCGTACCGCGTTCATCACCCTGCGCGACACCGCCGCCGACATGTCGCTGAGCGTCACTGTGCCCGCGGACCTGCTCGACGCCCTCGCCCCGCCGCTGCGCGAGGGCACCCAGGTCGTCGTGCACGCCCGCCCGAGCTTCTGGCCCGAGCGCGGCTCGCTGTCGATGCGCGCCGACGACGTGCGCCCGGTCGGCGTCGGCGCGCTGCTCGCGCGGCTCGAGGAGCTCAAGCGCGTCCTCGCGGCCGAGGGGCTGTTCGACCGCGAGCGGAAGAAGCCGCTGCCGTTCCTCCCCCACGTCGTCGGGCTCGTCTGCGGACGCGCGAGCGCGGCCGAGCGCGACGTCGTGGAGAACGCCCGCCGCCGCTGGCCGGCCGTGCAGTTCCGCATCGAGGAGGTCGCGGTCCAGGGGCCGAGCGCGGTGACGGAGGTCGTGGACGCGCTGCGCCGCCTCGACCGCGACCGCGAGGTCGACGTCATCGTCCTCACCCGCGGCGGAGGCTCGGTCGAGGACCTGCTCCCCTTCAGCAACGAGGCCATGGTCCGCGCGGTCGCGCAGGCCGCCACCCCCGTGGTCAGTGCCATCGGCCACGAGGTCGACGCCCCGCTGGTGGACCTCGCCGCTGACGTCCGGGCGTCCACGCCGACCGACGCCGCGCGCTGCGTCGTCCCCGACCTCGCCGAGGAGCTCGCCGGCCTGCGTACGCTGCGCGACCGCTCGCGCCGCGCCGTCGTCGCCCGCGTGGCGCGCGAGCAGGCCCGCGTGGACGCCCTGCGGTCGCGGCCGGTGCTCGCGGCGCCGCACCGGCTGCTGGACGAGCAGGCCGCCCGCGTCGGTGCCGACCGCGAGCGCGCGCGCACGCTGCTGCGCCACCGGCTCGAGCGGGCCGGCGACGACGTGCGCCACGCCCGCGCCCGCGTCACGGCGCTCTCGCCCGCCGCCACCCTCGCGCGCGGGTACGCCGTGGTGCAGACCGCCGCCGGCGTCGTCGTGCGCGACCCCGCCGACGCGCCCGGCGGCACGGCGCTGCGGCTCCGGCTCGCCGAGGGCGAGCTCGCCGCCGTGAGCGGGGCACGGCCCCCCGCCCGCCGCGGCCGGTCCGGGCCCTAGTCCCGCGGGCGGGGCCGGTCCTGGCGCGCGGGGAGGCGCGGCCGACGGGCGCCGCTCCCGGGCCGGTCGGGCCCGAGGCGGAGTTCCGCAGTGCGCCCGCGCGAGCCCTCCGTCCTCCGTACGCTGTGCCGGTGCCGGACCCCTCTCCCGCGCCTGCCGCCGACGCGCAGCTGCTGGACGTCCCGGCGCTGGAGGTGCCCGCCGTCGACGTGCTGGGCCCGCTGCGCGTGCGGCGGGGGACCGCGCAGCTGGAGGCGGGGCCGCCGAAGCAGCGCGCCCTGCTGGCCGCGCTCGCCCTGCACTGCAGCCGACCCGTCGACACGGATGCGCTCGCCGAGCTGGTCTGGGCCGGGCGGCCCCCGCGGGACGCGGTCGCGTCGCTGCACGCGTACGTCGCCCGCCTGCGCCAGCTGCTCGAACCCGGCCGTGCCTCGCGCGCGCGCCCCGAGCTGCTCCTCCGCTCCGGCGCCGGCTACCAGCTGCAGCTGCCCGACGGTGCGGTGGACGCGCACCGGTTCGCCCGCACGGTGCTCGCCGTGCACGCGGAGACCACCGGCCTGCTCGGGGACGGCGTGCCCGCGCCCGTCCACCCGGCCGCCCGGACGCGGGCGGCGGAGCTGCTCGAGCAGGTCGAGGAGGCACGAGCGGCGTGGCGCGGCGCCGCGTACGTCGAGCTGGGGGACGGGCTCACGGTCGCCTCGGAGCGCGTGCGCCTGGAGGAGCTCCGGCTCGTCGCGCTCGAGGACGCCGCCGCCCTGCGCCTCGCGCTCGGCCAGCCCGCCCCCGTCGTGACCGGGCTCGCGGCCGCCCTGCAGGAGCACCCGCTGCGCGAGCGGCTGTGGCTGCTCCGCGTCGCCGCGCTCGCGCGCTCCCAGCGCCAGGCGGACGCCCTCGCCGAGCTGCGCGAGGTCCGTCGCCTGCTCCGCGACGAGCTGGGCATCGACCCCGGGCCCGCGCTGGTGGAGCTCGAGGCCGCGGTGCTCCGCCAGGAGCAGCCCCCGGCGGTCACCCCAGCTCCGGCTCCGCCTGCGCGCACCGGGCTCATCGGGCGGCAGCGCGAGCTCCGGGCGCTCGACGGGCTGCTCGCGGCCGGGCAGGGGTGCGCCGCGCTGGTCGGCGAGCCCGGCATCGGCAAGAGCCGTCTGGCCTCGGCGTTCGCCGAGCGCGCGACGGCCGCGGGCTGGACCGTCCTGCTGGGGCGCTGCGCCGAGGACGAGGGGGCTCCCCCGCTCTGGCCGTGGACGGGCGTGCTGCGCGGCCTCGCCGGCCACGTCGAGCTCGAGGGGCTCGCCGAGGTCGCCGGCATCGACGCGGCGGTCCTGCCCGGGCTCGGCTCCCCCGCCGAGGGTGGCGGGAGCGACCGCTTCCGGACGTACGACGCGGTGGCGCGGCTGCTGCGCGCGGCGGCCGCCCGGCTGCCGCTGCTCGTCGTCCTCGAGGACCTGCACTGGGCCGACGCGTCCTCGCTGCGGCTCCTGCGCTACCTGCTCGACACCACCGAGCCGGCCCGCCTGGTCGTGCTGGTCACGCGGCGCGCCCGCCCGCAGCCGACGGGAGCGCTCGCCGAGGTCGGCGAGGCGCTGGCCCGCGCGTCGGCGCTCCGGGTCGAGCTGGCCGGCCTCACCGAGGAGGAGACCGCCGAGCTCGTCCGCCGCTCGACGGGCCGCGAGCCCGCTGGCGGGGAGGCAGCCGCGCTGCGCGACCGCGCCGACGGCAACCCCTTCTTCCTCGAGGAGCTGCTGCGGCTGGGCGCCGGCGACCCCGCCGTCGTCCCGCAGGGCGTGGGGGAGGTCGTGCGCCGCCGGGTCGACCAGCTGCCGGAGGGCACGCGGCAGGCGCTCGGGGTCGCGGCGGTCGTCGGGCGCTCGTACGCCGTGCCGCTCGTCGCCGCCGCGGGCGGTCGGGACGAGGACGACGTGCTCGGTGCCCTCGCCCCCGCCGCCGCGGTGGGCCTCGTGGTGGAGGAGGCCGCGGAGCAGTTCCGCTTCTCCCACGCCCTGGTCCGCGACGCCGTCTACGACGCGCTGCCGGCGACCTCCCGGGCGCGGACCCACGCCGCCGTCGCCCGGGCGCTCGAGGAGCAGGACGGCCACGAGGGCCTCGAGGGGGAGCGGGTCGTCGGGCCGCGCTCGGCCGAGGTCGCGTGGCACTGGCTGCACGCGGGCCCCCGGCACGCCCGCCGGGCCTGGCGCGCGGCGGTCGAGGCGGGCCGCTACGCCACGGCGCTGCACGCGTACGAGGAGGCGGCCCGGCTGCTCGACGACGCGCTCGCGGCGCAGGCCCTCGACCCCGCCTCGACGCCGGCCGAGCGCTGGGAGCTGCGCATGGCGCAGGCCGAGGCCCTGCGCTGGGCCGGGGACCTGCGGGGGCTCGGCGCGGCGCTGCACGCGGCGCTGGACGCCGCGCGCCTCCTCCCCGGGCCCGAGCCGCTGACCCGCGCGGCGCTGGTGGCGGCCGAGACCTCGCTGTGGCTGCCGCGGCCGTACGGCGAGGTCGACCCGGTCACCGTCGCGGCCCTCGAGGAGGCCCTCGAGCGCCTGCCGCCCGAGGACGGACCGCTGCGCGCACGGGTGCTCCTGGCGCTGGCCGCGGAAGTGCACTACGCCCCCGGCGGCCGGCAGCGGCGCGAGTCGCTCGCGGCGGAGGGGCTCCGCCTCGCCCGCCGGGACGGTGACGAGGCCGCCCTCGCCCGTGCCTGCCAGCTCGCCGCCGGCGCGACCTGGTGGGCCGGCAACGCGCTCGAGCGCATCGCCCTGCTCACCGAGGCGCTCGTCCTCGCCCCCGCGGTCGGCGACGAGGCGTGGCTGACCGCCGCGCTGCTGCAGCGGGCCTCCGCCGCCGCCGAGGCCGGGTACGTCGCCGACCACGACCGCGACGTCGCGGCCGCCCGCCGCCACGCCGAGCGGCTGGGCTCGCCGTACCTCCTCGCCGTCCTCGGCACGCTGGGGACGGGCTGGCTCGCGATGCGCGGACGCGCCGACGACGCCCGCGAGCTCGCCGGGCGCACCATGCGCACGGTGATCACCGCCGACGTCCCCTACCGCGGCGAGGTCCTCGTCAGCACGACGGCCGCGCTGTCCTTCTGGAGCGGCGGCCCCGTCGACCCCGGTCCCCTGGTCGAGGCCGTCCCGCCCGGCTCGCCGCTGCAGTCCGCCGTCCTGCTGGCCCTGCTGCGCGCCGGCGACCTCCCCGCAGCGCGGGCCCACCTCGCGGAGGAACCGCTCCCCCTCGAGCGCGAGGACTTCATCGCCTCGGTCCAGGCGGCCGCCGCGGCCGAGGCCGGCTGGCGGCTCGGCCTGCCCGACCTGGCCGAGCGCGGGCGCCGGCTGCTGGCGGACCTGTCCGGGGGCACGGTCAGCGCCGGCAGCGGGGTGCAGCTCGGTCCCGTCGACGCGTACCTCGCCATGGCGGCGGCCGCCGTCGGCGACGACGACAGCGCCTCGCGCCTCAGCGCCGCGGCCCTGCGCTCCTGCGCCGCGTGGGGCACCACCGCGGTCGCGGACTGGGTCGAGGGGCTCGGGCTGCAGCGGCGCCGGACCCTAGAGTGGCGCGGTGGCTGACGAGACGGGAGACGAGCCGCTCGGCTACGAGCAGGCGCGCGACGAGCTGGCCGAGGTGGTGCGCCGGCTCGAGGCCGGCGGCGGCACGCTCGAGGAGGCCCTGGCGCTGTGGGAGCGCGGGGAGCAGCTCGCCCGGGTGTGCGAGGAGTGGCTCGAGGGCGCGCGGCGCCGGCTCGACGAGGCCGTGCAGACGGAGGCGACCGGGACCCGCGGGACCCCGGGGCCAGGCGACCGGGCCTAGCGGCTCAGCCCGCCGCCAGCGCCCCGGACCGCCCCCGCAGCGCGGCGGCGACGAGCTCGAGCTCGGACCAGCTGGCGGTCCCGCCGACGACGACCGCGGCGTCCGGCCCGCTGCCGAGCAGCTGCAGCGAGGAGCTCCAGAGCGCGCGGTGGTCGCGCAGCGGCGAGTACGTCCGCACCCACGTCCGCGACCCGGCGGTGACGACGCCCTGGCCGCCGCCGTGCTCGGTCATCTCTCCCACGAAGGGCCCGACCGGCCGGTCGGACTGGTCCACCGAGGCCACCGCCTCGCTGGGCGCGGCCAGCTGGAGGTGCCAGTGGAACCGCCCGTCGTGGTGGTCGAGGCGGACGCCCGTCACGCGCCAGCCGGCCGGCAGGCCGACGGGGGCGAGCACGTCGAAGGGCGCGTCGTGGCGGGCGCGCGCGAGGGCGCCGGCGTACGGCACGGAGGTCGCGGGGCTCGCCGACTCGCGCGGGAGGACGAGCACCGAGACGGTCACGACCGCGAGCACGCCGAGCAGCGAGCGCACGCGCGGGCCGCGCCGCCACGGGGCGTCGACGGCCGTCGTGCTCGTGCTCACCCGCCCATCGTCCCGCACGCCGCCGGAGCCCCGGCACCCGGAGGACGGCCGCCGCTGTCGGGGGCGGCAACTACGATGCGCGTACGCCGGATGATCACGGCGCCAGCACCCCCGAGCGCGAGGAGCACCGATGGCCGTCGGAGCGGACGTCCCGCCCGTCCTGCGCGTGGGGTCCGAGGCCCCCGACCGCAACCTCGCCCTGGAGCTGGTGCGCGTGACCGAGGCCGCGGCGCTCGCCGCCGGCCGCTGGGTGGGCCGCGGCGACAAGAACGGCGCCGACGGGGTGGCGGTCAACGCCATGCGCCAGCTCATCACCACGGTGAGCATGAAGGGCACCGTCGTCATCGGCGAGGGCGAGAAGGACGACGCCCCCATGCTGTTCAACGGCGAGGTCGTCGGCTCGGGCGACGGGCCTGAGTGCGACGTCGCGGTGGACCCGATCGACGGCACGACGCTGTGCGCCAAGGGCATGGACAACGCGGTGTCCGTGCTCGCCGTCGCCGAGCGCGGGGCGATGTTCGACCCCTCGGCGGTGTTCTACATGGAGAAGCTCGCCGTCGGTCCCGAGGCCGTGGACGTCGTCGACATCACCGCGCCGATCCGCGCCAACATCAAGTGGGTGGCGAAGGCCAAGGGCGGGCGCCCCGAGGACGTCACCGTCGTCATCCTCGACCGGCCGCGCCACCAGCAGCTCATCGCCGACGTCCGCGCGACCGGCGCGCGCATCAAGTTCATCTCCGACGGCGACGTCGCCGGCGCGATCATGGCCGCGCGCGAGGGCACCGGCGTCGACCTGCTGCTCGGCATCGGCGGGACGCCGGAGGGGATCATCGCGGCCTGCGCGCTGAAGTGCCTCGGCGGCGAGATCCAGGGCCGGCTCTGGCCGCGCGACGACGCCGAGCGGGAGCGCGCGCTCGCGGCGGGCCACGACCTCGACCGCGTCCTGCGCACCGACGACCTCGTGGGCGGCGACAACGTCTTCTTCGTGGCGACGGGCATCACCGACGGCGAGCTCGTCCGCGGCGTGCGCTACCAGCACGGCGCCGCGCACACGCACTCCATCGTCATGCGCTCGAAGTCCGGCACGATCCGCAGCATCAAGTCCGAGCACCAGCTCTCCAAGCTGCGGGCCTACTCCTCCATCGACTTCGACCACGCGCGCTGAGCCGCGAGCACCGGGAGACCACCGTGATCACCGTCGTGGGCGAGTCCCTCATCGACGTCGTGCGCCGCACGGACGGCAGCGCCAGCGAGCACCTCGGCGGCAGCCCCTTCAACGTGGCCGTCGGGCTCGCCCGGCAGGGCGCCGAGGTGGCGCTCGCGACCCGCGTCGGCCCCGACGCGCGCGGCCAGGCGCTGCTCGACCACGCGAAGGCCGAGGGCGTGACGCTGCTGGGCGAGCCCGCCGGGCTGCCCCGCACCAGCACGGCGACGGCGACGCTCGACCCCGAGGGCGTGGCGTCGTACGAGTTCGACCTCGAGTGGGACCTGCCGGCGCTGCCCGTGCCCCCTGGCACCAGCGCCCTGCACACGGGCTCGCTGGGGCTGACCATCGAGCCCGGGGCCTCGGTCGTGCTCGCCGCGATGCGCGAGGCGCGCCGCGAGGTGGTGGTGTCCTACGACCCGAACGCCCGCCCCGGGCTGACGCCCGACGTGCCGGCGCTGGTGCGCCGCGTCGAGGAGGCCGCCTCGCTGTCGCACGTGGTCAAGGCCTCGGAGGAGGACTTCGCGTTCCTCTACCCCGACCAGGACTTCCGCGCGGCCGCCGCCCGGTGGCTGCGCGGTACGGGCACCCACCTCGTCGTCGTCACCCGCGGCGGCGACGGCGCGTGGGCCGCGACCCGGTCGGTCAGCGTCGACCTGCCGGCCCAGCCCACCGAGGTCGTCGACACCGTGGGCGCGGGCGACGCCTTCGAGGCCGGCCTGCTCGACGCGCTGCGCCGCGCGGGGCTGCTCACCATCGCCCGGATCGGCCAGCTCGACGCGCTCGACGAGGCCGCCCTGCTCGACCTCGTGCGGCAGGCCGCGACCGTCGGGTCGCTGACCTGCGAGCGGGCGGGTGCGAACCCGCCCACCCGCGCCGAGGTCGAGGCCCGGCTGCGCGCCCAGTCCGCCTAGCCCGGTCCGCCCAGTCCGGTCCGCCTAGCCCTCGACGGGCTCCAGCAGGAAGACCGGGATCTCCCGGTCGGTCTTCGTCTGGTACGCCGCGTAGTCCGGCCAGACCGCCACCGCGCGCTCCCACCACTCGGCGCGCTCGGCGCCCTCGGCGATGCGGGCGCGGTAGTCCTGGCGCGCCGGGCCGTCCTGCACCTCGACGAGGGGCTCGCCCACGAGGTTCCAGTACCACGTGGGGTGCTCGGGCGCGCCGCCCTTGGAGGCCACCGCCGCGTACGTCCCGGCGTGCTCGACGCGCATGAGCGGGTTCTTCCGCAGCTTGCCGCTCCGCGCCCCCCTGCTCGTCACGACGATGACGGGCACCCCGCGCAGGTCGCCCTTCTCCTGGCCCCCGGTCCGCTCGTAGGCCTCGACCTGGTCGCGGACCCACTGCTCGGGGCTCGGCTCGTACTCTCCGCTCAACGGCATGGCGCCGAGTCTGCCCCAGCGGGCAGGGGGACTCCCCCGCGACCCCCCTGCCCGCTGGGCCTGCTCCGCTCGCCGGGGCGGGCCGGGCCGAGGGCTACTTCGACCAGGAGCGGGACAGCGCCGAGACGGCGCCGGACGAGGCGTGGTCCGACCCTCCGCCCAGCAGGCCGGCGGTCCCCCCGCCGACGGCCGCCACCAGTGCCAGCGCCGCCGCGCCGCGCAGGACCTTGCTCATGTGGTTCCTCCCCCTGCGGCCGCCGGGTGCGGTCCGCCTGCTCCGAGGATGAGCGCTGGGTGAGAGGACGTCCACGCAGAGCAGCGAAGTGCACTCGTGCCGCGCAGTCGGAGGTCCCGGGCCGTACGCCTGCGCCGGGCCAGCGCCGGGTCAGCGCCGGGTCAGCGCCCTGTCCTCACCGGTCGGCCCTGGTCAG
This sequence comes from Motilibacter rhizosphaerae, assembly GCF_004216915.1. Taxonomy (NCBI): domain Bacteria; kingdom Bacillati; phylum Actinomycetota; class Actinomycetes; order Motilibacterales; family Motilibacteraceae; genus Motilibacter; species Motilibacter rhizosphaerae. The sequence continues at coordinate 558,841 of NZ_SGXD01000003.1, forward strand.
CGCGGGCGGTCCCCGGCGGATCTGGCACGATCGTCGGTCATGACGATCGAAGCGGACGGCGAGTACCGGGTCGAGCACGACTCCATGGGTGAGGTGCGGGTCCCGGCGGCGGCGAAGTGGCGGGCGCAGACGCAGCGCGCGGTCGAGAACTTCCCCGTCTCGGGGCAGCCCATCGAGCGGGCCCACATCGAGGCGCTCGCCCGCATCAAGGCGGCGGCCGCCAAGGTCAACGCCGAGCTCGGCATCCTCCAGCCGGACGTCGCGCAGGCCGTGCAGTCCGCGGCCGAGGAGGTCGCCCGTGGCGACTGGGACGCGCACTTCCCGATCGACGTGTTCCAGACCGGCTCCGGCACGTCGAGCAACATGAACACCAACGAGGTCATCGCGACGCTGGCGACCGAGCGGCTCGGCTCGCCGGTGCACCCCAACGACCACGTCAACGCCTCGCAGTCGTCCAACGACGTGTTCCCGTCCTCGATCCACATCGCGGCCACCAGCGCGGTCGTCAACGACCTCGTGCCGGCGCTGACCCACCTCGCCGAGGCGCTCGAGCGCAAGGCCGCGCAGTGGGCGACGACGGTCAAGTCGGGGCGCACGCACCTCATGGACGCGACGCCGGTCACGCTGGGGCAGGAGTTCGGCGGCTACGCCGCGCAGGTGCGGTTCGGCATCGAGCGGCTGCAGTCCTCGCTCCCCCGCGTCGCGGAGCTCCCGCTCGGCGGGACCGCGGTCGGGACGGGCATCAACACCCCCGCCGGCTTCGCCGCCCGCGTCATCGCCGAGGTCGCCTCCGCCACCGGTCTGCCGCTCACCGAGGCCCGCAACCACTTCGAGGCGCAGGGCGCACGCGACGGGCTGGTCGAGCTCTCCGGCCAGCTGCGCACGATCGCCGTCGGGCTCTACAAGGTGAGCAACGACGTGCGCTGGATGGGCTCCGGCCCGCGTACGGGCCTGACCGAGCTGTTCCTCCCCGACCTGCAGCCGGGCTCGTCGATCATGCCGGGCAAGGTCAACCCGGTCATCCCCGAGGCGCTGTGCATGGTCTGCGCGCAGGTCATCGGCAACGACGCGACAGTGGCCTTCGCGGGCTCCGCGGGCAACTTCGAGCTCAACGTCATGCTGCCCGTGCTCGCGCGCAACGTGCTCGAGTCGATCCGCCTGCTGGCGAACATCTCCCGGCTGTTCGCCGACCGCTGCGTCGAGGGCCTGGTGGCAAACGAGGAGCGCTGCAAGGAGTACGCCGAGTCCTCCCCGTCCGTCGTCACCCCGCTCAACCGGTGGATCGGCTACGAGGAGGCGGCGAAGGTCGCCAAGCAGTCGCTGGCCGAGCGCAAGACGATCCGCCAGGTCGTGCTCGACCGCGGCTACGTCGAGCAGGGCAAGCTCACGGTCGAGCAGCTCGACGCTGCGCTCGACGTGCTGTCGATGACGCACCCCTCGGAGGGCTGACCCGCCCTGGCCGGGCCCTCCCCGTGATCATGCACGTCCTGGGCTCACCCCCCACCCCGTGATCATGCACGTCCTGGGCTCACCCCCCTCCCCGTGATCATGCACGTCCTGGACCGCCCCCTCCCGGTGATCATGCACATGGTGGGTCCCAGGGCTGCGCGTGATCATGCACTCCTGGATGACCAGGATGTGCATGATCACCGCGGAGCAGGGGCGCGCTCCCGATCACGGCGCCGCGCTCGCGTCCGCCCACCCCGACTGCGCCGACCCCGTCCCTGGGCGTGATCATGCAGGTCCTGGAGCCAGGATCTGCATGATCACCGCGAGAGGGAGCCACGAGCTGCATGATCACCGCGGAGGGGGCGCCGGGTGTCCGTGATTACCGCGGAGGGGGCCCAGGATGTGCATGATCACGGGCGACGTGCGGGGCTAGCCCAGGGCGAGGTCCCCCAGCATCTCGGTGACCAGCGCGGCGATGGGCGAGCGCTCCGAGCGGGTCAGGGTCACGTGCGCGAACAGCGGGTGGCCCTTCAGCGCCTCGATCACGGAGGCGACGCCGTCGTGCCGGCCCACCCGCAGGTTGTCGCGCTGCGCCACGTCGTGGGTGAGCACGACGCGCGAGCCCTGGCCCACGCGGGAGAGCACGGTCAGCAGCACGTTGCGCTCGAGCGACTGCGCCTCGTCGACGATGACGAACGAGTCGTGCAGCGAGCGGCCGCGGATGTGCGTGAGCGGCAGCACCTCGAGCATCCCGCGGTCGAGCACCTCGTCGACGACGTCGGAGGACACCAGCGCACCGAGGGTGTCGAACACCGCCTGCGCCCAGGGCGTCATCTTCTCGGACTCCGAGCCCGGGAGGTAGCCGAGGTCCTGGCCACCCACGGCGTACAGCGGTCGGAAGATGACGACCCGCTTGTGCTGGCGGCGCTCCATCACGGCCTCGAGCCCGGCGCAGAGCGCGAGCGCGGACTTGCCCGTGCCGGCGTTGCCGCCGAGCGAGACGATGCCGACGTCAGGGTCGAGCAGCAGGTCGAGCGCGATGCGCTGCTCGGCGCTGCGGCCGTGCAGCCCGAACGCCTCGCGGTCGCCGCGGACGAGCCGGACCTGCTTGTCCGCCGTGACCCGGCCCAGCGCGCTGCCGCGGTCGCTGAGCAGCCGCAGGCCCGTGTGGCAGGGCAGGTCGCGCGCGGCGGGGAGGTCGGTCCGCTCGTCGGCGTACAGCGCGTCGAGCACGTCCGCGCTGACCTCGAGCTCGGTCATGCCGGTCCAGCCGGACTCGACGACCTGCCCGCTGGTGTACTCCTCGGCGACGAGGCCGACCGCCGAGGCCTTGACCCTCAGCGGCAGGTCCTTCGAGACGAGGACGACGTCGCGGCCCTCGGCGGCGAGGTTGCGGGCGACCGACAGGATCCGGGTGTCGTTGTCTCCCAGCTGGAACCCCGCGGGGAGCACGGAGGGGTCGCTGTGGTTGAGCTCGACGCGCAGCGTGCCGCCGTCCTCGCCGAGGGGGACGGGCTCGTCGAGCCGGCCGTGGACGATGCGCAGGTCGTCGAGCATGCGGAGCGCCTCGCGGGCGAACCACCCGAGCTCCGGGTGCGCCCGCTTGGCCTCGAGCTCGGTGATGACGACGAGCGGCAGGACGACCTCGTGCTCGTGGAAGCGCAGCGTGGCGCGCGGGTCGCTGAGCAGCACGCTGGTGTCGAGGACGTAGGTGCGTCGGCCGTCCGCGGGACGGCTCTGGACGGCAGGAGTCGCAGGAGTCGCTGGAACCACGGGACTCTCCCCACGGGCGCGCACCCCGCCCGATCTCAGCCAGCCGGCGGTGTGGTCCCGCTCGGCATCACGGCGCTCGACCGGGACCGGACCCGGGAGCCGGGTGCCGGCCCCCTCTCCCCACGACGGTCCCGCTGAGCGGGGCGCGATCGGCTGGGCAAGGCGGGCCTCCCGAGGCGGCGGGCCCGTGCCCGCCGTCGACTGCGAGCCTACGGTCCTGCCGGCGGCGCGCACGGCAGGCGCGCCTGGATGTCACGTGAACGGATGAAGGCGCTGCGGTTGCGGGAGTCTCAGCTGCCGAAGCGGCGCTGCCGGGCGGCGTACGCGCGCAGCGCTCGGAGGAAGTCGACGTAGCGGAAGTCCGGCCACAGCGCGTCGCAGAACCAGAACTCCGAGTGCGCGGTCTGCCACAGCAGGAACCCCGAGAGCCGTTGCTCCCCCGAGGTGCGGATGACGAGGTCGGGGTCGGGCTGACCACGGGTGTACAGGTGCTCGGCGATGTGCTGGACGTCGAGGGCCTCGGCGAGCTCCTCGATCGAGGTCCCCTTCGCGGCGTGCTCCTGCAGCAGCGAGCGCACCGCGTCGGCGATCTCGCGGCGCCCGCCGTAGCCCACCGCGACGTTGACGAGCAGACCGGGAGCACTGCCGCTCTCGCGCTCGGCGGCCGCCAGCAGCTCCGCGGTGTCGCGCGGCAGCAGCTCGAGGGCACCGACGTGGTGGACGCGCCAGCGCCCGTGGGCGGCGAGCTCGCGGACGACGTCCTCGATGATGCGCAGCAGCGGGCCGAGCTCGGCGGCGGGGCGGGTGAGGTTGTCGGTCGAGAGCAGCCACAGCGTGACGACCTCGACGCCGGCGTCCTCGCACCAGCCGAGCACCTCGGCGATCTTGTCGGCGCCGCGGCGGTGGCCGGCGTGCGGGTGCTCGCCCACGGACCTCGCCCAGCGCCGGTTGCCGTCGAGGATGATCCCGACGTGCTTCGGCACCCCGGTGGGGTCGAGCCGGCGCGCGACCCGGCGGGCGTACGCGCCGTAGGCGACGTCCCGCAGGCCCACGCGCGCTCCTTCCCCGTACGGCGGCGCCACCGTCAGGCGGCCGGCGTCGCACCCGTGTCGGGGCACCCTATCCCGCGGGCCGGGCGGCCCCCGCTGGTCCGCCGCAGCGCGGGACGTGCTGGTCGGACGCAGCGCGGGACGCGCTGGTCGGACGCAGCGCGGGACGCGCTGGTCAGACCCGGCGCAGCGCGGGCCGGCCGGCGGGGCCGGGCTGCGGCACGCCCAGCGGTGCGGTGGTCGCGAAGCGCCCGTCGCTGTGGACGAGCGGGCGCCCCGGGCGCCCGGGACGCAGCCCGGTCACGGCACCGATGACGAGCAGGTGGTCCCCGACGGGGATCTGCGTCGAGGTCGTGCACGACAGCCAGGCCAGCGCGCCGTCGACGCGCGGTCCGGCCGGCGAGCTCGTCCACGGCACGCCGGCGAAGGGCTCCCCTGCGCCCGAGCCGAAGCGGGCCGCGAGCGCGGCCTGCTCGGAGGCGAGCAGGTTGACGACGAACGTGTCGCTGGCCTCGATCGTGTCGATCAGCGGGGAGGACTCCGCGATGCAGAAGGAGACGAGCGCCGGCTCGAGCGACACGCTGGTGAACGACGCGACCGTCAGACCGACCGGACGGTCGTCCGCGAACGTGCTGACGACGACGACCCCCACGGCCTGGCGGCGCAGGGTCGCGCGGAGCAGGTCGGGCTGGGGAACGGGCTCGGGCAGCCGGGCCGGGGCGACGGGGACGGCGGTCACCGGGCACCGCCCTGGGCCTGCACGGAGGCGGCCGGGCGGCGGGCCGTGAAGAAGAACGGCTCGTGGAACGCGAGCTCGATCTCCGGGTACGCCGGGCGGAACGGCACCGGGGCCGGCGTGGCAGGGGTGGACGTGGCGCGCGGGTCGCGCGGTGCAGCGGTGGGCACAGGAGGCCTTTCGAGCCGGGAGGAAGCACCGGCGGCCCGTCAGGGGGTCAGCGCCGGGAGGGAGGACGGGGCGGTCCGCTGCAGAGCACTGCACGGGGGACCGGCATCTCGCGTCGCGGGCGCACGCCCGCACCTCTCACCGGCGACAACAGTTCGCGCTGGCCTGTCGACCGAGGTCGACGAACCGCCGGGTGACCAGGAGGTCACCGGCGGTGGAAGGCTGGCGCGACATGGCGACCATGCTGCGGGGGGGCGGACGCAGTGTCAAGGGGTGCCCCGTGGTGTCCACCATCTGGACGCACCGGGGGTGGGGGTTGCCGGGAGCGCGGGGCGCACCGCACGCTGCTGCCCATGCACGGGATCCGCAGCACTCGGGACTGGTCGGCGCAGCGCGCCGACTCGTTCGACGAGCGCTGTCGTCGCACGGCTGCCTCCTAGCCCCGCCGCTGCGCCCTGCCCGGGCGGGCGGCACCGCGACGCACTCCCCAGGACTCCCCCATGACCGCGCCCTCGCTGGCACCCGCCCGCACGCCCCTGCTCCCCGCCGCGCCCGCGTCACCGGCGCGCGCGGACCTCCTCGACCTCGCTGTCACGGCCCGCGCCGTCGCCCGCGCCTCCGGCTGGCGCGACCTCGTCCAGTACGACCCCGCCGAGCGGTGGTACGTCCGGCTGGTCGCGACCGACGCGTACGAGGCGTGGCTGCTCTCCTGGCTGCCCGGTCAGTCCACCGGCCCGCACGACCACGGCGGGAGCTCCGGCGCGATGCTCGTCCTCCAGGGCAGCGTCGCGGAGACGACGTTCGCCGGGCTCGGCGGCCCAGGCGCGACGTCGCCCGCCACCCGGACCCTCCCCGAGGGCACGCTGCGGCCGTTCGGCCAGAAGCACGTGCACGACGTCGCCGCGACCGGCGGCCCTGCCGTCACAATGCACGTCTACGCCCCCGCGCTGCGCACGATGACGCGGTACGCGTGGGCCGGCGACCGCCTGGTCGCCGGCGCGACGGAGCGGGCGGGGGCGGACTGGTGACCACTGCCACCGCGACCCGGCCCGCCGGCGCCCGCTCGATCGCCGACGTCCTCGCCGAGGCGCGCTCCCGGCTGGTCCGGCTCGGCCCGCTCGAGGCGCACGCCGCCTGGCAGCAGGGCGCGCTGCTCGTCGACATCCGCCCCGCCGCGCAGCGCGCGCTCGAGGGCGAGGTCCCGGGCGCCCTCGTCATCGAGCGCAACGTGCTCGAGTGGCGGCTCGACCCGGCCAGCGAGGCGCGGCTGCCGGTGGCGGCGTACGACCTGCAGGTGGTCGTGCTCTGCTCGGAGGGCTACACCTCGAGCCTGGCGGCGGCGTCGCTCCAGGACCTGGGCGTGCACCGGGCGACCGACCTCGTGGGCGGGTTCAAGGCCTGGCGGGCCGTGGGCCTGCCGACGACCGGCGGACGCTCGGCCCCCTGAGCCGGACGGCCCCTCAGCTCCCCGAGACGGACTCGGATCAGGCGCTGTCGCGCCCAGGCCCCCGCCCGCGCACCCGCTCGACCTCCTCGAGCGCCTGGCGCAGCTCGCCCAGCCACTCGTCGGCGTGCTGGCCGACGAGGCGCACGCACCACGCCAGCGCGTCCGCGCGCGACCGGGCGACGCCGGCGTCGACGAGCGTGTCGAGCACGACCCGCTCGCGCTGGCGCAGCCGCGTCATCACCGGCACGGCGAGGTTGGTGAACATCCACGTCTCGCCGCCGGCCCGCACGCCCCAGGCGACCTTGCGCCCGAAGCGGTGCTCGGCCTCGGCGGCCAGCGCCATGCGCTGCTCGCGGGTCTCCTCGCGGTAGCGCTTGACCCGGCCCTGCAGCGCGGCGGCGCGCTCGGCGTCGGACGCCCCCTCGGCGAGGGCGGGCTCGTCCAGCGGTCCGACGACGAGGACCTCCTCGCGGTCGACCGTGACCTCCGGGGTGCCTGCGAACAGGCCGTCGGGCAGGCGGCCGGCGAACCAGCCGCGGATGGCGTCGTGCTCCTGGTGTGTCATGCAGCGATGATTACTCGCTTGCACCACTTGCACCAGGGCGGTTCACGCCCGGCGAACGCCGAGGCTGCGCGCGAGCTCCTCGGCCGAGGTGACCGGCCGCTCGCAGACGAACCCGCGGCAGACGTACGCCGCGGCAGCACCGCCGACGAGCGGCCGGTCGGCGAGCAGCGGTGCGCCGCCTGCACCGGGCTGGCCGACCGCGACGACCGCGCCCGGTGAGGGGCTGAGCAGCGCGGTGCGGTGCAGCTCGCGGGCCGACGACCCCTCCCCCACGACGGCGACCTCCAGCGGGCCGGCCACGAGCGCCTCCGCGACCGCCAGCCCCCAGCCGCCGGCGCGGGGGTAGCGCGCGGCGACCAGCGCCGCGGGGGCGAGGGCGCGCTCGGCCGCGGCCCGGTGCGCCGCGGAGCCGGTGAGGGCGGCGTACGAGAGCAGCGCCCCGGCGAGCGCGAAGGCCCCCGAGGGCGTCGGACCGTCGAGCGGGTCGCGGGGGCGCCGCACGAGCTCGACGTCGTCGGCGGCGTCGTACAGACCGCCGTCTGCGGCAGCGAAGCGCTGCAGCGCGGTGTCGATCAGCTCCTGGACGACGGGCAGCAGCGCGGCGTCCCCGGTCACCGCGTGGAGCGCGAGCAGCCCCTCGGCCAGGTCGCCGTGGTCCTCGAGGACGGCTACGCCGGTGCCCGCTACGCCACCCCGGCTCGTCCGGACCAGCCGGCCACCTGGACGGTGCAGGCGGAGCACGAGGTCCGCGGCCTCGCGTGCTGCGGCGACGAACTCGGGCCGGTCGAGCAGCGCCCCCGCCTCCGCCAGCGCGGCGATCGTGAGGCCGTTCCACGCGGTGACGACCTTGTCGTCGCGCCCCGGCCGGACGCGCTGCTCCCGGGCGGTGGAGAGCGCGGCGCGGACCCGGGCGAGCCGTGCGGGGTCGGCGTCGGCCAGCAGCGTCAGCACGCTCGTGCCGTGCTCGAAGGTGCCGGCGGCGGTCACCCCGAGGACCTCCGCCGCCCATGCCCCGTCGTCCGCGCCGAGCACGTCGACGAGCTGCTGCGGCGTCCAGACGGAGAAGCGCCCCTCCTCGCCCTCGCTGTCGGCGTCGAGCGAGCTGGCGAAGCCCCCCTCGGCGGTGCGCAGCTCGCGGAGGAGGAACTCCCCGGTCTCCTCGGCGACGCGGCGGCCGAGGGGGCTGCCATCGAGGCGCCACCAGTGGAGGTAGACCCGCAGCAGCAGGGCGTTGTCGTACAGCATCTTCTCGAAGTGCGGCACCGTCCACGAGTCGTCGACGGAGTAGCGCGCGAACCCGCCCGCGAGCTGGTCGTAGATCCCGCCGCGTGCCATCGCCTCGAGCGTGTGGCCGGCGAGGGCCAGCGCGGTCGCGTCACCGGTGCGCGCCGCGTGGCGCAGCAGGAACTCCAGGGCCGTGGACGGCGGGAACTTGGGTGCGCCGCCGAAGCCACCGCGTACGCCGTCGTGCTCGCGCGCGAGCGCCGCCACCGCTGCCCGCAGGTCGTCCTCGCCGGGAGGGCGTTCGCCCACCGGCAGCTGCGCCCGCTCCTGCAGCTGGGCGAGGATCGACGCCGCCGACGCCCGCAGCTCCTCGCGCCGCTCGCTCCAGGCCGAGGAGACCGACGCGAGCACCTGGCGGAACGACGGCATGCGGTGCGCCGGGCGCGGCGGGAAGTAGGTGCCGCAGAAGAACGGCTGCCCGTCCGGGGTCGCGAACACCGTCATCGGCCAGCCACCGGCGCCGGTCATCGCCTGCGTGGCCTCCATGTAGACCGCGTCGACGTCGGGGCGCTCCTCGCGGTCGACCTTGACGCAGACGAACGCGTCGTTCATCTCCCGCGCGGTCTGCGGGTCCTCGAACGACTCGTGGGCCATCACGTGGCACCAGTGGCAGGCGGCGTACCCGATCGAGATGAGCAGCGGCTTGTCGAGCCGCTGCGCCTCGGCGAGCGGGTCGTCGCCCCACTCCCACCAGTCGACGGGATTGTCCTGGTGCTGCAGGAGGTACGGGCTGGTGGACGACGCGAGGCGGTTCGGCACGTACGCAGCCTGCCCCGGTCCCGGCCGCGCGGAACGGCCGGGGCCCGGGCTCCAGCGATGTCGTCAGACGGTGAACCGCCCGACGATCTGCTGGAGCTCGCTGCTCATGCGGGCCAGGTCGTTCGCCGCGGCCTGCGCCTGGGTCACGGCGGCCGCCGTGGTCTGCGCGGCCTCGGCCACCCCGGTGACGTTGTCCGTGATCTGGCCGGCACCCGTCGCGGCGTCGCTCACGTTGCGGACGACCTCGCCCGTGGTCGCGGTCTGCTCCTCGACGGCGGAGGCGATGGTGGTCTGGTAGTCGTTGATCCGCCCGATGACCTCAGCGATCTGCTCGATCGCGCGCTGCGCGCCGACCGTGTCCAGCTGGATCGCCTCGACCCGTCGCGCGATGTCGTCGGTGGCGCGAGCGGTCTCCTGCGCCAGGTCCTTCACCTCACCGGCGACGACCGCGAAGCCCTTGCCGGCCGCGCCGGCGCGCGCCGCCTCGATGGTCGCGTTGAGCGCGAGCAGGTTGGTCTGCTCGGCGATGGTGTTGATGACCTTCACGACGCTGCCGATCTCGGCCGAGGACTCGCCGAGGCGGGCCATCGTCACACCGGTGCTGCTGGCGAGGGCGACGGCCTCGGCGGCGACGCGGGCGGCCTCGGTCGAGTTGCCGGAGATCTCCCGGATCGAGGCGCCCATCTCCTCCGAGCTGGCGGCGACGGTGGCGATGTTGGCGCCGACCTGCTGCGCGGTCGCGGACACGGCGCCGGCCTGCGCGCTGGCCTCCTCGGCGGCTGCGGCGATCTGCGTGCTCGTGGCGGAGAGCTCCTGGCTGGATCCGGCCAGCACCACGGCGTTCTCCTCGAGGGCGCGCACCGTCGTGCGGAGCGACTCGACGGCCCCGCCGAGGTCGCTCGCCATCGTCCCCACCTCGTCGCGCGAGTCGACCTCCACCCGTGCCGTCAGGTCGCCGCGGGCGAGCGCGGCGGTCATGCCCGCGACGGCGCCCAGCGTGGACACGATCCGTCGGGCCACGAGGACGCCGAGCCCGAGGGCCAGCGCCGCGCCGAGGACGAGCAGGGCGACCATGAGCGTGCGCGCACTGCTGAAGTCCCGCTGCGCGCTGGTCGCGCGTCCTGCGGACTGCGCGCTCTCGGCGGCGAACGCCGCATCCAGGTCCCCGAGCGCCTTCTGCGCCGCGGGCGAGAACTCCTTGTCGCGCGCCTGCTGGAAGCCGGCGAGGTCGTTCGCCCGGCTCAGCGGCAGCATCGTGCTCGTCATCAGCTGGTGCACCGTGCGCCAGTCCGCGGTGAAGGCGTCCACCTTGGTCGGGTCCGCCGCGGTGGGGCGGTACCGCGCGGCGAGCGCGGCCAGCGTGGTCTCGTCCTGGCCGATCGCGGCCTCGAAGGCCGCCTTGCCCGCGGGGTCGGAGGTCGTCGCGTGCTTGTAGAGGTCGAGGCGGACCTGCATCGCCTCGCGCTCGGCCTGGGCGAGCACGCCGAGCGGCTTCACCTGCACCTCGTACATCGCCTGCACCTGCCCTGCGGTGGCGGACAGCTTGACCAGGCCCACCGTGCCCACGACCACGGAGACGAGGACGGCGACGGACACCGCGGCGAGGATCTTGACGAGGACCGGGAGGTCCAGGACGCGCTGCAGGGGCGTACGGGCACCAGGCATCGGGACACTCCTTGACGACGAGCGCGAGGGGCCGTCCCTCCGTCACCTTGTCGGCCGCTGCTCGCCTGTCTTGATGACTATCGACCGATAGGTACTGCTCCGATTGCCCTCAGTCGTGTGCACCACGGCAACCATTCCCGGCGTGGACCGGCCCGGGACGGGGAAGGAGCCGCGCGACGCCGTCCAGCAGGAGGAGACGACCGATGCGCGCCCTGACCGTCGTGCCCGGCACCGCAGGATCCGTCGGGGTCACCGAGGTGCCCGACCCGCAGCCGGGCGAGGGAGAGCTGCTCGTCGACGGGCTCGCGGTGGGGATCTGCGGCACGGACAAGGAGATCGCCTCCGGCGAGTACGGCTGGGCGCCTCCCGGTCGCGACCGCCTCGTCCTCGGCCACGAGTCGCTCGGCCGCGTGCGGCAGGCGCCGGAGGGCTCGTCGTTCAGCGCGGGCGACCTGGTCGTCGGCGTCGTCCGCCGGCCCGACCCCGAGCCCTGCGGTGCGTGCGCTCACGGGCAGTTCGACATGTGCCGCAACGGCGAGTACACCGAGCGCGGCATCAAGGAGATCGACGGCTACGCCAGCGAGCAGTGGGTCGTCGAGGAGGACTACGCGGTGAAGCTCGACCCGCTGCTCGCCGACGTCGGCATGCTCATGGAGCCCACGACCGTCGTCGCGAAGGCCTGGGACGAGGTCGAGCTCATCGGGCGGCGCGCGTGGTTCGAGCCGCGGCGCGTCCTCGTCACCGGTGCCGGCCCGATCGGCCTGCTCGCCGCGCTGCTCGGCGTGCAGCGCGGGCTGGACGTGCACGTGCTCGACCGCGTGACCGACGGGCCGAAGCCGGGGCTCGTGCGGGACCTGGGGGCGACGTACCACTCCGGCTCGTTGGAGGACGCGGTCGCGGGCGGTGCCCCCGACGTCGTCATCGAGGCGACGGGGGTCCCCACCCTCGTCGCCGGGGCGATGGCGCACACCGCGGCGTACGGCATCGTCTGCCTCACCGGCGTCTCCTCCGTCGGGCGGCCGCTGTCGCTCGACATCGGTGGGCTCAACCGCGACATCGTGCTGGAGAACGACGTGGTCTTCGGCTCGGTCAACGCCAACCTCCACCACTACGAGCTGGCCGCGGAAGCGCTGGCGAAGGCGGACGTGCCCTGGCTGGAGCGGCTGGTGTCCCGGCGGGTGCCGCTCCAGCAGTTCGCCGAGGGCTTCACCGCGCAGGAGGAGGACGTGAAGGTCGTGCTGACGCTCGGAGAGCAGGCGTGAGCAAGCGGATCGAGGACTACGCGCTGCTCGGCGACCTGCACACCGCTGCACTCGTGGGGCGCGACGGCTCCGTGGACTGGCTGTGCCTGCCGCGCTTCGACTCCCCCGCGTGCTTCGCCGCCCTGCTCGGCGACGAGGGCCACGGACGGTGGCTCCTCGCACCCGCGGCGGGCGGCACGTGCACCTCGTGGCGCTACCGCGAGGACTCCCTCGTGCTCGAGAGCGAGTGGCGCACCGACGCAGGGACCGTACGCGTGCTGGACTTCATGCCCCCGCGCGGGGAAGCGGCGGACGTGGTGCGGATCGTCGAGGGGGTCTCCGGCCGCGTGCGGATGCGCACCGAGCTGCGCCTGCGCTTCGACTACGGCCACATCCTGCCGTGGGTCCGCCACGACGACGGGGACCTGCGCGCGGTCGCGGGCCCCGACGCCGTCTGGCTGCGCACTCCTGTCGTCCTGGAGCCGCAAGGCCAGCAGCACCAGGCGGAGTTCGAGGTGGCTGCGGGTGAGCGGGTGCCCTTCGTGCTGACCTACGCCCCCTCGCACCAGCCGCGCCCGCGGCAGGCTGAGGCCGAGCGGGCCCTCGCGGAGACGGAGGCTTTCTGGCGCGGCTGGCTCGCGCACTGCTCCTACCGCGGGGAGTGGCAGTCCGAGGTGCGCTCCTCCCTGGTGCTGCTGAAGGCCCTCACCTACGCCCCCACCGGCGGGATCGTCGCGGCGGCCACGACCTCGCTGCCCGAGCAGCTCGGCGGCCCGCGCAACTGGGACTACCGCTTCTCCTGGCTGCGCGACGCGACGTTCACGCTGCAGGCGCTCCTGGGCGGCGGCTACACGAAGGAGGCGAAGGCCTGGCGGGACTGGCTGCTCCGCGCCGTCGCCGGCGACCCGGCCGACCTGCAGATCATGTACGCGGTGGACGGCACCCGGCGGCTGACGGAGTACACCGTCGACTGGCTGCCGGGCTACGCCGGCTCCTCCCCCGTGCGCGTCGGGAACGCGGCCGCGGGCCAGTTCCAGCTCGACGTGTGGGGCGAGACCATCGACGGGCTCTACCAGGCGCGCCAGGCGGGGCTCGACTCCGACGAGGACGCGTGGGCGGTCCAGCGCGTGCTGCTGGACTTCCTCGAGGGCCACTGGCAGGACGACGACAGCAGCCTGTGGGAGGTGCGCGGCCCGCGGCGCCCCTTCGTGCACTCCAAGGTCATGGCCTGGGCCGGCGTCGACAGGGCGGTGCGGTCGGTCGAGCAGGACGGTCTCGACGGCCCGCTCGAGCGCTGGAGGGCCCTGCGCCAGCAGATCCACGACGAGGTCTGCACGCGCGGGTACGACGCGGACCGGCGCACCTTCACCCAGTCCTACGGCTCGCAGGGGCTCGATGCGTCCCTGCTGCTCATCCCCCGCGTCGGCTTCCTCGGCTGGGACGACGAGCGCGTGGTCGGCACCGTCGAGGCGGTCGGGCGCGAGCTGATGCACGAGGGGTTCCTGCAGCGCTACGACCCGAGCGCGGACGGCGGCGTCGACGGCCTCCCCGGCACCGAGGGCGCCTTCCTCGCCTGCACCTTCTGGTACGCCGACGCCCTTCACGGCACCGGCCGCACGGACGAGGCCCGGCAGGTCTTCGAGCGGCTGCTGGCGCTGCGGAACGACCTCGGGATCCTCAGCGAGGAGTACGACCCGACGAGCGGGCGTCAGCTCGGCAACGTGCCCCAGGCCTTCAGCCACGTCGGACTGGTGAACACCGCACTCCGCTTGAGTTCCTAGGCCCGCCGCGCGAGCCCGTCCGCGTCAGTCGGAGACCAGGGCGAGCCCGACGATGCCGAGGACGTAGAGCACGAGCACGGCGATCGAGTCGGGGCCCATCCGCGCGTACTGCTTGCGGGGGCGGAAGACCAGCCCCGTCATGTACGCGACGGTGAGCAGCCCACCGAGAGCCGTCAGGTAGATGTCAGAGCGGTGGGCGTCGGGGAGCACCGACGACCCGGACAGCACGGTCGCCACCAGGAAGAGCACGGGCAGGAAGGCGTTGCCGCCGAAGATGTCGCTGACCGCCAGCTTGTAGTCGCCCATCCGCGTCGAGGTCAGGCCGGTGGAGATCTCGGGCAGCGATGTCGCGGCGGCGAGCACGGTCGCGCCGAACAGGACGCCCGACATCCCCCAGCGGCCGAAGAGCTCCTCGCCGCTGCGCTCGATGAGGACGCCGGCGACGAGGGTCACGACGGCGGCGACGACGAAGACGGTCGCGACCGTGCCCGTCCGCTGCCCCTGCTTGGTGGCAGTCCCCTCCTTCGTCGTCTGCGAGTGCCCCTGCGGCTGCTGCTGGCTGTCCGGCGCGGCACCCCCCTCGTGCCAGGGCAGTCCCTGCCCGGCCTTGCGCACGAGGAAGAGCCCGACGCCCCAGAGCACGGCGATCAGCACGGCACCGGGCGTGAGCCGCGCCGCGATGAGGTCCTTCGGCAGCTGGGTCGAGGCGACGACGACGAGCAGCAGGGCCACGACGAGGGCACCCTCGAGCAGCAGGGTCAGCGAGGCGGCGAGGTAGGTCAGCGGCTTGCGCGGCCGGACCCCTGCGGCGTCGAGGATGACGAGGACCACGGTCTGCGCCGCGATCCCGCCGAGGATGTTGCCCACGGCGACGTCGAGCTGGTGGGCGAGGGCGGCGCTCGCCGTGATCGCGAGCTCCGGGAGGTTCGTCGCGATCGCCAGCAGGACCACGCCGCCGAGGGCCGAGCCCAGGTGGAGCCGCTCCGAGAGCACGTCCGTGGTGTCGGAGAGCTTGATGCCGGCGCCCCAGATCGCGGCCGCGCAGGCAAGGAAGATGACGAGCAGCACGAGGGACGGCAGCGAGGACACGCGGGACTCCACGGGCGAGGGCGGGCTGTTCTCCCTCGTCCTTCCCGGACGGAGCGCAGATCATGTGCAGCAGTGCAACTGACTGGGCACGGGTGGGTGCCGTCGGCCACCATCTGGCGCATCGCAGACCGCTGGTCCTGCGTCCGCCTGCCGCAGAGCGGTCCCGTCTGACAGGCTGGCGCCATGGAGGACGATGACCTCGACGCCGTCATCAACGGCGGGCGCGTGCTCGTCGGCATCGCGGCCCGCTCGCTCGTCGCGCACGCCGACGACGTCACCCTGCCGCAGCTGCGCGCGCTGACCCTCGTCCGCGGCAAGGGTCCTCTGCGGCTCTCCGACCTCGCGGCGGAGCTGGAGATCGACACGTCGACGGCGACGCGGCTGGTGGACCGCCTGGTGCGCAAGGGCTTGCTCAACCGCTCGGTGGAGGCGGCGGACCGGCGCGCCCTGCGACTCACCCTCACGCCCGCGGGGCGTGGCCTGCTGCGGCGGATGACGGAGTACCGCAAGCGCGAGCTGCGCAAGATCCTCGCCCAGCTGAGCGACGAGGAGCTGGTCGACCTGCGGGCCGGGATGCAGGCCCTGTCACGCGTGACCGGGGAGGCACCGGAGGAGGAGCCGCCGGTCAGCTGGGACAGCTGAGGAGGGCTCAGCGCCCGGTCAGAGCGGCTCAGTGCTGCGGGTGCGACTCCGCCAGCAGGTGCCGACCACGCAACCCGCTCGCGAGCTGGACCGCCGCCGCGAGGAGGACCGCGAGGCCGCAGGCGAGCTCCGTCCACAGCGCCACCGCGTACCGGCCGTCGGGCGTGCCGTCCGCAGCGGCCGCGCAGCCGATGAGGAGCAGCCCGAGCAGCAGGGCCACGGTCGGCGAGCGCCGTACCGCCAGCGGCGCCCGGCTCCCGGCCGCGCCCAGGACGAGGAGCACCGCACCGACGACGACGTCGCGCCACAGCTGGGTCCCGGTCCCCCCGTGCTGCTCGTACGCACCGGTGGCGACGACGACGAGCACCAGCCCGGCCGCGAGATGCGTGAGAGCGGCGACGGTCGCGCGGGCCTCCTGGAGCCGGGCGCCCCGCACCAGGTCGACCGGGCGGCCCGCGGCCTCGCCGAGCACGGCGTCGCGCCACCCGACGCCGGTCGCCCGCCGCCGCAGCACCTCCCCCGTGGCCGCTCGCGCCTCGCGCAGCCGGCTGAGGCCCAGGATGGCGACCGACACGGCGGTCGAGAGCAGGCACAGCGAGCAGTAGTGGTGCACCACGGCTGCCTGCACGACCACGAGGGCGAGGCCGCCACCCGCAGCACCCGCGACGACGGCCTCGAACGCGAGCGCGAGCCAGGGCGAGCGCCGCCAACGGCCCGGAGCGCCGAGGAGCCCGAGCACCACCTCCACGGCGTACGCCGCGGCGCCGAGCCCGGCGTCGGACACCGGCAGCGACTCCGAGAACGCACTGTGCAGCACCCGGTCCGACCCGTCCCCGAACACCGGGTCCCACGCCGAGGCGATGCCACCCAGCTGCGCGACGGTGAGGTACGTCGCCACGACGAGCCCGACCGCGGCCAGCGCGACCAGGGGCAGGCGAGCCGACCAGCTCGAGGGGTCGTGCCGCTGGCCCGGAGGCACCTCGGATGCAGCCATGGAGTCGTGGTTCCCGCCGAGTAGCAGCAGAAACGGAGATGCTTGGCCTCATGCACAGATCAGCGCACGTCGGCCCGGCCCGCGAGCAGCGGGCCGGGCCGAGGGGGGCGGAGCGCTAGTTCGGCAGCTCGGTGGCGAGGGTGCCGAGGTGGGCACCCCCACCCGCGACGAGCACCGGGACACCCGTGACCGTGACGGGCGCGCCGGGCGCGACGCTGGCCGTGCTGCCGTCGATCCCGACCGTGCCCGTCGTCGCCGCCGGGGCCCTCAGCGTGTGGTCACCGCCGGTGGACCACAGCACCTGCGCCCAGCCGCCGCCGTCCGGACGCAGGGTGCAGGCCTTGACCTCGCCCTGCGTCGTGCAGCCGACGAGGACCGAGTGGGTCAGCCATCCGGCGACGTGGAACCACGCCTGCGCGGCCGGGGTGAGACCACTGGCGTCGCCGTACACGCCGATGCCGAGGATGCGCGAGACCCCCCAGCGGTACCAGAACACGCGGTCGATGCCGGCCGCGCGGTCCGCGAGCAGCGTCCGCACGATGTACGCGCCGCCCATCGGGTCCGGCACGGGCACCGCGTCCGCGGTCCCGCCGGTGACGCCGTAGTTGACCTCGGTGTTCCAGACCGGCTTCGAGATGCCCCGGCTGCGCAGGGCGTCGACGACGCTCTGCAGCTGCGCAGCGGCGACCTCGGGGGTCTGCTGCGGCATCGGGTAGAGGTGCAGCGACACGACGTCGAGGTCGCTCGCGTCCACCGCGTCGAGGTAGCGGAAGAGCCACCCCTGCTGGCCGCGGGTCCGGGTCGCGAACCCGGGCGAGATGACGAGCGCCTTGGGGTCAGCGGCCTTGACCGCGTCGTGGGCCAGGCTCGTCAGCGTCGCGAGCTGCTGCTCGGTCCCGTGCCAGTAGTCACCGACGAAGTTCGGCTCGTTCCACATCTCGTAGCCCGCGATGCGGCCCTTGTAGCGGCTCGCGACCGCCGACACGTACGCCGTCCACTGGCCGAGGTCGGCCGGCGGCACGCTCGCCCCGGCGACGTCGCCGTACCCGGGCGCCGAGGGGTTGGACGAGGCCCAGGTGGGCGTCTGCCCGAGCACGAGCATCGGCGAGTAGCCGCGGGCCTGGGCGTCGGCGACGGCGGCGTCGAGCGGCGCCCAGTTCCAGACCCCCTGCGCCGGCTCGAGGTCGTTCCAGGTCGTGCCGGTGTCCCAGAGGCGGACGCTGCCGAAGCCGCGCTGCGCCGAGCCGTCGGGGGCGCCGTGGATGCCGAAGTACGACGCCAGCGTGCGGCCCAGCGGCTGCACCGACGGGACCAGCGGACGGTCGACGGGCGCGCTCACGGGACCCGGCTGCGCGGCGAGGGCGCCGGCGACGACCGGGATCACCGGCAGGGGGCAGGCGGAGGTCCGCGGTGCCACCGGGGCCTTCGTGACCGGCTTCTTGACCAGCGGCTTCTTGACCAGCGGCTTCTTGACCAGCGGCTTCTTGACGAGGGGCTTCTTCGCGAGCGGCTTCGGAAGGGGCTTCTTCGTCACCGCCTTCGTGGCGACGGGCGCCTTCGCGACGTGGGCGACGACAGACCGCTTGACGACCGACGGCTTGGTGGCCGCCGGCTTCTTCGTCGCGGGCTTCTTGGCCGTCGGCTTCTTGGCCGCGGGCTTCTTGGCCGTCGGCTTCTTCGCCGCGGGCTTCTTGACCGTCGGCTTCTTCGCCGCGGGCTTCTTGACCGTCGGCTTCGTGACGGTGGTCGGCTTGACCGCGCACGACGCGGTCGTCGCGAGGTCAGTGGCGCCGGCCGGGGTCGCCGGCAGGACGAGGGCGACGGCAGCCGCGCTGAGGGCCAGCAGCCGCAGCCGGGTGCCGAGGGTTCCGGCAGGTGTGAGCACGGGGGGTTCTCCGATGATCCGGGGAGGCTCCGCTGTCGGCCTCCACTGGTGTCATCGGCCGGGCGCCCCGCGCCCTGATCCGTCCTTAGGGGTGACGTCCGTCCTGGGTCCGGCGGCCTTCCCGGGCCCGACGCCCGTCCGCGGAGGCGGCACCCGCGCGGCCCACCTCGCGCTGCTCGACGGCGTCCTCGTCGAAGCGCACCCGGCCGAGGTGGCGGACGAACGAGCGCAGGAGGAACCACAGGGCGATGCCGAGGAGGGCCACGACGAGGAAGCCGGTCACACCAGGGGTGACCTTGCTCTCGTCGAGCGCGGCGAGCACGCGCGCCCCGGCCTGCGCGGTGTGCGCCGCGGCGTACGCGCTCATGCCGTCTCCTCAAGGTCGCGGACGCCCGCGAACAGGTCGTCCTCCGGCAACCGTACGCCGACGGTCGAGCGGGCGAGCTCGTAGTCGTCGGTGGGCCAGACCTTCTGCTGCAGCTCGATCGGGCAGGCGAAGAACGGCCCGTCGGGGTCGATCTGCGTCGCGTGCGCCAGCAGGGCCCGGTCGCGCACCTCGAACCACTCGGCGCAGGGCACGCGGGTCGTGATCGGACGCTCGGGGCGCTCCGCCCAGCGCTCGAGCCACTCGGCGTACGGCGACTCGAGGCCCGCCTCGACCATCGCCGAGTGCAGGGCGAGCGTGCGGGCGCGGGTGAAGCCCTGGTTGTAGTAGAGCTTCGAGGGCGCCCAGGGCTCCCCGGCCTCCGGGTACGCCGCGGGGTCGCCGGCCGCGTCGAAGGCGATGCTCGTGATGCGGTGGCACATGATGTGGTCGGGGTGGGGGTAGCCGCCGTTCTCGTCGTAGGTCGTGACGACCTGCGGGCGGAACTCGCGGATGACCCGCACGAGCGCCTCCGCCGCGACGGCGGGGTCCTGCAGGCCGAAGCACCCCCCGGGCAGCGCGGGGAGCGGGTCGCCCTCCGGGAGCCCCGAGTCGACGTAGCCGAGCCAGACCTGGCGGACGCCGAGGATCTCGCGGGCGGCGTCCATCTCGCGGGCGCGGATCGCCGGCAGGTCGGCGAGCACCGCGGGGTCCTCGGCGAGGCGCGGGTTCAGCACGGAGCCGCGCTCACCGCCGGTGCAGGTGGCGACGAGGACGTCCGCGCCCTCGGCGACGTAGCGGGCCATGGCGGCGGCACCCTTGCTCGACTCGTCGTCGGGGTGGGCGTGCACCGCGAGCAGGCGCAGGCGGTCGGGCAACGCGCACTCCCTCGGGCTGGTGGCAGGATGGGTCGCAGGCCATCTTCCCCCACCGGCGGCGCGGCTGCCCCCGGCGTGGGCGCGGCGGTCCGCAGCGGGGGCGAGCAGCAGGGGGCGAGCGGTGAGCGGGAGCGCGGCGGGCGGCCCGGCCGCACCTGCACCAGCGCGGGCGCGCCCGGCCGAGCGCTACGGCGACCCGCGACCCGGTGCGCGCCGGGCGCTGGTCGTGGGCGGTGCCGCCGTCGCCGCCCTGCTCGTGGCGTTCCTCGCCTGGGTCGCGCTGCGGGGCACGGGCTCCGGACCGACCGGCAGCGTCGCCCGCTTCATGCGCCTCGGTCCGACCAGCCTGTCCGCCGACCTGACCGCCACCGGTCCCGCCGGGGAGGCGCTCGCCTGCGCCGTCCGCGCGACCGACGGCAGCGGCGGCACGGTGGGCCGGCTGCGGGTCGTCCTGCCGGCGGGCAGCCGGACGCGCACCGCGCGCGTCGTGGTCCCGACGGTCTCCCCCGCGAGCGGGGTGGACGTCGTGTCCTGCTCGGTCGCCCGGCCCGCGGCACCGTAGGGGTCCCACCAGCGGGGGTGCGGCAGCAGGGGGCGGCAGGGGTAGGGTGGACGGTTCCCACGCCCCGGCGGTCGCTGACGACCACCGGGGCTCGCCCACGACGACGCCGGGGCGGCACCGCGACCGCGCGGAGCCCGACCGGATGGCACGACGGAGGAGGACCCGATGAGCGAGACGACCAGCACCACCTGGCTCACGCAGGAGCAGTACGACCGGCTCACGGCCGAGCTGGAGCAGCTCCGGGGCCCGGCCCGGGCCGAGATCGTCAAGCGCATCGAGGCGGCGCGCGAGGAGGGCGACCTCAAGGAGAACGGCGGCTACCACGCCGCGAAGGAGGAGCAGGGCAAGCAGGAGGCGCGCATCCGCCAGCTGCAGCAGCTGCTCGAGCGCGCCCAGATCGGCGCCCCCAAGGCCGCCGACGGCACCGTCGCGCCCGGCATGGTCGTGACCGCGGACGTCGCGGGCTTCGAGGAGCGCTTCCTGCTCGGCTCGCGCCAGGGCATCTCCGGCGACATCGACGTCTACTCCCCCGACAGCCCGCTCGGCGCGGCGATCCTCGGCCAGCGGGTGGGGTCCACCACGTCGTACACCGCGCCGAACGGCAAGGAGATCACGGTCGTCGTCAAGGCGGCGGCGCCGTACGCCCGCTGACGCTCCTCCCGCCCGGTCAGCGAACGGGGGCACCCAGGACGGCTCCGGCCGGAACTGGGTGCCCCTGTTCGCGTGCGGTGCGCGGCCCCTCCATCGAACAGGGGCACCCAGTGGCGGCCGGAGTGCCAGTGGGTGCCCCCGTTCCCAGCGGGGCGGGCGCGCCCGCCGCTCCGTACGCGCCCGTCCGAGTGGTCCTCGACGGGGCCGCGGAAAAGAACTTGCATGCTGCAGGCATCCGCCCTACAGTTCCTTGCATGGCCCAAGCAACCAGCACGAGCACTCCGCTCGAGACGCCGGTCGAGGGTCTCGAGAGCACCGTCGAGGGCGTCGTCACCGCGCTCTACGGCAGCCTGCGCACGCTCAAGCGCGCCGGCTCCGAGACCGGCGTCGACGGCGCTGCGTCCTTCGTCCTGCACTACCTGCTGGCGAAGGGCGCCGTCCGGCCCAGCGAGCTCGCGGCCGAGATGTGCCTGGACGGCTCCACCGTGAGCCGGCACCTCCAGGCGCTCGAGCGCCTCGACCTCGTGAGCCGGGAGCGCGACCCCGCCGACGGGCGTGCCTTCCGGGTGACGTGCACCGAGGCGGGGCGCGCGGCGCACGCCGCCAGCATCGCGGCCCGGACCGCCATGCTCACCTCCGCCGTCGAGTCCTGGGACCCGACCGACCTGTCGCAGCTCGAGCAGCTGCTCCGCCGCCTCGCCGACGACCTCGCGAAGGCGCCCACCACCCGCACGACCACCCCGGTCGCGACCACCCCGGTCAGCGACCGCGAGACGGGAGACCCCCGATGAGTGCGACGACCGCACCCCCCACCCCCACCTACCTGCCGCAGCGCCAGCTGATCACCGTCATCGGTGCGCTCATGCTCGGCATGCTGCTGGCGGCGCTCGACCAGACGATCGTCTCGACGGCGCTCCCGCGCATCGTCAGCGACTTCGGCGGCGTCGACAAGCTGTCGTGGGTCGCCACGGCGTACCTCCTGACCTCGACGGCGGCCACCCCGCTCTACGGCAAGGTTAGCGACATGTTCGGCCGCAAGCTGGTGTTCCAGTTCGCGATCGTCACGTTCCTCCTCGGCTCCGCGCTCGCCGGCGCGTCGCAGAACATGGGCGAGCTCATCGCGACCCGGGCCCTGCAGGGCATCGGGGCCGGTGGCCTCATGGCCCTGGTGTTCGCGATCATCGGCGACATCGTGCCGCCGCGCGAGCGCCCGAAGTACATGGCGCCGTTCGTCGGCGTCTGGGGCCTCGCGAGCGTCGCGGGCCCGCTGCTCGGCGGCTTCTTCACCCAGCACCTGTCGTGGCGCTGGATCTTCTACGTCAACCTGCCCGTCGGCGCCGTCACCCTCGTCGTCGTCGCCGCGGTGCTGAAGCTGCCGGTGCACAAGCAGCAGCACAAGGTCGACTACACCGGTGCCGCTCTGCTCGTCGCCGCCGTGACCTCGCTGCTGCTCTACCTGTCCTGGGCCGGCACCGAGTACGGCTGGGTCGACGGCCGCTCGCTCGCCCTCGCCGCCCTCGGCGTCGTGCTCGGCGTGGTCTTCGTCCTGCAGGAGCGCCGCGCGGCCGAGCCGATCGTGCCGCTCGACCTGTTCCGCAACGACGTGGTCTCGGTGACGAGCGTCATCGGCTTCGTCCTCGGCACCGTGATGTTCGGCTCGACGATCTACATCCCGCTCTACCTGCAGATCGTGAAGGGCTACTCCCCTACCGAGTCGGGCCTGCGCATGCTGCCCCTCATGCTCGGCATCGCGATCGCCTCGATCACGTCCGGCCGGCTGATCTCGCGCTTCAACCGCTACAAGGTCTTCCCGATCATCGGGACGATCACCTTCACCATCGGGCTGTTCCTCATGTCACGGCTCGCCGCGGACACCTCGGCGCTCTACTCGGGCATCGCGATGTTCGTCGTCGGCGCCGGCGTCGGCCTCGTGATGCAGGTGCTCATGGTCGCGGTGCAGAACGCCGTGGACTTCTCGGTCCTCGGGGTGGCCACCTCGATGTCGACGTTCTTCCGCAGCATGGGCGGCACCTTCGGCATCGCGGTGCTCGGGGCGGTCCTCACCTCGCGGCTCGGCAACGAGCTCGCCGACCGGGTGCCGGCGTCGGCCGCAGCCAGGCTCGGCGACCCGAAGCAGCTGGAGAACCCGGCGGCCATCGTCAAGCTCCCCGAGCCCGTGCACGGCGAGGTGGTCGAGTCCTTCGTCCACGCGCTGCAGAGCGTCTTCCTCTGGTCGATCCCGGTCGCCGTGGTGGCGTTCGTGTTCTCCCTGCTGCTGCGCGAGGTCCCGCTGCGCGGGCGCACCCCCTCGCCGGAGCAGCGCGCCGAGGGCGAGGCAGCCGAGGTCGCCCCGGTCTTCGCGCTCGACTGACGCAGACCCGCACAAGAAGGGCCCGGCAGGATCTCTCCTGCCGGGCCCTCCTGCTGTCCTGCGGCTACTTCAGCGGGCTGAAGGCCCACATCCCCATGAGCGCGTGCGGCATCCCGGTCGTCTCGTCCGGCACCCAGCAGAAGCCGCCGTACGGGCCGGCGGGCGCGGAGTACGTCAGCAGCTGGGACTGCCCGGGCGAGAGCACGTCGGTGCCGAAGGCGATGCCGGTGAGCGGCGGCGGGCCGGGGTTCTTGCCGGCGGCGGCGAGCTTGAGGAAGGCCGCGAGCTTCGCCTTCGTCGAGCCCTTCTTCAGCCCTTCGAGGAAGAGGAAGTGCAGGTCGTCGCTCGTGTTCTTGACCAGCAGCGTCCCGGACTTCGGCAGGGTGGACGGCAGGCGGAACCGCTCCCCGTCGACCATCGTCGCCGTTGCGGTGGACTTCGGGGCGGTGTGCGTCGCGGCCCCGCTGATGGTGAGCGTGCGGACCGAGAAGCTCGCCTCGTCGATGGCGTAGTAGGTGCCGGGTGTGAGGGTGAGCCACGCGGTCAGCGGCGTCGCCTTGCCGACGTCGGCGCCGCCGTAGAAGGTCGCGCCCGCGTGCAGCTTGCGGGTGGTGGCGGCTGCCTGGGCGGGCGTCGTGCCGTCGCCGCTGACCACGCGGATCCACCCCGCGATCTGCTTCGAGGTGTAGCCCTTCTTGGGCTTGAAGACGAGGAAGCCGACCGTCTCGTCAGCGGGCACGGTCGGCGTCGAGACGGCGAAGGAGACCGCGCCGGAGTGCGTGACCTTCGTGGTCGAGAGGTGGAACGCCTTCGCGGTCAGCGAGACGGTCACGTCGGCACCGGGGGCCGCGGCCGGGTCGGCGGCCGAGGCGGCGCCGGGGGCGGCCGCGAGGAGCAGGGCGGCCGCGGGCAGTGCCGCGAGGATGCGCTTGTGCACGGAGGTCCTTCCAGGTGGGAGCGGTGCTGGCTGCGACGTGACGCTAGGAGGTCGGGCGCCCGCGCGACGCCGCTCCTCCCGCACGCTGCCCGAAGGGGCGCCCGCTCGGCGGACCGGTGCGCGGTCGGACCGCAACCAGGACCCCTCGGGGCGCGTCAACCGGTCGTAGGGAGCAGCGAGCGGAGGAGCGTGGGGGCGTGACGGAGGACGAGTTCAGCCAGTTGTACGCCGCCAGCCAGCCCCGGCTGGTCCGGGCGGTGTACGCGGTGACCGGCGACCTCGGCGAGGCGCAGGACGTCGTCAGCGAGACCTTCGTCCGCGCCTGGACGAAGCGCCGCAC
This sequence comes from Motilibacter rhizosphaerae, assembly GCF_004216915.1. Lineage (NCBI taxonomy): Bacteria > Bacillati > Actinomycetota > Actinomycetes > Motilibacterales > Motilibacteraceae > Motilibacter > Motilibacter rhizosphaerae. The sequence goes on from NZ_SGXD01000003.1 coordinate 583,471, forward strand.
GCTCGGTGACGTCGACGCGCCCGAGGCGTGGCTGCGCACGGTGGCGCTGCGCCTCGCGGTGAGCAGGTGGCGGCGGGCGCGGACGTCGGCGGCGGCCTGGCGGCGGCACGGTCCGCCGCCCGACGTACCCGGCCTCTCACCGGACAGCGTCGCGCTCGTCGCCGCGCTGCAGCGGCTGCCCGACGCCCAGCGCGTCGTCACGGTCCTGCACTACCTCTACGACCTGCCCCTCGAGCAGATCGCCGTCGAGACCTCGACGTCGCTCGGCTCGGTGAAGTCCCGGCTGTTCCGGGCCCGCAGCGCGCTCGCGCCGCTGCTCGACGACTCGCTCCACGACCCGACTCCGGAGGAACCCCGTGTCCGAACCGCGCCTCGCTGAGGCCTTCCACCGGCTCGACGACGAACTGCCCGTCGACCCCGGAGCCGCCCCGGCACACCTCGTCCGCCGCGCGCAGCGCCGGCACGTCGTCCGTCGCGCCACCGCGGGGAGCACGGCGGTCGTCGTGGCCGCCGCGCTGACCGGCACCGCGGCCGCCGAGGACTGGGGGCCGTTCGCGCAGGGGCACGGCCGCACCGTCGTCGCTGGCAACGAGCCCGACGTCGTCGTCACCCCGGTGCCGGCGCCGTGCACGGACCCCGACACGTACAGCACGTCGGGCTCCGGCCCGGCGGAGGTCGACCTGCCCGCCGCCGCCTCCGCGCAGGCTGAGCAGCTGCTCACCCCGCCCCTGCTCGGCTGGCCGGCGCAGAAGGGGCCGGGCGCCGGCTCGGCGCGCGGCTTCCGCGGCACTGCCGACGCCAGTGCGTACGTCGGCGCGGCGTCCACGGACTTCACCTCCGCCGACGACGCCAAGGGCCAGCACTTCGAGCTGGGCGAGGTCGTCGCGAAGCTCGCGCCGGGCAAGGCGGACACCGTCTACGCCTCCGCGCTCCGCCTGCTGACCTGCACGAGCAAGGACCACCAGGCGAGCGTCCTGGGGGCGGGGCCGGGGTGGGTCGCGGTCAAGGAGTTCACCGTCGTGGCCGACGACGGCAACGGCCAGTGGCAGTGGGTCGTCCTGGCGCGCGACGGCGACGTCGTGGCGGAGTCCGACCTGAACGTCTGGGGGAAGACCGAGGCGCAGTACGACGCCCACCTCTCGCCGACGTGGCTCGCAGCACTGGGCGAGGCCATGGTCGCCCGGCTCGCCGGCCAGACCGCGCCCGTGGTGGGCGCGCCGACCACGACCGGCTGACCCTCGGTACCCAACGTCGTGGCCCTGGTTCGCGCTCCGGCACCGCACCAGGGCCACGACGTCGGGTGCCTGGCGCTAGCCTCCGGGCCATGGCGATCATCCACCGGGCGGAGCTCACCCCCGGCAAGCTCGAGCTGCTCGAGCAGTGGCTCCCCCGGCAGTCCTGGTACGCCGGGTCCGCACCACTGGAACGGCTGGGCGCGTACCGGTTCGACGATCCCGCCGGCGAGGTCGGGGTCGAGGTGCTGCTCGTGTCCGGTGGCGGGCGGTGGCAGGTGCCGCTGACCTACCGCGCGGCGCCGCTCGACGGGGCCGACGAGCACCTCGTCGGCACCACGCAGCACTCGGTGCTCGGGCACCGCTGGGTCTACGACGGGTGCGCGGACCCGGTGGCGGTCGCGCTGCTCGCCGACGCCGTACGCACCGGCGCCGGCGAGGCGCAGGAGTACGTCGAGACCGACGGCGAGCTCGTGCCGCGGGCGGCCTCCGCGTCGGTACGCGGCAGCGGCGGCGCCGGGTCGGAGCTGGTCGTCCGCCGCCACCTCGACGGCGGCTGGGACGTGCCTGCGGGCGCGCCGGTGCTCACCGGCACTTGGGAGGGACAGGCCGAGCCCCTCGTGCTCGCGGCTCTGCTGCCCTGACCCCGAGCTAGGCCGTCCGCACAGCCGGGGTGTTCCACTGCGCGGGCAGCGGTTCCAGCAGCGGAGGGCCCAGCCGGGGCGGCTGGCCGGTCGCCTCGAGGACGGCCAGCCAGAGGTCGCCGTCGGGGGCGACGGTGTTGCGCGCGCTGACCGCCAGCGGGATCGGCACGTGCACGAAGCGGCCGCGCCAGCGGCCGACCACGATCGCGGTCCGTCCGGCCATCGCCGCGTGCACCGCGGTGTGGGCCAGCCGCATGCAGTAGACGCTGTCGTACGCGTTGGCCGGCACGCTGCGGATCGCGTAGCTCGGGTCGATGTAGCGCAGGTTGAGCTCCTCGCCCTTGCGGGCGAAGGACTCCTGGATCCGGTCGCGCAGCAGCACGCCCACGTCGCCGAGCTTCGCGTTGCCCGACGCGTCGCGCTGCCGCGAGGCCGGGAGGTACTCCTGGCCGGCACCTTCGGCGACCACGACCACCGCGTGGCCCTGGTCGCGCACCCGCCGGTGCAGGTGGTCGAGCAGGCCGCCCTCCCCGTCGAGCGCGAACGGCACCTCGGGGATGAGGACGACGTCAGCACCGCGGTGGGCGAGAGCGGCGTAGCAGGCGATGAAACCGCTGTGCCGCCCCATGAGCTTGACCAGGCCGACACCCGCGGGCGCGCTGCGCGCCTCGACGTGCGCGGCGCGGATCGCCTCAGCGGCAGCCGCGTAGGCGCTCTGGAAGCCGAAGCTCTGCTCGATGAAGGGGATGTCGTTGTCGATGGTCTTCGGCACCCCGACGACGGCGATGGCCGCCCCGCGGCTGCGCGCGCACTCGGCGATGCGCAGCGCACCGCGCATCGAGCCGTCGCCGCCGACGACGAACAGGACGTCGATCCCCCAGCGCTGCAGGGTGTCCACGACCTCCTCGGGGTCCTGCTCGCCGCGCGAGCTGCCGAGCACCGACCCGCCGGACTCGCCGATGCCGCTGACGGACTCGAGGGTGAGCGCCACCGGGCTGAGGCCGTAGCGCGGCACGAGGCCGCGGAACCCGTCCCGGAAGCCCAGGACCCGCCGGACGCCGTAGTGCGTCGTCAGCTCGAGGGTCAGCGCGCGGATCACGTCGTTGAGGCCCGGGCACAGGCCTCCGCACGTGACGATGCCGGCGCGTACGGTCCGCGGGTCGAAGAAGAGCCGGCGTCGCGGCCCTCCGGGCTCGAACGACGGCAGGTCGGCGAGACCCTCGTGGGCAGCGAGGGCAGACACCGTGTCGTCGAGCAGCACCCGGTCGTCCTCGGCGACGTAGTGCTCGGTCGTGCGGCGGCCCGCGAGCAGGCCGGCCAGCGGCGACCCGTACGCCCGCGGCCCGAGGGTCGTCACCTCGAGCTCGGCGCGCGTCGGGCTGTGCTCCGGTGGAGGCACGAGGTCCATGGGCCGAGGATCGCACCCGGACTTCTCCGGCGCGGATCCGTCCTGTTACGGGAGCGTCTCCCACCGCACCGCCCGGTCCTGGCAGGATGCGGCCGTGCCCGCGGCCAGCACCTCGCGCGTCGAGGCCTTCAGCGACGGCGTCTTCGCGATCGCGATCACCCTGCTGGTGCTGGAGATCCGCGTGCCGGAGGACACGAGGCACCTGGCGCACGGGCTGCTCGATCTGTGGCCGTCGTACCTCGCCTTCGGCGTCTCGTTCCTCCTGGTCGGGCTGGTGTGGGCGAACCACCACGTGATGTTCGAGCACATCCGCGCGGCCGACCGGCCGCTGCTGTTCCTCAACACGCTGCTGCTGATGAACGTCTCGTTCCTCCCGTTCGCCGCTGCTGTGCTCGCCGCCGCCCTGCGTGACGGGCACGGCGAGCGCACTGCCGTCGTGCTCTACGGCGGCACGCTGGTCGTGGGCGGGGTGTTCTTCAACGCCATCTGGGAGTGGGCGCGGCGCGGGCACCAGCTGCTCGGCACCTCGATCGACCCCGCGGGGGCGCGGGCGGTCAGCCGGCGCTTCCTGCTCGGCCCTGCGCTGTACGCGGCCGGCACCGCGCTGGGGGCCGCGGTGCCGCTGCTCGGGCTGCTGGTGTTCGCCGCGCTGATCGTCTTCTACTGGCTGCCGGTGACCGCCCGCTGACACCCGACGTTGTGTGGCTGGTTCGGTGCCATCACGCGAACCAGCACCACAACGTTGGGTTCCGCTCTGCGCGGACAGCCGCCCTCTCGCGCGGGCGGGACGCCGGACGTACGGTCGGAGCGTGAGAGCCGCCACCCTCGGCGCCCTGCGCGCCTCCGGACACGTCCACCGCACGGTCAAGGAAGAGCTCCGCGACAACCTGCTCGCCGCGATGCGCTCCGGCGAGGGGCGCTTCCCGGGCATCGTCGGCTTCGACGAGACCGTCCTCCCCCAGCTCGAGCGCGCGATCATCGCCGGCCACGACGTGGTGCTGCTCGGCGAGCGCGGCCAGGGCAAGACGCGCCTGATCCGTACGCTCATCACCCTGCTCGACGAGTGGGCGCCCGTGGTCGAGGGCTGCGAGATCAACGACCACCCGTACGCGCCGGTCTGCGGCCGCTGCACCCGCCTGCTGGCCGAGCGCGGCGACGACCTGCCCGTCGCCTGGAAGCACCGCAGCGAGCGCTACGGCGAGAAGCTCGCGACGCCGGACACCAGCGTCGGTGACCTCATCGGCGACATCGACCCGGTCAAGGTCGCCGAGGGCCGCACGCTCGGCGACCCCGAGACGGTGTACTTCGGCCTGGTGCCGCGGACGAACCGCGGCGTCTTCGCCATCAACGAGCTGCCCGACCTCGCCGAGCGCATCCAGGTCGCGCTGCTCAACGTGCTGGAGGAGCGCGACATCCAGGTGCGCGGCTACCAGCTCCGCCTGCCGCTCGACCTCATCCTCGTGGCGAGCGCGAACCCCGAGGACTACACGAACCGCGGCCGGATCATCACCCCGCTGAAGGACCGCTTCGGCGCGGAGATCCGCACGCACTACCCGCTGGACCTCGACGCCGAGGTGGAGCTCGTCGTGCAGGAGGCCGCCCTGCCCGCGGTCGTGCCGCAGCACCTCGTCGAGACCGTCGCCCGCTTCACCCGGCTGGTGCGCGAGTCGCCGAGCGTCGACGCGCGCTCCGGTGTCTCGGCGCGCTTCTCCGTCGCCGCCGTCGAGACGGTCGCGGCGTCCGCGCTGCGCCGCGCCGCGCTCACCGGTGAGTCCCCTGCCGTCGCGCGCTTCTCCGACCTCCCGGCCGTGCTCGACACCCTGCTCGGCAAGGTCGAGTTCGAGGTGACCGAGGAGGGCAACGAGCGCGAGGTGCTGGCGCACCTGCTGCGCCGGGCCACCGTCGAGACGTTCCGCGCGCACCTCTCGGCGAGCGACCTGACCGGGCTGCTGCAGAAGTTCGAGGAGGGGCTCGTCGTCGAGACCGGGGACCTGGTGCCGGGGACGCGCCTGCTCGAGCAGGTCGGCCCGCTGCCCGGCCTCGGCGGCATCCTCGACCGGCTCGGCATGGGCGACAACGTCGACGCACCCGTCTACGCCGCGAGCGCGCTCGACTTCGCCCTCGAGGGGCTCTTCCTCAACCGGAGGATCTCCAAGGACGAGGACGCCGGCCGCGCGGTCTACGGCGGCTGAGCGTGTCCTCGCGCTACGGCCAGTACCACGACGGCCCGGACCCGCTCGCCCCGCCGTACGACGTCCGCCGGGCGCTCGACGCCCTCGGCGACGAGGTCATGCGCGGGTCGTCGCTGCGCGACGCGGTGAACGACCTCATGCGGCGCGGCATGGACGGCCGGCGCGGTCTGGACGACCTGCTGCGCCGGGTCCGCCAGCAGCGCAAGCAGACCCAGCGCCGCGGCCGGCTCGACGGCACGTTGGAGGAGGTGCGCCGGCTGCTCGACCAGGCGGTCGGCCAGGAGCGCGCGCAGCTGTTCCCCGACCCGAGCGACGACGCCCGCTTCCGGGAGGCGCAGCTCGACGCGCTGCCGCGGGAGACCTCGCGCGCCGTCCGTGAGCTCGCGGACTACCAGTGGAGGTCGCCGCAGGCGCAGCAGAGCTTCCAGGAGCTGCAGGACCTCCTGCGCCGCGAGACGCTCGACAGCCAGTTCCGCGGGATGAAGCAGGCCCTGGAGTCGCCCGACCCCGAGGCGATGCAGGCGGTCAAGGACATGATGTCCGACCTCAACGACATGCTCGCGAAGGACGCCCGCGGCGAGCACACGCAGGCGGACTTCGACGAGTTCATGGCCAAGCACGGGGAGTTCTTCCCCGACGGCCCCGAGGACCTCGACGAGCTCGTGGACTCGCTCGCCCGCCGCGCTGCGGCAGCGGAGCGGCTGCTCAACTCGCTGACACCCGAGCAGCGCTCGGAGCTCGGGTCGCTGATGCAGCAGGCGATGCAGGACCTCGACCTCGCCAACATGATGTCGCAGCTGCAGGGCCACCTGCGCGGCCGGCGGCCCGACCTCGACTGGCAGGGCCGTGAGCGGATGCGCGGCGAGGAGGGCATGGGCCTCGGCGACGCGACCACCGCGCTGGAGGAGCTCGCCGACCTCGACGAGCTCGAGTCCGCGATGGGGCAGGACTACCCGGGCGCCAGCCTCGAGGACATCGACGAGGAGGCGGTCCGCCGCGCCCTCGGGCGCAAGGCCGTCGACGACCTCGAGGCGCTGCGCGACCTCGAGCGCGAGCTGGAGCGCCAGGGCTACCTCAGCCGGCAGAGCGGCGACCTGCAGCTGACCCCGAAGGCGATCCGCCGGCTCGGGCAGACCGCGCTGCGCCGGGTCTTCGCCGACCTCGAGGCCGCCCAGCGCGGGTCGCACGACGTCCACGACGCGGGGGCCGCCGGCGAGCCGACGGGGGCGAGCCGGCAGTGGCGCTTCGGCGACGAGCAGCCGATCGACGTGGTCCGCACCCTCACCAACGCCGTACGCCGTGGCGGGGCCGCGGCCGGCCGCGTGCGCGTCGAGGTGGACGACTTCGAGGTGGTCGAGACCGAGCGCCGGTCGAGCGCGGCGGTCGTCCTGCTCGTCGACATGAGCTACTCGATGGTGCTGCGCGACACGTGGGGTGCGGCGAAGCAGACCGCGCTCGCCCTGCACGCGCTCGTCACCGGCCAGTACCCGCAGGATGCCGTGCGCCTCATCGGGTTCTCGCGCTACGCGCGCGTCGTGCAGCCGGGCGAGCTGGCCGGTCTCGACGCCGACATGGTGCAGGGCACCAACCTCCAGCACGCGCTGATGCTGGCCGGGCGGTTCCTCGACGAGCACCGCGACGCCGAGCCGGTCGTGCTGGTCGTCACCGACGGCGAGCCGACCGCGCACCTGCTGCCGAGCGGCGAGGCGTGGTTCGACTGGCCGCCGCTGCCGGAGGCGATCGCCGCGACCGTCGCCGAGGTGGACCGCATGACGCGGCGTGGGGTGGGGCTGAACTTCTTCCTGCTCGACGACGACCCGCGGCTCGTCGACTTCGTGCAGGAGGTCGCGCGCCGCAACGGCGGCCGCGTGCTGCAGCCGTCGGCGCAGCGGCTGGGGTCGTACGTCGTCAGCGACTACCTGCGGATGCGCAAGGGCCGCGGCGGCCGGGGCCGCGCCGCCTGACCCCCGCGGCCGCGCCGCGTGACCCCCGGGCTCCGCGGCTCGATCCCACCCTCTCCCCGTGATCATGCACGTCCTGGGCGCCTAGGACGCGCATGATCACGAGGAGAGGGCGGCGAGCGGGACCGGGCGCCCGATGAGGTAGCCCTGCACCGCGTCGCACCCGGTCTGCCGGATCGCCTCCAGCTGCTCCTCGGTCTCGACGCCCTCGACCGTGACGGACATGCCGAGGTCGTGCGCGAGCGTCGTGATGCCGTGGACGAGCAGCTGCGTACGCCGGTCGGTGACGATGTCCGCGACGAACGAGCGGTCGACCTTGAGCGTGTCCACCGGCAGGTGCAGCAGGTAGCTCAGCGACGAGTAGCCCGTCCCGAAGTCGTCGAGCGCGATGCCGACCCCGAGCCTGCGCAGCCGGCCCAGGACTGCCTGCGCGGCAGCAGGATCCTCGACCACGGCGCTCTCGGTCAGCTCGATGACGAGCCGCTCGGGCGCGATGCCGGAGGAGCTGAGCGCCTGCTCGACGCTGCGCGCGAACGAGTCGTGGTGCAGCTGGCGCGCGGACACGTTGACCGAGACGGTCAGCCCGGGCAGCGCGACCAGATCGGCGCACGCGCGGCGCAGCGCCCACCGGCCCAGCTCGTGGACGAGCCCGGCCTCCTCGGCGACGGGGATGAACTCGTCCGGAGGGACCATGCCGGTCGAGGAGTCCCAGCGCAGCAGGGCTTCCGCACCGTGGACCCGGCCGCTCGCCAGCGCGAGCAGCGGCTGGTAGTGCAGGACGAGCTCGTCCTCGTCAGCGGCAGCGGCGAGCCGCCGGGCGACCTCCGCGCGAGCGGCGGCGCGAGCAGCAGCGGCGCTGTCGAAGACGACGGTACGGCCGCGACCCTGCTGCTTGGCCAGGTGCATCGCGGAGTCGGCGCGGCGCAGCAGCTCGTCCCCGTGCAGCGCGTCGCCCACGTCGATCGCGAGCCCGGCACTGGCGGTCACCGTGAGGACGTCGTCACCGACGCGTACGGGCTCGGCGAGCGCCCCGACCACCTGCTCGGCCAGCACCTCCGCCTGGGCGGGAGAGCGGATCCCGGTGAGCAGCAGGGCGAACTCGTCCCCGCCGAGGTACGCGCACAGCCCTCCCGCCGGGATCATCCGCCGCAGCCGCCAGGCCGTCGAGCGGAGCACGGCGTCGCCGCCGGTCTCGCCGACGCGCTCGTTGATGCGGGCGAAGCCGTCGAGGTCGAGCACCATGATCGCGCGGCGGCCGCGCACGGGCCGGTCGAGCTCGCGCTCCAGCCGCACCCGGTTGGCCAGGCCGGTGAGCCGGTCGTGGAACGCGAGGTGCTCGAGCTCCTTCGCGTGCGCGATGCGGGCGCTGATGTCGTGGCCGGTGACGACGAGGCCGAGGCCCGGGCGCGGGTGCATGGTGACCTGGAACCAGCGGCCCGGCTCGTAGGCCAGCTCGACCGACGGGGTGCGCAGCAGCAGCTGGAGGTCGACGGTCTCGGGCTGGCCCGTCTGCAGGCAGCGGTAGTGCACCTCGCGGGCGAGCTCGCGCTGCGTTGGGTGGACCAGGTGCAGCGCGGTGCGCCCGACGAGCGCGTCACCGTCAGCGAGCTGGGCGAGCAGCGAGGGACTCGCGTAGACCACCTCGCCCGGAGGCGCGACGACGAGCAGCAGGTCGGAGGTGTGGTCGAGCAGCACGCTGAGCAGCACCTCGTCGGGGACCGCGACGGTGCGGTCCAGCTGCTGACTGCTCACCCCGCTCTCATCGGCAGGGGGCGGCCGCAGCCGTACTCCGCGGGACGCGCGTCCCGCGAACGGCTCAGCGCGGCTACGCCAGGGCCTTCTCCAGGTCGGCGAGCAGGTCGTCCGCGGTCTCGATGCCGACGCTGAGCCGGACGAGGTCGGAGGGCACCTCGAGGGGGCTGCCTGCGGCCGATGCGTGCGTCATGCGGCCCGGGTGCTCGATGAGCGACTCGACCCCGCCGAGGGACTCCCCGAGCGTGAAGACCTCGGTGCGGCCGCACACCTCGACGGCCTTGGCCTCGCCGTCGACGAGGCGGAACGACACCATGCCGCCGTACGCCCGCATCTGCCGGCTCGCGATGTCGTGCCCGCGGTGGCCCGGCAGCCCCGGGTAGAGCACCTCGCTGACGGCCGGGTGGCGGGTCAGCAGCTCGACGACCCGCTCGGCGTTGGCGCAGTGCCGGTCCATGCGGACGCCGAGCGTCTTCGCCCCGCGCAGGACGAGCCAGGAGTCGAAGGGGCCGGGGACGGCCCCGGCCGCGTTCTGGTGGAACGCCAGCCGCTCCCCCAGCTCGGCGTCGCGGACGACGAGGGCACCGCCGACGACGTCGGAGTGGCCGCCGAGGTACTTCGTCGTGGAGTGGATGACGACATCGGCGCCGAGCGACAGCGGCTGCTGGAGGTAGGGCGACGCGAAGGTGTTGTCCACCAGCACCTGCGCGCCGTGGTCGGTCGCGATCTGCACGACTGCGGCGATGTCGACGACCGAGAGCAGCGGGTTGGACGGCGTCTCGACCCAGACCAGCTTGGTACGCCCCGGCCGGACCGCCGCGCGCACCGCGTCGAGGTCACGCAGGTCGACGGGGTCGTACTCGACGCCCCAGGGCGCCCACACCTTGGCGAACAGCCGGTAGGTGCCGCCGTACGCGTCGTTCGGGACGATCACGTGGTCGCCGGGCCTCAGCAGGGTGCGCAGAACGGTGTCCTCGGCGGCGAGGCCACTGGCGAACGCGAGGGCGCGCGAGCCGTCCTCCAGCGCTGCCAGGCACTCCTCGAGCGCGGTGCGGGTCGGGTTGGCAGAGCGGCTGTACTCGTAGCCGCCGCGCAGGCCGCCGACACCGTCCTGCTTGTAGGTGCTCGCCTGCACGATCGGCGGCACCACTGCGCCGGTCACCGGGTCGGGCTCCTGGCCCGCGTGGATCGCCAGGGTCTCGAAGCCGTGCCGCTCGCTCATGCCGCCACGCTACCTCCGGGGTGCGGGCCGGGAGCCGGGGGAAGACCCTGGAGCATGGCCGACGACGACACGTACGCCCGCTTCCGCGAGGCGGTCAACATGACCCCGCACCAGCTCGAGCAGTGGCTCGAGACCGAGGAGTCGCGCTCCGTCGGGATCGCCGGGGGCGAGAAGAAGTCAGCGCCCGGCGGCAAGGAGTCCACGGGACACGAGAGCGGCCGGCGGATCGTCGAGATCCTGCGCAAGGGGCGCTCGGACCTCGACGCCGACGACGAGGAGCAGATGGGCCGGGTCGTGGCCTACGTCCACCGCCACCTCGCGCAGCGCCCGACGAAGGAGGACGTCGAGGGCTCGCGCTGGAGGGCGTCGCTGATGAACTGGGGCCACGACCCGCTCAAGGACTAGCCCGGCTGCTCAGGCCTGGAGGCCCACCGGGCAGGAGACGCCCGTGCCGCCGAGACCGCAGTAGCCGTACGGGTTCTTCGCCTCGCTGAGGTACTGCTGGTGGTAGCCCTCGGCGTAGTAGAACTCGCCCGCGGGGCCGACCTCGGTCGTGATCGGCCCGTACCCCTTGGCGGCGAGGCGCTCCTGGAACGTCCCGCGCGTGCGCTCGATCGCCTCGCGCTGCGCCTCGCTGGTCCAGTACGCCGCGGAGCGGTACTGCGTGCCGACGTCGTTGCCCTGCCGGTTGCCCTGCGTCGGGTCGTGCGACTCCCAGAAGACCTTGGCGAGCTGCTCGTACGACACCTGCGCGGGGTCGTAGACGACCTGGACCGCCTCGGTGTGGCCGGTCAGGCCCGTGCAGGTCTCCTCGTAGGTCGGGTTCGGCGTGTAGCCGCCCTGGTAGCCGACCGCGGTGCTGTAGACGCCCGGGACCTGCCAGAACGCGCGCTCCGCGCCCCAGAAGCAGCCCATGGCGAAGTACGCGGTCTCGAGCCCCTCGGGGAACGGGCCCTCGACGGGCGTGCCGAGCACGGTGTGCGTCGACGGGACGGCGTAGGGGCGGACGGCGCGGCCGGGGAGGGCCTGCTCGCGGGTGACGGGGGCGGTCTTCAGGCGTCCGAACATGCCTGGTGAACGCTCGGCGGGCGTGCGGGATTCCAGCCCGGCGCCCGCCCGCCCCCCTTGACCGAACAAGGGCACCCAGTACGCCTCGGAGCGCCACTGGGGCACCCTGTTCACTCCGGGGGCCGCGCCTCCCGAGCGAACAAGGGCACCCAGTACGGCTCCCACCGCCACTGGGGCACCTTGTTCGATCCTGCGGGCCGCAGCCAGGACGACCTACCGCGCCAGGTGCGCCAGCAGGTCCTGCCGCGTGATGACGCCCACCGGGTCGCCGTCCGCGATGACCACCGCCGCGCCCGCGCTCTCCAGTGCCGCGACCGCCGCGGACACGGACTCCCCCGAGCCGATGATCGGCAGCGGCTCGGCCATGTGCTGCTCGAGCCGGTCGGCGAGCGAGGCCCGCCCGGCGAACAGCGCGTCGAGCAGGTCGCGCTCCGAGACCGAGCCCACGATCTCCGCGGCCTTGACCGGGGGCTCGGCGCGTACGACGGGGAGCTGCGAGACGGCGTACTCGCGCAGGATGTCGACCGCCTCGCGCACGGTCTCGCCTGGGTGCGTGTGGACGAAGGCCGGCGTGTCCGAGTGGTCCTTGGCGCGCAGGACGTCGCCGACGGTCGCCTCGGCGGAGGTCGACAGGAAGCCGTACGACGCCATCCAGTCGTCGTTGAAGATCTTCGAGAGGTAGCCGCGGCCGCCGTCGGGCAGCAGCACGACCACGACGTCGTCGGGACCCGCCGCGCGCGCGACCTCGAGCGCCGCGACCACGGCCATCCCGCACGACCCGCCGACGAGCAGCCCCTCCTCGCGCGCGAGCCGCCGCGTCATCGCGAACGAGTCCCGGTCGGACACGGCGATGATCTCGTCCGGCACCGCGGGGTCGTACGCGGTGGGCCAGAAGTCCTCGCCCACGCCCTCCACGAGGTACGGACGACCCGTCCCGCCGCTGTAGACCGAGCCCTGCGGGTCGGCCCCGATGACGCGCACGGCGCCGCCGGAGGCCTCCTTGAGGTAGCGCCCGGTGCCGGTGATCGTGCCGCCGGTGCCGACGCCGGTCACGAAGTGCGTGACGCGCCCGTCGGTCGCCTTCCAGATCTCGGGCCCGGTGGTCTCGTAGTGCGAGCGCGGCCCCTCCGGGTTGGAGTACTGGTCGGGCTTCCAGCCCCCGGGCAGCTCGCGCGCCAGCCGGTCGGAGACCGAGTAGTAGGACCGCGGGTCCGACGGCTCGACCGCGGTCGGGCAGACGACGACCTCCGCGCCGTACGCCTTGAGCACGTTGCGCTTGTCGACCGCGACCTTGTCCGGGCAGACGAAGACGCAGCGGTAGCCGCGCTGCTGGGCGACGATCGCCAGGCCCACGCCGGTGTTGCCGCTGGTGGGCTCGACGATCGTGCCCCCGGGCTGCAGCGCGCCGGACGCCTCGGCCGCCTCGATCATCCGCACGGCGATGCGGTCCTTCACCGAGCCGCCGGGGTTGAAGTACTCGACCTTGGCGAGCACGGTGGCGGCGATGCCCTCGGTGACCTTGTTCAGGCGCACCAGCGGGGTGCCGCCGATGAGGTCGACGACGGAGGCGGCGTAGTCCATGCCCACGAGCCTAGTTGCGCACCTCATACCGCCGACAGGGCAGGCACGGGCGCCGCACGGTGTTGGACAGGGCATGAAGCTCTGGACGCCGAAGCGCGTCCTCGTGACCAGGTCGGCGGCCGAGCGCCCGCACGGGCAGGAGATCGTCGCCCGCTGCGCGGCGGCCGGCGTGACCGACATCCAGCTGCTGCCCGGCGACCGGCTGCCGCGCACCGACGAGGGCGACCCCCGGGCGACGTACGCGCTGGCGAAGCAGACGCTCGCCGTCGTCGTCTCCCCGCCCTCCAAGCGCCGCCCCCAGCCGATCCCGCCGAGCGCGGACTGGCGCTTCGACCTCGCCGAGGGGTGCCCCGCGCACTGCCAGTACTGCTACCTCGCCGGCTCGCTGAGCGGCCCGCCGATCACCCGGGCGTACGCCAACCTCGACGAGATCCTCGGCGAGCTCGACGTCAAGGTCGGCGCCGGCACGGTCACGAGCGCGAGCCCGGAGCGCGCGCACGAGGGCACGACCTTCGAGGCGTCGTGCTACACCGACCCGCTCGGCATCGAGCACGTGACGGGCTCGTTATCCGCTGCGGTCAGGCACTTTGGCGCGCACGAGTTCGCGGGGCCGGTGCAGCTGCGCTTCACGACGAAGTACGCCGACGTCGACCCGCTGCTCGGCCTCGACCACCGCGGCCGCACCCGCGTGCGGGTCAGCGTCAACGCCGCGCCCGTCTCGACCCGCTTCGAGGGCGGTACGGCGCCCGTGGACGACCGGCTCACCGCCGCAGGCAAGCTCGCCGCGGACGGCTACCCCGTCGGCCTCGTCGTCGCACCGGTCATGCCGGTCGACGGCTGGCAGGAGGCGTACGCCGACCTGCTCGCCCGCGCCGCCGGCGCGATCCCCGCGACCGCGGACCTCACCATCGAGTGCATCACCCACCGCTTCACGCCGGGCTCGAAGGAGACCCTGCTGGAGTGGTACCCCCGCACCAAGCTCGACCTCGACGAGTCGCGACGCACGCAGAAGCGCACGAAGTTCGGCAGCGTCAAGCACGTCTACCCCAAGGAGACGATGCGCGAGCTGCGTGAAAGCCTCGAGGGGATGCTGGCCGAGCACCTGCCGCAGGCGCGGCTGCTCTACTGGACCTGATCCCGGGGAGGTCGGCATGCGGAGGCGGAGCGGGGCGCTCGCGGTCGCGGGCCTCGTCGGCGTGAGCGCCGCCCTGCGCGCGCTGGTCAGGGCCGAGGTGCGCCTCGCGCGGCGCAGGATCGGCCGGCTGTCCACGCCGTACGCCGCTGACGGGACGCACGGGGACGGTGCCGACGCGATCCGCCTCGCCGTGCTCGGGGACTCGAGCGCGGCTGGCCTCGGTGTCGCTGACGCACTGGAGCTCCCCGCGGTGCTCGTGGCCCGCGGGCTCGCCGCCGCGACCGGGCGCCGGGTGGAGCTGAGGACCTTCGCCGTCGTCGGCGCGCAGACCTCCGACCTCCGGCCGCAGGTCGAGGCCGCCCTGTCCGCCGGCGCCGAGGTCGCCGTCGTCATGACCGGCGCGAACGACGTCACCCACCGGGTGCGCCCCGAGGTCGCGGCGGCGCACCTGGCGGCGGCCGTCCGGGCCCTGCGGGCGGGCGGGTGCGCCGTCGTCGTCGGGACCTGCCCCGACCTCGGGACCGTGCGCCCGATCGCCCAGCCGCTGCGGACCTGGGCCCGGGTCGCGTCCCGTCGGCTCGCGGCCCAGCAGGCGGCGGCGACGGTGGCGGCCGGTGGCACCAGCGTCCCGCTCGGCGACCTGCTCGGCCGCGACTTCCACACCCGGCCGGGCGAGATGTTCAGCTCCGACGGCTTCCACCCGTCCGCCGCGGGCTACCGCGCCGTGGCCGAGGCGCTGCTGCCGGCCGTGCTCGACGTCCTAGGGGTCCGTACGCCGCAGGCCGGCGACCCGCTCGCGCAGCCGCTCGGCCACTGACGCCGGCGGGTCGAGCGCGAGCAGGTCCGCCCCGCAGACGGCCAGCTGGTCCGCCACGACCGGGTCGCCCAGCCGCGGCAGCGGCCGGGCAGGCTCCCCCTCCAGGCGCGCGGCGGCGTCCGCGAGCTCCTGCGCCACCGAGTACGCCGCGTCGGCGGGCGTGCGGCCGTCGGCGCCGGGCCGGGCGAGCGCGCTGAGCGCGGTCGTGCGCAGCCGGTCGACGGCGCGGCGCAGCTCGGTCTGCAGGTCCTCGGTCGCCACGGACCGATCCTGCCAGCCGCGTACTTGTGCAGCGGGGACTCCTGCAGGCACCCTCATGAGGACAGCGTCGTCACCCAGGAGGCATGCATGTCCCACGGCCACTCCGACGAGACCCACGCGCAGCTGATCTCGCGCATCCCGACCACGACGGGGCGCGAGGTGGGCGACTGGCTGCAGGCCCTCGAGGCCGGCCCGAGCCTGCTCCGCTTCGACGAGCGCGTGGAGTGGCTGCGCACCGAGCACGACCTCCCGCACGGCTACGCCGCCGCGATCGTGCACGAGCACGACCTGCGCCGGGCGCACCGCTCCTTCAGCTAGCACGGCCCTCCAGCGGGAGGTCCTGCCGGCTGGATTGGCCAACCTGCGACCGGGAACCCTGCCGAGCATGGACATCGGCTACACGATCATGGGTGAGCAGGCGGGTCCCCGGCAGCTGGTGCGCGACGCGGTCCGCTCCGAGCAGGTCGGCTACGACTTCCTCGTCTCCTCCGACCACTACTTCCCCTGGCTCGACAGCCAGGGCCACGCGCCGTACGCCTGGTCGGTGCTGGGCGCAGTCGCGCAGGCGACCGAGCGCATCCCGTTCATGACGTACGTGACCTGCCCGCTGTTCCGCTACCACCCGGCGGTCGTGGCGCAGAAGGCGGCGACGCTGGCGCTGCTGTCGGAGGGGCGGTTCACGCTCGGGCTCGGCGCGGGCGAGAACCTCAACGAGCACGTGGTCGGCCTCGGCTGGCCGCCGGTCGACGTGCGTCACGAGATGTTCACGGAGGCCCTCGAGATCATCAAGGGGCTCTTCGACGGCGGCTACGTGACGTTCCACGGCCAGCACTACGACGTCGAGTCCGCGAAGCTCTGGGACCTGCCCGACGAGCAGGTGCAGATCGGCATCGCGGTCTCCGGGCCGCAGTCGTGCTCGCTGGCCGGTGAGTACGCCGACCTGATGATCGCCACCGAGCCGAAGCCCGAGCTGGGCGAGCTGTTCGACGCCGCAGGCGGTGCGGGCAAGCCGCGCGTGGGTCAGCTGCCGGTGAGCTTCGGGCGCGACGAGGACGCGGCGGTGCAGCGCGCCCACGACCAGTTCCGCTGGTTCGGGCTGACGTGGAAGGTCAACGCCGAGCTGCCGGGGACGGCAGCCTTCGCGGCGGCGTCGCAGTTCGTGCGGCCCGAGGACGTGGCGGAGTCGATCCCGTGCGGGGACGACCCGGCGGCGATCGTCGAGGCGCTGAAGGCCTTCGACGAGGCGGGCTTCACGCACGTGGCGCTCTGCCAGATCGGCGCGGACACGCAGGAGGAGTTCCTCGCGTGGTCGGAGTCGGAGCTCCTGCCCGAGCTGCGCAAGGCGTTCCCGGGCACGAGGTCGCTGGCCCCGTCGTCCTGACCCTCCCCTGACAGATCCCTCCCCGTGATCATGCACGTCCTGGGGGTCCCAGGACGTGCATGACCACGCCGGGGCTCAGTGCAGGTCGGGGCAGCTGACCTGGGCGTTCCAGTCGGCGAACGTCCCGGCCACCTCGTGCTTCCACGCCCACACCGGCAGCTCGTAGACGAGCGGGCCGTCCCCGTCGAGGCGCAGCGGGCCGTTGAGCGGGACGCTGCCGAAGCGCAGCGGCTCGACGGTGCTCGCGTCCTGGTCGGCGTCGAAGACGAGGAACTCCGCGCCGACGAGCCGGTAGCGGCCGTGGTCGTCGGTGCGGTAGCGCAGCACGGCGGGGTGCGCCGGGTCGAAGCCGTCGACGACCTGCTGCCAGTCGACGAACGCGATGCCCTTCGCGCCGCTGCCGGCGGGGTCGGCCTCGCACTCGCCGGCCTGCTGGAAGCCGTCGGCGTACGCCCGGTCGAGGTCCTTGTCGTAGACGCCGTACGTGCTGGCGATCGAGGCGACGAGCGCGACGGTCTGCGGGTCGCGACCGTCCTTCTTGGCGGGCGCCGCCGAGGCGGGCGCGGCGAGCCCGACCGCGGTGGCGAGCACGGCGGCGGAGGCGGCGAGAGTGCGGGTGCGGGTGCGGTTCACGGGGTTCTCCTGGAGTCGGTGGTCCGAGGTCCAGAGCGTGTCCCCGCCCCCTTGATACGCACTTGTCAGGCACTTGCCGGGCGACCCCGAGCACGTCCAGGGGCCAGGACGTGCATGATCACGAGAGTCAGGAGACGGCGGAGAGCTGCTGCGTCCCCAGCACGCGGAGCAGCTGCAGGCGCTCGTACGACGCGCTGCCCGGCGCAGCCGTCAGCAGGATGAGCCGCTGCTCCTGCTCGGGGAGCACGAGCAGCTCCTGGTCCAGCACGAGCTCGCCGACCTCGCGGTGGATGATCCGCTTGGTCCGGCTCTGGTGCTCGGCGACCTCGTGGCGCGCCCACGCCTCCGCGAACTCCGGGCTGCGCTCCAGCAGGCGGCGGACGAGCCGCTGCAGCTGCTGGTCCTGCGGGTAGCGCCCGGACGCGGCCCGGAGCTCCGCCGCGCTGTCACGCGCGTAGCCGGGCCGGTCCGCGTGCGCGAAGCGGTCCTCCCCGCAGCCGACGAAGGTGAGCCAGACGAGGTTGCGGTCCTCCGGCGCCAGGCGCGTGAGGTCGCCGAAGAGCGCTGCTGCCAAGGAGTTCCAGACCAGCACGTCGCGGGCCGCGGAGATGACGAGCGCCGGGACGTGGTCGAGCCGGTCGACCAGCTGCAGGATGCTCTGCGGCACCTCGCGCGACATGCCGAGGCCCTGGCAGGCGCCGTACCCACCCAGCGCGAGCAGGTGGCTGCGCTCGGCCTCGGTGAGCTGGAGGGCGCGGGCCAGGGCCAGGAGCACCTGGCGCGACGGGCTCGGACGGCGGGCCTGCTCGAGGCGCGTGTAGTAGTCGACCGACAGCCCGGCCAGCGACGCGACCTCCTCGCGGCGCAGCCCGGGCGTACGACGTCCGCGGCCTGCCGGCAGCCCGACGTCTTCGGGTCGCACGGACTCGCGGCGGGTGCGGAGGAACTCCCCCAGCTCGGTGCTCACTCCCCCATCGTCGCTGGTCGCCGTCGAGGTAGCCAGGGCCTGGCAGACCCCGGCTCAGCCGGCCCGGGCCGAGCCCGCCTCTCCCGCTCCCGGCCGGAGCGGCGCAGGCTCGGCCCATGACCACCACCACCGCCCCCGTCCCCCTCCGCCTCGCCGTCGTCACGGGCAGCAGCCGCTCCGGCCGGTACGCGCCGGCCGTGACCCGCTGGTTCGTCGACGCCGTCGGCGACCGGGCGGACCTCGAGCTGGACGTGCTCGACGTCGCGGACCTCGAGCTCCCCGCCGACGGTCCCGCGCTCCCGCCCCGCTCCGGCCAGTACGACGCCCCGGCCGCCGCCCTCGCCGCGCGGCTCAGCGCCGCGGACGCCTTCGTGCTCGTCGTGCCGGAGTACAACCACGGCTACCCGGCCGCCCTCAAGCACGCGATCGACGCGACCTACTGGGAGTGGGCGGCCAAGCCGGTCGGGTTCGTCTCGTACGGCGGGGCCTTCGGCGGCGTCCGCGCGGTCGAGCAGCTGCGCCAGGTGGTCGTCGAGCTGCACGGGACGACCGTCCGGGACCAGGTGGCGGTCCCCGCGGTCTACGCGGCGTTCGACCAGGAGGGCCGCGCGCGCGGTGAGGTGCCCGTCATCGGCGACCTCGACGCCCTGCTCGACCAGCTGCTGTGGTGGGGGCGGGCGCTGCGGGCAGCGCGCGCCGAGGTCCCGTACGCCGCCTGAGGCTCGTGGTCATGCAGGTCCTGTGCGCCAGGATCTGCATGATCACGCGTGGGGCACCCGTCCCAGGATGTGCATGATCACGGGGAGGGGTGCGGGGAAGCACGGACGGGCCGGCCCCCCGAGGGGGACCGGCCCGTACGGGACCGACGCTGGTCCAGCGTCAGTCGTTGCCGCGCAGGATCGCGAGCAGGCGGAGCAGCTCGACGTAGAGCCAGACCACCGTCGCCAGGAGGCCGAAGGCCGCGAGCCAGGAGTAGCGCTCGGGCAGGCCGTTGCGGACGCCCTGCTCCACGAAGTCGAAGTCGAGCACGAGGTACGCCGCCGCGAGCGCCACGCCCGCCGCGCAGAGCAGCAGGCCGAGCCCGCTGACGCCGTAGAAGCCCCAGCCGCCGCCGACGCCGAACAGCGCGCCGACGAGCGAGGCGAGCGCGATGCCCATGTAGGCGAGGCCCGCCGTGGCGACGACCTTGACGAACTTCGGGGTCGCCTTGACGACGCCGGTCGCGTAGAGCGCGAGCATGGCGCCGAACGCCACGAGCGTGCCGATGACGGCCTGGCTCACGATGCCGGGCCAGCGGTCCTGGAACACGCTGCTGATGCCACCGACGAACAGGCCCTCGGCCGCGGCGTAGCCGAGCACGAGCGCGGGGTTGGTCGACTGCTTGAACGAGACGACCAGGCCGAGCACGAGCCCGACGATCATCCCGACGAACGCCAGCGCCGGCACGAACCAGCCGAGCGCGGCGAAGCCGACGAGGACGACGAAGCTGATGAGGGTCTTCATGACGGCGTCGTCCACCGTCATGCGGCCCATGTCGACCGCGCTGGCCGCCGGGCGGCGGTACATGTCCTCCAGCGAGCCGGGCGTGGGGGTGGGGACGTCCCGGAACGTCGCGTACCCGCCGCGCTGCGAGAACGCAGCGCTGCGGTTGAAGACCGGGTTCCTGCTGGCCACGAGGCACCTCCGTGGGGCGACCGCACCGTGCGGGGCCCTGCATCCGGATCAACGCTAGACCCGGCTCGCTTAGTTCCGCACGTATCAGCCGGCCACCTGCCATCCTCTGCCTCGCGCGCCCCACGCCCGAGGAGATGCCCGATGCGCCGGACCTTGCTGCTCGCCGCCCTGCTGGTGACCCCCGCCGCGCCTGCGCACGCCGCGACGCCGTCCGGCACGCCGGTCGCGTACGTCCGGCACGACCAGGCGATGGCGTACGGCGTAGTGGCCGTCGCCGACGCCTCCGGTCCGGTGGCCCTGCCCACCCCGCCCGGCCCCGCGGGGCGCCACCCCAGCTCCCCCGTCGGCTGGCTCAGCCCGACGCGCCTGCTCGTGCAGGGCCAGGACCGGGACTACTCGCCGCGGCTCTGGCTCGCGGTCGTCGACGTCCCCTCCCGCTCGACCGTCGCCCGCGCCGGCTGCCCCGCCTGCCAGGTCGGCGTGGCCGTCGACGACCGCAGCACCGTGGGCCTGCTGACGCTGTCGAGCGACGGGTCCACCGGCCGGGTCGCGCGCTTCGACGCGACGCTCCGCCGCACCTCGCTCGCGACGGTCCGCGGGCTGCCGCGCCAGCCGGCCTTCCAGCGCCCCGTCGGCTGGACGCTGGCCGGCGTCCGCAGCTCCGGCGTCGTGCTGCTGCTGCCGGACCCGGCGGGCGTCAGCGCGTACGGCGGTCCGCTGCAGGTCTGGACCGTCGACTGGTCCGGCCGCGCCCACCGCGTCACGACGACCGCGGGCAACGTGGGCGCCGGGCAGGCCGCGCTCTCTCCGGACGGGACGCACCTGGCGTACGACGACGGCTTCCGCGGCGGTGCCTGCGCCGACGAGCACCTGCCGACGGTGCTCGACCTGCGCACCGGCCGCACGGTCACCCCGCACCTCCCCGCCGCCCTGCGGCACGGTGTCGAGGTCTTCACCACGCAGGTCTCCTGGCTTCCCACCGGGCGGCTGACGTTCGGCTGGGAGAACTCCGGCTCGAACGGCGACCCGGGCTCGCCGTGCCCGCACAGCCCGCTCGTCGGCCCCGACGTCTACACCTGGGACCCCGCGCAGCCCGGTCACGCCGTGGTCCGCGTCGAGAGCGGCGCGCTCGCCGCCCGTACGCTGCCCGACGGGACCCGGCTCGTCGTGCGCGACCAGCCCGGCACGGACGACGAGGAGCTCGCCCTCGCGGTCGTCAGCCGGGGCGGGACGGCGCTGCCGGGGACGGCCGAGGCGTACCCGCCGGTGCTCGTGCCCTGAGCCGTTCCTAGGCTGCTCGAACCGCATCGATGCGAAGGAGCAGCACATGCAGTACCGCACTCTCGGCGCCAGCGGGGCGGCCGTCTCGAACCTCGCCCTCGGCACCATGACGTTCGGCTCGGAGTCCTCGGAGGAGGTGTCCTTCGCCCAGCTCGACGCGTTCGTCGAGGCCGGCGGGACGCTCGTCGACACCGCCGACGTCTACTCGGCCGGCGTCTCGGAGGAGATCATCGGGCGCTGGTACGCCGCCCGACCCGCCGACGTCACCGACCGGGTCGTGCTCGCGACCAAGGGCCGCTTCCCCATGGGCTCGGGCCCCAACGACCTCGGCACCTCGCGCCGGCACCTGCGCCACGCGCTCGAGGCGTCGCTGCGCCGGCTCGGCCGCGACCACGTCGACCTCTACCAGCTGCACGCGTGGGACCCGTACACGCCTGTCGAGGAGTCGCTGCGCTTCCTCGACGACGCCGTCAGCGCCGGGCTGATCGTCTACCCCGGCGTCTCGAACTTCACCGGTTGGCAGCTGCAGAAGGCCTGCGACATCGTCGCCGTCCGCGGCTGGGCGCCGCTGGTGACGCTGCAGCCGCAGTACAACCTGCTCGTCCGCGAGATCGAGTGGGAGATCGTGCCGGCCGCGCAGGAGAACGGCCTCGGCCTGCTCCCGTGGTCGCCGCTCGGCGGCGGCTGGCTCACCGGCAAGTACCAGCCCGACACCCCGCCGACCGGCGCGACCCGGCTCGGGGAGAACCCCGACCGGGGCGTCGAGTCGTACGCCCGGCGCAGCGTGCAGCAGCGCACGTGGGACGTCGTCGAGGCCGTGCGTGGGGTGGCGGAGGAGACCGGAGCGTCCATGGCGCAGGTCGCGCTGTCGTGGGTGACCGACCGGCCCGCCGTGACGTCCACGATCCTCGGCGCGCGCAGCCTCGAGCAGCTGCAGGACAACCTCGGCGCGGCCGACCTGCACCTCTCCGCCGAGCAGACCGCGCGGCTCGACGAGGCGAGTGACCCGGGGGCGGCGGACTACCCGTACGGCGTGCCGGGCGTGCAGCAGCGCAGCCGCAAGATCGAAGGCGGCCGGTAGGTCCTCTGCTCGCTAGGAGCGGCGGGGGCGTGCGCGGCAGGATGGTCGCGTACGCCCCCGTGGCCCAACTGGCAGAGGCAGCGCTCTTAAACAGCGTCGAGTGTGGGTTCGAACCCCACCGGGGGTACGCCGCTCGCACTCGTCACACCGGCGTCTCCACGGCTGCCGATGGGGCGAGCAGCACGACCCCACCGGCCGCGACGACGGCGCCCGCGACCAGCTCGGCCCACCCGTGCACCCCGTGCGCCAGCGGCGCGCGCAGCAGGGCCGCAGCCAGGACGGCACCGACCACGGGCTCCACCACGGTCAGCGCCGCGAGCGGCGCGCCGATGCTCCCGTGCTGGAAGGCCGCCTGGCTCAGCAGCAGCCCGAGAGTCCCCGCGGCGAGCGCGAGCCAGGGCGACCAGCCGAGCAGCACCCCGAGCCCGGAGCCGGACAGCCCGCGCACGGCGACGGCCAGCGGCACGGCGGCCGCACCGGCCGCGACACCGGCCGCGGCGCCCGTCATCGCTCCCGCGCCGCGGGTCCACTCGCGGGCGGCGACCAGCAGCGCACCCCCGAGCGCCACCAGGACCACGACGGCGACGGCGCTCGGCGGCGCATCGGGGGAGGCCGAGCGGGCGGAGACCCGGGCCAGCCCCGCGAGCACGAGCAGGATCCCGCCGCAGCACGCCACGACCCCGATGAGCTCGGCGAGGGCGAGACGCCGGCGGGCGAGCAGCGCGGCGACCACGACGGCGACCGGCAGGCCGGCGACGATGACGGCCTGCACGAGCGTCACCGCACCCCAGCGCAGCGCCAGGGCCTGGAGCACGATCGCGGTCAGCTCGAGCGGCCAGGACGCGAGCCACGCGGGACGCCGGGCGAGGCTGCCGAGCAGGGCCGGGTCGAGCGGCCCGCGCTTCTGCACCAGTCCGGCCTGCGCGTGCTGGAGCGCGCTCGCGAGGCCGAAGCACGCCGCAGAACCAGCCGCGCAGCCGACGGCGAGGGCGACGGACACCGGGCGACCCGTCAGGCCGCGATCGGAGGAGGCGTGAGGCCGTGCTCGCCGACGGTGCCCACGGCCAGCCCGAGCCGCTCGCAGGCGTCGAGCACCAGCGGCACCGCGCCGAGCGTGGCATGCCAGGACAGCGGCGAGGAGGTGCAGTCGGAGTCGTGGAGCAGCACGGTCGCCCCGCCGCGCAGGTCGCGCCCGACGAGCGCCGCGACCGACTCGGGCGTCGCCTGCTCCTCCCAGTCGCGGCCCCACGCCGTCCAGAGGACGGTCTGCAGCCCGAGCTGGCGCGCGGCGACGAGGTCCGCGGCGGTCAGCGCGCCGTACGGCGGGCGGAAGAACCTGGGCCGTACGCCCGTCTGCGCCTCGAGCAGGTCGACCGTCCGCTCGAGCTGCTCGCGCGTCGCCGGCCCGGGCAGGTGGCGCAGGTGGTTGCGGTGGTCCCACGAGTGGACCGCGACCTCGTGCCCCTCGTCGACGATGCGCCGGGCGAGCCCGGGGTGGCGCACGGCCATGGTGCCCAGCAGGAAGAAGGTCGCGCGGACGCCCCGCTCGGCGAGCAGGTCGAGGAAGGCGGGCGTGCTCGCGGAGTC
The DNA here is from genome assembly GCF_004216915.1 of Motilibacter rhizosphaerae. NCBI lineage: Bacteria > Bacillati > Actinomycetota > Actinomycetes > Motilibacterales > Motilibacteraceae > Motilibacter > Motilibacter rhizosphaerae. The sequence continues at coordinate 607,348 of NZ_SGXD01000003.1, forward strand.
GGGGCCGTCGTCGAAGGTGAGGGCGACGTGGTCGGTCCTCCCCGCGCCGTTGACGCGCGGCCACAGCGGCTTGAGCGGGGGGACGAAGGTCAGCAGCGGCGCGGCCTGCACGGCCCCCAGTGCGGCGGGCAGCGCGAGCGCCGCGCCCCTCCGGCGGAGCAGGCTCAGAGCCGCCACAGCCCGCCCCACGGCCTGACGGCCAGGCCCTGCTCCCGGGCGTCCGCCTCGAAGGCCGCGATGTCCGTGTCGACGTCGGACGGGTCGACGCCGCGGAGGTCCAGCACGACCTCCTCGGCGTCGCGCAGGCGCGGCAGGACGTCGGGCTGCACGACGGCGTCGGCCAGGCCCACGGTCGTCGCGGTGCGCGTCAGCAGCACCGAGCGCGGGCTGTCGGGAGGGACGACGACGGGGGCGCGGCTCTGCCCGCTCGCGCTGGCGACCAGCCGGGCGCTGTCGAGGACCCGGCGCCGGTCGGCCATGAGGTGGAGGCCGCCGCGCATCGGGCACGGGCCCGTGAGGATGCTGACGCCGTCCGCGCGCATGCGGCGCACGGAGTCGGGCGCTGCCGCGGCTACGGCGCCCGGGACCACGGCACTGATCCCCCGGCGCACCAGTGCGGCCGAGGCCTCCGGCGACGCGACCTCGCGGGCGTCGAGCAGCGCGCCGACGAAGACCGCGTCGGTGCTCTGCGGCGGACGGGTCACGCCGATCCCGTGCTCCGCCGCCTCGGAGACCGCGAAGGCGAAGGACGGCCCGCTGACCGGCAGGGCCAGCGCGGCCAGCACCGCGGTGGCCGTCACCGCACGGGGCACGCGGCGCGGAGCCGCCGCCAGTCGACGCCGCTGCGGCACCGGCCGCGCGCGCTCGAGGAGCAGCGGGGTCGGGTCGGCCTGGAACAGCGCCCGCGCCCGGCCCGACATGGCACGGCCCTCGTCGGTGCCCGCGTAGCGGCGGACGAGCCCGACGAGCTCGCGGTCGTCGGCGGCCATCGCCGCGACGCCGTTGTCGCGCATGACCGCGGCGTTGCGCCGCCCGTGCCCGGGCAGGCAGGCGTGGCCGATGACGGGCACCCCCGCACCGAAGCCCTCGAGGCTCGACAGGCCGCCGGCGTTGTGCACGACGACGTCGGAGGCGGCGAGCAGCCGGCGTACGTCGTCGGTCCAGCCGACGCACAGGGCGTCGGTGCGCTCCTCGAGCCGCTCGCGCAGCTCGGCGTTGCGACCGCAGAGCACGATGGCGCGGGCGGCGGCGCCGTCGGCGAGGGCCGCGACCGTGCGCTCGACGTCACCCGCGCCCCAGGAGCCGGCGACGACGAGGACGACGGGGTCGGAGGTGCCGGCCAGGCCGAGCGAGCGCCGCGCGCACTCGCGCTCGGCCGCGGTCACCGGCGAGGCGTGCACCGGCGGGATGACCGGACCGACGACGAGCGCGGCGCGCGCGCCGCGCCGCAGCGCCTCCTCGGCGGTGCTCGTGTAGACCGCGAGGTACGCGTCGGTGCCCTCGTCGAGCCACATCTCGTGGACGTCGGGGTCCGTGAGGAAGGTCAGCGCGGGGACGTCGAGCCGCTCCTCGCGGCGCAGCCGGCCGAGCGCCTGCCCGGCGAGCGGGTACGTCGCGACCGCCAGCCCGTAGCGGCCCCGGCGCACGGCGCGCAGCAGGCGGCGCCGCGCGAGCCCGGCGAACGCGTCCGCCACCGCCTCCATGGCGCGGTTGCGGTCGAGGTTGGCGTAGAGCCACTCGTAGGTCTCCGGCGCGTAGCGCAGCTGCGCGAGGTACGCCCGCTTGACCACCCGCCCGAGGCGCAGCGGCAGGAAGTCGAGGTAGTCGACGACGTCGGCCCGCGCGCCGGACGCCTGCATGCGGCGGGCCAGCTCGTAGGCCACCCCGTCGTGCCCCGCGCCCATGCTCGCGGACACGAGCAGGACCGCCGGCCGGGTGTCGGCGTGGACGGGAGCCGTCGCCTCCGCCGTGTCCGGGGCGCGGCGGGGTGCGGGCAGGGCGCGGTGCCGGGGCGTCGTCGTCCTCACGCTCGGTAGCCTCCACCCGGCGCGCCGGGCCCGTCGTCGGGCTGGGGGAGGAGACGACCCTGGTCCACGTCCCCCAGAGGGCGGACCACTGCAGCACGATGCCAGACCGCGCGGGTGCCGCGCGGCAGCGGCGCGCGACCGGTCACAGGTAGGTCTTCCGCTGGTGCAGCGCGTGCGCGCCGGCGACCCGGTCGAGGAACAGCAGGCCGGCGCAGTGGTCGATCTCGTGCTGGTAGGCCCGGGCCTCGAAGGCGTCGGTGTCGACGACCAGCTCCTCGCCCGTCCCCGGCACGCGCCCGACGACGACGAGCCGGCCCGCGCGCTTGACGTCACCGGTCAGGTCGGGCACCGACATGCAGCCCTCGCGCCCGCGCTCCCACCGGCTGGCCTCCGCGACGCGGGCGTTGGCCAGGACGACGGTGCCGTGCACGGTCCGCGCCTTGGGGTGCCCGGTGACGTCGAGCGAGAAGAGCTGCGCGGCGACGCCCACCTGCGGGGCGGCCAGCCCCACGCACCCCGGCGAGACCCGCTGCGTCGCGAGCAGGTCGGCGGCGAGCTGCACGACGTCCGGGTCGAGCGGGTCCACCTCGGGCGAGGGGGCCGAGAGCACGGCGGCGGGGGCCCGGACGACGGGGAGGACGCGCCCTCCGGGCAGCTCGGGCAGCAGGCTGCCGCTGGTCGCGCTGGTCACGGAAGCGGCCTAGAGCAGGTCGGCGTCGAGCGGGCGCAGCGTCGCGTCGACGCCGAGGCCCGTCGCGGCGCTGCGGACGGCCGCCTCGAGGGCGGGGACGTCCGTGCCCTCCGGCAGGTCGACCTCGGCGAGCAGGACGTAGAGCTCGCCGGACAGCCGCGTGGTGAGGTCGGTGACGTTGCCGCCGACCGCGGCGAGCTCGCCGGTGAGCGCGGAGACGATGCCCGGGCGGTCGCCGCCGTGCACGGACAGGAGGTACGCGCTGCCCGCCGCCCGCTCCCCCGCGGAGGGGTGGACCTCGCGGACGCTGACGGCGAGCCGGTCGTCGTCCGCGAGCGGCGCGAGCGCGGCCTCGACCTCGGCGGCGCCGGCCTCCGCGGTGACGACGAGCACCATGGCGAACGAGCCGCGCAGCAGCGTCATCGTCGAGTCCTCGAGGTTGCCCCCGACCGCGGCGAGGGCGCGCGTGGTCTCGGCGACGATGCCGGGCCGGTCCTCGCCGAGGACCGTGACGGCGAGCTGGGGCACGCTACTGGCCGGCGCCCTTGCCCGGGCCGGAGATGACCTTCTGCTCGGGCTTGTCGGCGGCGGCGGGGGCCGGGTCGGCCTTGGGGCGCGGCGCGTACTCGATGAACTCGCGGCGCGGGCGCTGCAGCGAGCCGAGCGAGACCACGTCGCGGCGGAAGAGCAGCGCGGCCGCCCAGTCCAGCTGGACCTCGATCTTGCGGCGCAGCGTGGGGACGCGGCTCATGTGGTAGACGCGGTGCATCATCCACGCCGGCCAGCCCTTGAGCTTGACGCCGTAGACGTTGGCCACGCCCTTGCGCAGGCCGAGGCCCGCGACGGAGCCGGCGTACTTGTGCTCGTACTTCTTCAGCGGCTCGCCGCGCAGCGTCGCCACGATGTTGTCCGCGAGCACCGGCGCCTGGCGCACGGCGTGCTGGGCGCTGGGGCTGCAGAACTCGCCCGGGCCCTTGGTGAGGTCGGGGACGCCGGCGCAGTCGCCCGCGCCCCAGGCGCCGTCGGCGCCGTCGACCGCGAGCTCGGCGGTGCACTTGAGGCGGCCGCGCTCGTCGAGCGGCAGGTCGCTCGTGCCGAGGACCGGGTTGGCCTTGACGCCGGCGGTCCAGACGACCGTGTTGGTGTCGAACTCGGTGCCGTCGGAGAGCACGACGTGCCCGTCGACGCACGAGTTGAGGAACGTCTTGAGCTTGATCTCCGAGCCGCGGGCGCGCAGAGAGTCGAGCGTCCAGACGCCCATCTCCGGGCCCACCTCGGGGAGGATCCGGTCGGCGGCCTCGACGAGCACCCAGCGCAGGTCCTGCGGGGTGATCGTCTCGTAGAGGCGGGTCGCGTAGCGGACCATGTCCTCGAGCTCGGCGAACGCCTCGATGCCGGCGTAGCCGCCGCCGACGAAGCAGAAGGTGAGCGCGCGCTTGCGCAGCTCCGGGTCCGTGCTGGACTCGGCGAGGTCGAGCTGGTCGATCACGTGGTTGCGGAGGAAGATCGCCTCCTCGACGCGCTTGAAGCCGATGCCCTGCTCGGCGAGGCCCGGGATCGGCAGGATGCGCGCGACCGAGCCGAGCGCGACCACGATGTGGTCGTAGGAGAGCTCGATCGGCTCGCCGTCGTGGGGCTTGACCTTGACGACCTTGCGGCCGTGCTCGATCCCGGTGACGTCACCGGTCACGATCTTCGCGCTCGGCAGCACGCGGCGCAGCGGCACCACGATGTGGCGCGGCTCGATGTTGCCCGCAGCGGCCTCGGGGAGGAACGGCTGGTAGGTCATGTAGGACCGGGAGTCGATGACGACGACCTCGGCCTCGTCGCTGCGCAGCTTCTTCTGCAGGCGCAGCGCCGTGTACATGCCGACGTAGCCGCCGCCCACGATCACGATGCGCGGTCGGCCCGAGGTCTCCGGTCGAACGGTCATGGGAGCAGGGTATCGGAGCGGACCGACGCAGCCGAAACGGGCTCGTCCGCGACGGCCGCGAGCGGCAGCCCGGCGAGCTGCGCCGCGCGCCCGAGGACCGCGTCCATCATGCTCGGGGTCAGCCTGCCGGTGAAGGTGTTCTGCTGGCTCGGGTGGTAGCTGCCCACCACGGTCAACGAGCCGACGCGCACCTCGGTTCCGTGGCCGAAGCGTGGCGCGGGCCGGGGCACTGCGGCCCCCGACCGCGCCAGCGCCGCCAGCAGCGCCTGCCAGGCGAAGCCGCCCAGGGCCACGGCGACGGAGGCGCTCGCTGTGGCGAGCTCGAGCTCGCGGTCGAGCCACGGCGCGCACGTGTCCCGCTCCCCCGGCGTCGGCTTGTTGTCGGGCGGTGCGCAGCGCACGGCGGCGAGCATCCGCACGCCGAGCAGGCGCTGCCCGTCCCCCGCCGCGAGGCTCGTCGGCAGCGCGGCGAGACCCGCGCGGTGCAGCGCCGCGAACAGGAAGTCCCCGCTGGCGTCGCCGGTGAAGATCCGGCCCGTGCGGTTCCCGCCGTGGGCCGCGGGCGCCAGCCCGACGACCAGCAGCCGCGGCGCGGGGTCGCCCCAGCCGGCGATGGGCCGGCCCCAGTAGGCCTGGTCGGCGTACGCGCGGCGGCGGGCGAGCGCGGTCTCCTCGCGCCAGGCGACGAGGCGCGGGCAGGCGCGGCACACGCTGACCCGGGCGTCGAGCTCGGCGAGGTCGTCCGTGCGCGCGAGCTCGAGGACCTCGTCGGCGTCGCGCGCGACGGGGGTCGACGGCGTGGCGGGGTCGCCGGGCCAGCCGGAGCCGGGCGGGACGAAGGGGTGCCGCTCACCGGGCAGGGCCGGGCCCGGCCCCCCTGCCGGCGGCGGAACCATGGTCTAGTCCTGCCAGGACGGACGGGGCGAGGGGACGGGCATGCGCACGAGTTCGGGTCGCAAGTGGCTCCTGCAGAACGTCATGCCGGTCCTCCCGGTGTCGATGGAGCAGCGGCGCCGCGCACTGGTCGCCCTCGGGGTGCAGGTCGGCGCGGGCACGCGGGTCGGCCCCGGCTGCCTCGTCTACGGCGACGTCCAGATCGGCGACCGCGCGTACGTCAACGCCCAGTGCTACCTCGAGGGGTCAGTCGTGGTCGAGGACCAGGTCTACCTCGCTCCCGGGGTCCGCCTGCTCGGCACCACGCACGAGATCGCCGGCCCGGACCAGCGCGCCGGCGACCTGCGCCGCGCTCCGGTGCGGGTGGGGCGCGGCTCGTGGATCGGAGCGGGGGCCGTGGTCCTGCCCGGCGTCACGGTCGCGCCGGGCTGCGTCATCGCGGCCGGAGCGGTCGTGACGCGCTCGACCGAGCCCGACGGCCTGTACGCCGGCGTCCCCGCCGCCCGGACCCGCGACCTCTGACCCGAGCCGGCTCGAGCGCGCTCAGGCAGGGCCGGGCGTCCCGCCGACGGGGCCGTCGCTGCCGCCGACCTCGGTCTCGCCGCTGCGGAAGGCCTCGTCGTCCGGGTCGTCGTCCCGCACGCCCTCGCCACCGCCCTCGACGATGGGCGCCACCGGGACCACGCCGGGCCCCGTGCCGCTGGAGCTGCCGCCGGAGATCGCCGGCGCGATGAGACCCACGCCCTCGTCGTCCGTGGTGGAGCCGGTGGGCTCGTCGGGAGTGACCGTCATGGTGTCCTCCTGCTCGGTGGGGCCGTCGAGGGGGTTCTGCCCCCTGCGGCGGCCTCCAGTCCCCCGGTCAGCCGGCTCAGCCGAGGTTCAGCCGATGCTCCAGGCGATGCCGTCGAGGATGTCGTGCTCGCTGATGACGACCTCGGTCACCGCGAGCCGGTCCACGACGGTCTGCAGCACCAGCGCGCCGGCACCGATGACATCGACGCGCCCCGGGTGCATGAACGGCAGGGCCGCACGCTCCGCCGCCGGCGCGAGCAGCAGCCGCGACGTCACGTCGCGGACGTCGTCGGCGGCGATGCGGCTGCGGTGGATGAGCGCGGAGTCGTAGCGCGGCAGGTCCAGCGCCATCGCGGCCACCGTGGTCGCGGTGCCGGCGACCGCGACCAGCGTGCGCGCCTCGCGCAGCGGCACCTCGGCTCCGGCGGCCGAGACGGCGGCCTCGGCGTCGGCGCGGACCGCGGCCACCTCGTCCGTGGTCGGAGGGTCGTGGCGCACGTGCCGCTCGGTCAGCCGCACGCAGCCCACGTCGACCGAGCGCGCTGCGCGGACGCCCGAGGCGTCGCCCAGCACGAACTCCGTGGAGCCGCCGCCGATGTCGACCACGAGGTACGGGCCCGGCACGCCCGCCGCCGTCAGCTCACGGGTGGCGCCGGCGAAGCTCAAGGCTGCCTCCTCCTCGCCCGTCACCACCTCGGGCTCGACGCCGAGGACGTCGCGGACGCCGTCGACGAAGTCCTGCCGGTTCTCGGCGTCGCGGCTGGCCGACGTCGCGACGAACCGGACCGCGGTCGCGCCGTGCTCGCGGAGCGCCTCCGCGTAGGTGCGCGTCGCGGCGAGCGTGCGCTCGAGCGCCTCGGGGGCGATGCGGCCCGTACGGTCCACGCCCTGGCCGAGCCGCACGACCTCCATGCGCCGGTCGACGTCGACGAGCGTGCCGGTCTCGGCGTCGACGTCGGCGACGAGCAGGCGGATGGAGTTGGTGCCGCAGTCGATGGCGGCGACGCGGCGGGAGGTCACGGCCCGACCCTACTGGGCGGCCCCGACAGGGTCAGGACAGCCGGCGGCGCACCGAGGCGAGGGCAGTGCCGAGGGCGAGGAGGACCGCCCCGACCACGGCGAGCGCGCCGAGGGGACCGGCGCCGGTGTGGGCGAGCTCCCCGGGCACCGGACGGGCCGGCGTCGTCACGGTCGGCGCGTCGGGCGCCGTGCTCTCGGTGGCGGAGGGGCTGGAGGACGGCCGGGTCGGTGAGGCTGCGGGCGAGTCACCGGCCGCGCTCTCGGTGGGCCGGGCGGACGGAGCGGGCGAGGACGCCGCCGGAGGGGTGGTCGGTGGCACGACGTCACCGGGGGTCCGGGGGGTGGGAGTGCCCGACGGAGCGGGCGGCGCAGCGGCGGGCGAGGACGCAGGGGCCGTCGACGAGGGGGAGGTGGTCGTCGTCCCCCCGGAGGGGACCGTCGGCGAAGCGGAGCCCGTCGACGGCGCGTCGGACGGGAGCAGCTCCGACGGCGAGGGGCTCGGCGACGTGGTCGTCGGGCTCGGGCTGGTCGTGGGGCTCGGGCTCGCGGACGTGGGCGAGGGGCTCGACGACGTGCCCGTCGGGCTGGGGCTGGACGTCGGTGTCGGGCTGTCCGACGGCGTGGTGCTGCACGTGCTCAGCGGGGACAGGTAGCCGATGAAGTAGAAGGTCCCGACCGGCCAGAGGGTGGACGTCAGCCGCTCAGGAGCGGGACCCATGACGAGGTCCACCTGCGCGCACGCCGGGACGCGCACGTGCAGCGTCCCGAACCCCCGCACCACGTCGAAGCGGGTCTGCGGGTACTGCGCCGGAGGCGCGTCGCGGACGTACGAGACGAGCGTCGCGAGGGCGTCGGGGCAGGCGTCCGCCTTCGGCGTGATCGTCGCCGTCCCGGACGCTCCGTCGAAGGTGTAGCTGAAGGCGCTACGGCCGTACGAGCAGGTCGCGCTCGGCGACGGCGCGGCCGCGGCGCTGCCGCTCGGCGCCGACGACCCGGCGGCCAGCGCGGGGGAGGCACCGGCTGCCGCACCCACGAGGGCGAGGAGCAGGGCCGGGGCGGCAGCGGACAGCGGCCGCGGGCGGCTCCGGCTCACAGGACCTCCAGGATGCGTGGTTCGTGTCGACGTGCCCCGGAACATCCGGGGGCATGCCGGAATCTACAGGGACGGGCCAGCACCACCCGTACGTGTGACGCACGGTCCCGCCCGCCACCACTCCCCCAGCGCGGCGACCGCCTCGTCGCCGAGCGGGTTGACGCCGGGCCCCGCCGCCAGCGCGTGGCCGACGAGGACGTGCAGGCACTTGACCCGCTCCGGCATGCCGCCCGCGCTGACGCCCTCGATCTCGGGGACGTCCTCGACCGCGGCCCGCCGAGCCAGGTAGTCCTCGTGGGCAGCGGCGTACGCCGCCCGCAGCTCCTCGTCCCCGACCAGCCGCTCGGTCATCTCACGCATGGTCCCGGCGGACTCCAGCGTGCTCGTGGCGCCGGTCGCCCGCGGGCAGGTGAGGTAGTAGAGCGTCGGGAACGGCGTGCCGTCCGGCAGCCGAGGCTCGGTCTCGACGACGTCGGGGTTGCCGCAGGGGCAGCGGTGCGCGACCGCGCGCACGCCGCGGGGCGAGCGGCCCAGCTGGAGCCGGACGGCCTCGAGGTCGCGCGGGTCGACGGGCGAGGTCACTTGGCGGTGTCGGCGGCGCGGACCGACTCGAGGACGTTGCCGAACCACGGCCGCTCGGACGAGACGGCGGTCGCGCGCGCGGGAGCGGTGGAGCGGCTGCTCGGGGCGCCGACCACGACGTACTGGCGCTCACCGGGGTAGACCATGTGCAGCCTGGCGTGGGCCTGGGCGGCGATGAAGGCGGGGTCCTGCCAGCGCTGGTAGTCGGCGACCTGGACGTCGAGGTCGGCGTGCTGCTGGGCGACCTTGGTGCGCAGGGCCGCGATCTCCGAGCGCTGGGCGAGGTACTCGCGCAGGGGGTACGCCAGCGACAGCGAGAGCACGCAGACGACCAGGGCGAGCACGGCGGCCCGTGTCGTGAGCCCGCTGCGGGGCACGAGGGCGCGGGGCCGCGGCCGGGCGGGAGGGGCGTCACGCCGGGCGGCGGGACGCGCCACCGGGCCGCGCGCCGGACCCGAGCCCGGCCGCTGGCGAGCGGCGCGAGCAGGGGTCCGGCGTGCAGTCACGGCAGCAGTCTGCCTCAGGGGCAGGGGATCTAGCCCTGCGCCGCGCGCGGGAAGGACGAGCGACCGGCGTAGACCGCCGCGTCGTCGAGCTCCTCCTCGATGCGGAGCAGCTGGTTGTACTTGGCCACGCGCTCCGAGCGGGCCGGGGCACCGGTCTTGATCTGGCCGCAGTCCGTGGCGACCGCGAGGTCCGCGATCGTCGTGTCCTCGGTCTCGCCCGAGCGGTGCGAGAGCATCGCGCGGTAGCCGGCGCGCTGCGCGAGCGACACCGCGTCGAGGGTCTCGGTCAGCGTGCCGATCTGGTTGACCTTGACGAGCAGCGCGTTGGCCGTGCCTGCGGCGATGCCGCGGCCGAGGCGCTCGGGGTTGGTGACGAACAGGTCGTCGCCGACGATCTGCACCTTGCCGCCGAGCTCGACGGTCAGGGCGTTCCAGCCGTCCCAGTCGTCCTCGGACAGCGGGTCCTCGATCGAGACGAGGGGGTACGCCGCGACGAGCTCCGCGTAGTAGGCCGTGAGCTCCTGCGACGAGAGCTTCTTGCCCTCGAAGGAGTACGTGCCGTCTGCGAAGAACTCGGTCGCCGCGACGTCGAGCGCGAGCGCCACGTCGGTGCCGAGCGTGAAGCCCGCCTTGTCGACGGCGCGCGCGATGAGGTCGAGCGCGGCGCGGTTGTTGGGCAGGTCGGGGGCGAAGCCGCCCTCGTCGCCGAGGCCGGTCGCGTAGCCCTCGGCCTTGAGCACGGACTTCAGCGAGTGGTAGACCTCCGCGCCCCAGCGCAGCGCCTCGCGGAACGTCGGCGCACCGAGCGGCGCGACCATGAACTCCTGGATGTCGACGCCGGTGTCCGCGTGCGCACCGCCGTTGAGGATGTTCATCATCGGCACGGGCAGCACGTGGGCGTTCGGGCCGCCGAGGTAGCGGAACAGCGGCAGCGACGCGGACTCCGCAGCGGCCTTCGCCACCGCGAGGGAGACGCCGAGGATCGCGTTGGCGCCGAGTCGGGCCTTGTTGGGCGTGCCGTCGAGGTCGATCATCGTCTGGTCGATGATCCGCTGCTCGCTGGCGTCGATCCCGAGCAGCTCGGGGCCGATCTCGTCGAGGACCGCGGTGACGGCCTTCTCGACGCCCTTGCCGCCGTAGCGCGACTCGCCGTCACGCAGCTCGACGGCCTCGAAGGCACCGGTCGAGGCGCCGCTCGGCACCGCGGCGCGGGTGATGGTGCCGTCGTCGAGGGCGACCTCGACCTCGACGGTCGGGTTGCCTCGCGAGTCGAGGATCTCCCGCGCTCCTACGGCGTCGATGCTCGCCACGTCGTACTCCTCATCGTTGGCTGTCGCTTGACGGGTCCGGGGCGCATGCCCCGGGCGACGTTGACGGAGGGGATGCGGCTAGAGCCTACCGGCGGACGAGGGGACGGAGTCGCCGCCGGTGTGGTCGAAGCGCCCTCGCGCGTGCTCGAGAATGGGCAGACTCTGCGTCTCGACGCCGACCAGGAGGATGCATGGAGCGCGTACGCGCTGGGAGTCTCGCCGTCGCCGTGCTCGGTGCGGCCCTCGCGGTGCTGCCCGCCGCGCCGGCGGGCGCCGCTGCCCCGCCCGTCGCCAAGCCGGAGACCCTCTGGCTCGACACCTCGGCCGGGGGGACGGCGACGGCGCCCGTGCCGGCAGTCCGGACGGCGCGCACCTGGGCCACCGGCGAGTACGCCGTGGTGGTCGTGCGCGGGACGTACTCCAAGTGGGGCGCGGACTTCTGGCGGCACGGCACGGTCTGCGGCCACCCCGACAGGAGCGCGCAGGCCCCCAGCTCGCCTTCCGTCCGCCAGGCGTACGCGGGCTCCGACGCGGAGTGGACGTTCGGGGTGCCCTACGCCTGCCCGCAGTTCCCGGTCGCGCTGCCGGCACGGGAGGGGCTGCAGGTCGACGCCGGAGCGGGGTTCCAGCACCCGGCCCTGCTGACCGCGGTCGGCAGCCGCCCGAGCCCCGACCACGCCTACCGGTACGCGCTCGCCGGGAGCGGCCACCGGCTCGCCCTGCGCATCCAAGACAGCATCCCGGGCGACAACTACGGGCTGCTGCAGGTCTTCGTCCGCTCCGCCGTGGCAGCGGACTGCGCGAGTACGGGGTGGCAGGCCTTCCGCTCCTTCGCCAGCGCGACCGCCTGCCGAGCCGCGCTGCCCGCGGTCCGGGCCGCCGCTGCGCCCGGGGCGAGCATCCTCGTCGACGCGTTCCCGCGGCGGACGACCAGGGGGTCCGCCGTCGTCCTCCGCGCCCGCGCCCGCGCGACCGCGGGCGCGGTCACCTCGGCGCGGCTGGAGCTGTGGACCCGGACGACGGGGTCGTGGCACCGGCTGCGGACCCTGCGCCCGGACCAGACGGGGAGCGTCTCGGTGCGGCTCGTCCCCGCGGTGACCGCGAGCTACCAGTGGCGGGTGGCCGGCACGCGGACGACGAGCCCCGTCCGCGTCCTCACGGTCCGCTAGCGCCCTCAGCGGAGCGGACGGTGGCGGCGTAGCGCCGCACGGCCGCGCGGAGCGTCGCCTCCGGGTCGACCCCGTCGGCGCGCAGCCGGGCGACGGTGCGCAGCAGGTCGTCGCCCGGGTCGTCCCCCTGCACCGGGACGTCGAGCCCGGCGCGGTCGACCCGGCCGAGGACCTTGGCCGCGAGGGCGAGCGCCGGCTGCCCCATGGGCACGCCGTCGACCGCCGACGCCCTCCCCTTCTCCTGCCGCTTGATCGCGTCCCAACCCCGCTCCGTGTGCGCGTCGGACGGGGTCCCGGCGAAGACGTGGGGGTGCCGGCGGACGAGCTTGTCCGTGATGCCGGTGGCGACCTCGTCGATGCCGAAGCGCTCCTCCTCGGTCCGCTCCTCGGCGATGCGCGCATGGAAGACGACCTGCAGCAGGAGGTCGCCGAGCTCCTCGCGCAGGTCGGTCGCTGACCCCTGCTCGATGGCCTCGATGACCTCGTAGGTCTCCTCCACGAGGTACTGCACGAGGCTCTCGTGCGTCTGCTCGGCGTCCCAGGGGCAGCCCCCGGGACTGCGGAGCCGGTCCATCAGCGCGACGAGGTCGAGCAGCCGCGAGCCCGGCAGCTCGACGGCTCCCACGACGACCGCGGACCCGTCCGGCACGGCCGCAGCGACCTCCCCGTCCACGACCCAGGCGCCGTCGCCCGGTGCGTCGACGGACTCCTCCACCGCCAGACCGGCCGCCCGCAGGGCGGGCACGTGCGGGGCGGCCGAGGGGTGGAACGCCACCGCGGACGCGGCGCGCAGCGCGTCCCAGGCCTCGGCGGTGAGCAGACCGGGGGCGACCCGTCGCGAGACCAGGACGGCGACGAGCTCGGTCATCCCGCGCTGGAGCCGGTTCCCGCGCCGGAGCCCGCGGCCGGGGTCGCGAGCCCCCCGCTGGCGAGGGGCACGATCCCGCTGCGCGGGTCCCACCTCCCGAAGCGCGGGCTGACGTGGATGCCCGAGCGGACCGCCTGCTCCTGGAGGGCCTTGCTGATGGCGGCGTCGCGCTGGTCGGCCACCTCCGCACCGCCGGGCACGAGCACGGCGCCGACCTTCTGCGACAGGACGACCAGCCGCAGGTAGTCGTCCGTGCCCGATCTCGGCACGTCCTGCTGCAGCAGCGTCTGCTGGAGCTGCTGCTCGCCGCCGAGCTGGGCCACCGCCTGGGCGCGCAGCGCGTCGAGGTCGCCCTGGCTCACGGTCACGGCCGGGTGCTGTCGCGCCGCGACCTGCTCGAAGAGGACGCGCTGGACGGCGTACTCCAGGGTCTTCTGCACCGCGTCCGACCCCGTGGCCCCAGGCGACTCCGCCTCGAGGTCGGAGACCTGCCTCGAGATCGAGGCTGCGGAGATGCGGGTCCCGCCCACGACGGCGGCGGCACCGGGTCGTGACGGGTCGCAGCCCGCGGCACCGAGGGCGAGCAGGACGGTGAGGGTCAGCGCCGATGCCGACCGGACGGGGATCTGCACGCGCCCACCGTATCCGCCGTCCGCGCGGCGGGTCAGCCGACGCTCACGAGGTCGACCGCGCCGGTCGCGAGGTCCTTGCGGTAGAAGTCGTACGTGCCGTTGGTGTCGCTCGGCACGAGGGCGTCGCGGGTGCGGAAGATGACGTACGCCGCGTTGCCAGAGATGTCCGGGAGCTCTGCGTCCGCTGCGACGAGCCGTGTCCCTCCGCCCGGCGCGAGGCTGGTGAGGAAGACGTCGGTGCCCGCCCCGTCCGGGTCGTCCGGGGTGAGGCCGGGGGTGGTGGAGTCGTAGACCACCTCGCGGCCGTGCTCCGAGAGCGACGGGTGCAGCGCGGAGCCGTTGCCGTCGGGGTCGGGGGGCAGGCCGAGCAGGCGGTCCGTCCCGGGAGCGACGTCGCGGACGACGACGGGCGTCCGCCACGGCGGCCCGTCCTCCGGCTCGTACATGCGCCGCTCGTACGCCACGGTTCCGCCCCCGGCGTCGACCACCGCGCCGGTGGGCCCGGCGGAGTAGGGCGACAGCTCGAAGGGGCTCGACCCGACGGTGACCACGGCTCCGGTCACCATGTCCTTGCGGACGATCTGCCAGTCGCTCAGGCTCCGGGCGCCGAACGCGGCCGCGACCGTCTCGAAGACGACGTACCGGCCGTCCGCGCTGATGTCGCTGACGCGCGAACCGTCGTCGCCGGGCGCCCCGGAGCTCGTCGCACTGACCAGTCGCCGCTCACCGGTCTGCAGGTCGACGCGGTAGACCTGCTCGGGGTAGAAGGGCGTGGAGGTGAACTCGGCCGAGTCCGCCGTGAACGCGACGTAGCGGCCGTCCCCGGAGATGCGCGGGTGGGAAGCGGCGGTCTCGAGGGGCGTGCCGCTGGGCGTCGGGAAGGGGATACGCCGCGTCGTGCCGAGCACCGTGTCGCGCACGAAGTTCCCGACGAGCGGGTCGTCAGGCGGCCGTACGTCCCCCGGGACGAGGTCTGTCGCGGACGACGAGAAGGCGACGTAGCGACCGTCGTCGGACACCGACGGGTCGTACGACAGCCCGTTCCCCGTCCCCCCGTGCACCGACGCGCTCACGAGCAGCGTCCTCCCCGCCTTGACGTTGCGGAGGAAGACGTCGGTCGCGCCGTTGCGGTCGTCCGGGACCAGGTTCGTGGCCTCGCTGGAGAACACGACGTCGCGCCCGCGGCCCGTCGTCAGCGCCTGGTAAGACGGGCCGTTCCCCACGACCGGCGTCCGGTCGGCGGCCGCGGCGCTGGGCGCGGCGAGCAGGCCGGCGGGGGCCAGCACGGCGATGGCGGTGACGACGGCGAGCCGCTTCGAGCGCACGGGGACCTCCGGGGCGGTGGGACTGCGAGGGGGTGGCGTCAGCCCACGCTCACGAGGTCGACAGCCCCCGTGGCGAGGTCCTTGCGGTAGATGTCCGAGGTGGCGTTCGTGTCCTGCGGCACGAGGGCGGCGTAGGTCTGGAAGGTGACGTAGGCGGCGTTGCCGGAGATGTCGGGGCGGTCCGCTCCCGCCGCGACCAGGGTGGTGCTGCCGCCCGCTCCGAGGGTCGTGAGGAACACGTCCCGCCCCTCACCGTCGGGGTCGTCCGCCGTCAGCCCCGGCGTGCTGGAGTCGTAGACCACTGCCGTGGCGTGCTCGGAGAGCGCCGGGTGGTTCGCATCCCCGCTCGCCGTGGGGTCCGCCGGCAGCCCGAACGACCGCTCCCTCCCGCTGGCCACGTCCCTCACGACGACCGGCGAGCGGAACGGCGGCCCGTCCTCGTAGGCGAACACCCGCCGCCAGTACGCCACGGTGTCGCCCTTGCCGTCGAGGTCGATGGCCGAGGAGGCGGTCCCGAGCGGGTTCGTCTCCTGCGGGCTGAAGCCCAGCTGGACCAGGGCGCCGGTGACCATGTCCTTGCGCACGATCCGCCACTGCCCACCGCCGAACGTGTTCGCGAGGGTCTCGAAGGCGACGTAGCGGCCGTCCGCGCTGATGTCCCCGACCCGGGAGCCGTCATCCCCAGGGACCCCTGCGCTGGACGCGCTGACCAGCCGGAGCTCCCCGGTCGCGAGGTCGTAGCGGTAGACCTGGACCGGGTAGAAGGGCTCCTCCGGGAAGTCGTCGGACTGCGCGGTGAAGGCGACGTAGCGGCCGTCCCCGGACAGGTGAGGGAACGGGTCGCCGTAGTCCACGGAGCCGGTGTACGGCGGGAGCGGGACCTGCCGGGTGGTGCCCAGCACCGTGTCCCGCACGAAGACGCCGAAGGGCTGGTTGCTGCTGGGGGTCGTCTGGCCGGAGACGAGGTCCGGCGCCGTGGAGCTGAAGGCGACGTAGCGGCCGTCGTCGGAGATCGAGGGCTCGAACGACGTGCCGTGCGCCGTCCCTCCCGTGGTCGAGGCGCTGACCAGCAGGGTCTTCCCGCTCTTCAGGCCGCGGACGAAGACGTCGCTGCGGCCGTTGAGGTCGCCCGGGACCAGGTTGCTGGCCTCGCTCGTGAACGCGACGTCGCGCCCGCGGCCCGTCGTCACCGCCTCGGAGGCGGGACCGTTGCCGATGACCGAGGTGCGCACGGCGGCACCAGCCGGGGATGCTGCCGCCGTGAGCGCGGCGGGAAGGAGCAGACCTGCAGTCGTTGCGCCGGCGACGATCCTGCTGCGCACCACGGGTGCCCCCTCAGATGGACTGGCGTCGGTTCGAACCTAGGGGGCGGCAGGGCGTCATGACAACAGGGCGCTGTGCCTCTCGGCACGGTCGTCCCGCTGGGCCGGGTGGGTGGTCCAGGTCGGCAGCCGGGTGACGCGGCTACAGCGCCCGGCCAACGGGACGACGTGTGCGGCATGGCAGTCCGCTTCCGCTCGCCCCTCATCTGCCTGCTCGCGACAGCGGCTGCTCTCTCGAGCCCTTCCTTCCCCGCTGAGGCAGGTACGACCTCGGCGAGGACACGCGCCGCCGCGGTGGCGGCTCCGACCGCGCAGACGGCTCTGGCACGACAACTCGAGGACCTGCTGCTCGGTCAGGTCGACGACCTCACCAGGAGGACGTCCGCGAGCGACACCGACTGGTACGCCAACGGGACCTGGACCGCACCGACTGCCGTCCTGGCGAGCAGCCGTGCGTCACTGGGGGTCGCGGTAGCCGCAGCCGTCGCCAGCTCGCGGACGACCGGGGCGAGAGCGACGGCGCTGCGGCGCCTCGCCATCGCGGGAGTGGACGCCACCATCCGCAAGTACCGCCTGCCGAACGGCGCTTTCAGCACCTCGATCGCCGCGTCGTCGGGGGACGTCGACACGGTCTTCCTGTCCACCACCATCGCGCAGGCCTACCTCGCGCTGGGCCCGGGGCTCGACGCGGCCACTGCCCTGCGGTGGCGCGACAGCGTCACCGGCGCGGCGGACTTCCTCGTCCGCAACGGGAACCTGCACTGGTACACGAACGGCAACATCAACATCGGCAACGCGGCCGTCATGGCTGCGGCCTACCGGCTGAGCGGTCGCGCCGAGTACGCGCAGGACACGTGGACCGCTCTGTCCTACGCGGTCGCTCCCGACCAGTCTAGGTGGCCTGGCGCGGGGCTCATCCTCACGCAGGCTCCACGACGTGGCGACGGGGCGGACGGCAGGGGCTACTTCGCCGAGACCGGTGCCGGCGGGACGGGCTACGACCCGGAGTACACCACCGTGCAGGCGGACTTCCTGTCCAAGCTCTACCTCTTCAGCGGTCGACCTGAGGTGCTCCGACTCGTGAACCTGCTGGTGAACCAGATGATGTCGCGGGTCGACGTGGGCGACTGGCACCTCGACACGAGCGGCGGCAGCAGGCACACGGGCAGAGACTGGCGCTTCTTCACGACGCCTGCCTTGGCCCTCATGGCATGGCGCGGCGGCCGTCCTGATCTGCAGAGCCGCGCGCAGGCCCAGTTCACCCGAGCCGTCCACGAGAACTACACCATGCCCATCCAGTACGACGGCCCGAACGGCTGGTACGGGCTGTCCTCGCAGCCGGCGCTGGAGCTGCAGCTCCTGGTCGCACGGCTCGCCCCGGGGTTCCCCGCTCCTCCGGCGACCACTGCGGGAAGCACCGCGCTGCGCCGCGTCCGACCTGTCAGGAGCTGACGGCAGGGGCCCGGCGCAGGTCCAGGACCCGCGGCTCGGCAGGCGACGCGAGCACCGTCGCTCCCGCAGGAACGTCCTTGGTCACGAGCGAGTTCGCTCCGATGAGGGCCCCTGCGCCGACCCGCACCGGTCCGAGCACCGTGGCTCCGGGGCCAACGAAGACGTCGTCCTCCAGCACGGGCGCCCCCTTGGCCGTGCCGGCCAGGGTCACCCCGTGGAGGATCTGGCAGTTCCGCCCGACTCGCGCCCCGCCGCTGACGGCGATGGTGCCGTAGTGCGGGAGGCGGAGTCCTGCATCGACGATGTTCAAGGGGATCGTGTACCCCATGCGACGGCTGTGCGCGATGAAGCGCAGCCGGAGCAGGACGCCCACGGCACGTCCCAGGGGGGAACGGCGGGTGTTGCACCACCACTCGGTCACCCTCAGGCGCACGAGCCACCTGGTCTGCGGCTCGGTCACCAGCGTGCGGAGCACGTTGCCGCGGTACCGCCCGAGATCGGCTTGCACGTGCTCACGCAGGTCCTGCCACCGCCCGATCACTGCGCGACCTTGTCGAGGTCCAGCACCGCGGGCTCGCGAGGGCCCTTGATCTCGCTGCGGGGAGCGCGCGCCGCGCCGCCAGCAGGCACGTCGACGGTGACGACGGCCTGCGCGCCGATCGACGCACGGTCACCCACTGATATCCCTCCGACGAGCACGGCGTGGGACCCGATGAAGACGTCGTCGCCAACCCGCGGAGAACCTCCGCGACCGTGTCCGAACACGACCCCCGCCATGATCCGGCACCTCGAGCCGATGCGGGCCCGCGGACCTATGACGACCCCTGTCGGGTGGTAGAGCTGCAGCCCAGGACCCACCGCCGCCTCGTGCGACACGTCCGCACCGGTGAGGGCGACGTTGACCGCCTTGATGAGGTACGCCAAGACAGCGGAGCGGGGGAAGACGAACTGCGCGAGACGGAAGAGCGCGACGGCCTGCAGACGTTGCAGCAGCACGACGCGCACGACCTGGTCGATCGCCGTCCGGGGAGGTCGGTCGGCGTCCTCCCGGTAGGCGGCGAGATCCGCTCGGAGGAGCGCCACTGCGTCAGCGGTCGTCATGCGCACGCTCTGGTCCCTTCCCGTCACGTCCGATGGGCCGAAGCACGCGCCGGGCGGGCCGGCGCGCGCACCACCACGTTGGGGACCTGTCCAACCTAGCGCGGTTGCGCCCCCGAGGAGAAGTACGTCCCGGACGAGGAGGCTCGGGTCCCGCGTCCCCTTGGCCGCGATCCTCCCGCTACGCCCCGCTCGTCACCGAGTGTCACGCGTGAGGATGGACGCGCCCAGACGGGTGGAGATGGCTCTGGAGTGGCGGTCGGGCTCCAGATGAGCATCCGATGAGACCGAGACATAGGTCATGCTCCCCAGGACCACCCGCACCGCTCCCCGTCGCCTGATCAAGGGCATCGCCGCCGCTGCCTGCTTCTCCGTCCTCGCCCTGCCCCTGCCTGCCCATGCCGACGCTTCGAGCTTCCGGAGCGTGGCGGACGCTCGCCTCCGCACGCTCGTCAGCAGCGAGGTGGACAGGCTGGTGGCGAAGGTCGACGACAAGGACGACAACTGGTACGCGGACGGGTCCTGGAACGTGCCGACCGCGGTCTCGGACGTCTGGCGCGTCCTGATGGGTCCGGGTGTCGCCGGGGCTGTCGCCGGCGGCAGTGCCGCTCAGCGCCAGCTGGCGGTCGACTCAGTCGATGCCATGATCCGCGACCACCGTCTGAGCGACGGCTCCTTCGGCACGTCCGTGACCACCTCGGGCAGTGAGGTCAACACCACCTTCATCTGCGTGAGCATCGCGCAGGCGTACCTCGCCATGCAGTCATCCCTCGACGACGCGCACAAGGCCTCGTGGACTGCTGCTGTCGCCGGTGCGGCGGACTACCTGGTGAAGAACGGCAACCTGCGCTGGTACACCAACGGCAACATCAACCTCGGCAATGCGGCCGTCATGGCCGCCGCGTACCGCATGACGGGGAACCAGAAGTACGCAGACGCCACGTGGACGGCGCTCTCCTTCGCGGTCACGTCCAACCAGACCGTCTGGCCCGGCACCGGCCTCATCCTGACCACTCCGCCCACGCGCGCCGACGGCTCGGACGGCGCGGGCTTCTTCGCCGAGCAGGGAGCGGGAGGCACCGGCTTCGACGGCGAGTACACCATGGTGCAGGACGACTTCTTGTCTGCGCTGTACCTGTTCACCGGCAGCCCCCGGGTGCTGCGGCTGCTCAACCTGCTGACGAACCAGCTGCTGCAGCGCACTGACCAGAGCACGTGGCAGCTGGACACGAGCAACGGGACTCGCCACACGGGCACGCACTGGCGGTACTTCATCACCCCAGCTCTCGGGATCCTCGCCGGGCGGGGCGGCCGGTCGGACCTCGAGGTCGCCGCGCAGAGCCAGCTCTCGACGATCGAGGCCAACTACACCGCCGACTTCCAGTACGACGGCCCCAACCCCTGGTACGGGCTCGCCTCCGAGCCGGCGATGGAGCTGCAGGTCCTCGGCATGGACTCCGGGACGGGCTTCCCCGAGCCGGCGGCCGGTGCGTACCCCGCGCTCGACGCGGCCCCTCCGGCACCTGCCGGCGCCCCTGCCCCGCCGCCCACGGCCCCGACCTCTGCCACCGACCCGTCCGTCGCCGTCTCGGCGAACGTCTCGACGGTCATGGACACCGACCCTGTCGTCTTCCAGGGAGTGGTGCACAACCTGCCGACGCTGTCGGGCGTCACGGCGACCCTCCAGCAGCAGAGCGGAGGCGGGTGGACTCCCGTCGCGTCCGGCATCACGGACGCGGCTGGCTCGGTCGTGTGGGTGCTGACCCCCCACACCAGCGCGACCTACCGCATCGTCACCACGGCGACGGCGACGCAAGCCGCTCTGACCAGCGGTGCGACGACGACGGTGGCGGTACGGCCCAAGGTGGTCCTCAGCTCGGCCGTCAGCAGCACGGCTGCCGTCGACGGCGACCCCGTGACCTTCACCGGCACCGTCGCCAACGCCCTCACCCCCGCCGGCATCCCGATGCAGCTCCAGCAGCAGACCAGCACCGGCTGGACCACCATCGCCACCACCACCACCGACACCACCGGCACCGGCACCTTCACCCAGACCCCGCACA